>NZ_JBEYCF010000040.1:0-70574 GCF_040632605.1 Streptomyces sp. NPDC019224 | reverse complement strand
TGCGCGCCGGGGCCCAGTCCGTACAAGCGGCGGGTCAGTCGTTGGGGGTCCAGTACTCGGCGAGCCGGCCGACGCCGTGCTCGACGGTCTTCCAGGAGCCGGAGAACTCGACGACGGCGAAGGCGGCGGTCGGGAAGCCGCCGCGCGCCATGCGGGAGAGCGCGTCGCCCTCGCCGCTGCCGGAGAGGGCGTCGGCGAGCGCGTGCATGCCGGGGTTGTGGCCGACGACCAGCAGGTTGGTGACGTCGTCCGGGGTCTCGTCGACCAGGGCGATCAGCTCGCCGAGCGACGCCTCGTAGAGCCGCTCCTCGTACACGGTCTTCGGGCGCTGCGGCATCTCGTGCACGGCCAGCTTCCACGTCTCCCGCGTTCTGACGGCGGTCGAGCAGAGGGCCAGGTCGAAGGCGATCCCGGAATCGGCGAGCTTGCGGCCCGCGATGGGGGCCTCCATGCGGCCGCGCTCGGCCAGCGGCCGCTCGTGGTCGGACTCCTGCGACCATTCCGCCTTGGCATGCCTGAGAATGACGATCCTGCGAGGTGTATCGGCGCTCATACACCTCAGCTTCGCATGAAATGTGCCAGCTGGCGCAGGGTGTTGGAGCCTTCACCCGAGACGGTTCCGGACGTCAGCGGGTCAGCAGCTCCACGAGGTGCCGGAGCAACTCGCCGGTCGCCGATTCGCCGGTGGCGGCATGCGCCTGGCCCGGTCCGGCGATCAGCAGCAGAAGCGCGGCGAAGGCGAGGGCGGGCAGCGCGACGGCCCACCACGGCAGCCGGACGTCGATGCCGCTCGGCTCCGGGTGGGTGGGCCGGGTGTGCGTGAGGGCCGGCATGTCCGCCTCCGTGGTCCGTGGGTTCCGTTACTGAGAACCTACGGATGTCGGGGCGCCGGTCCCATCCGGTGACCCACCCACTTCACCCTGACGCCGGCCCCCTAGGGGACGGGGTGCCGCCACCGCTCCCGGCGGGTCGGGGCGTCACGGGGAGGCGAGGGAGGCGATGACGCCCACGACAACCGTGATCAGCAGCATGGCTCCGAAGACGAGGAGCAGCTTCTTCTGACCGTTCTGGGGATTCGGGTCGAGCACAGGTGACATGGCTCCAGTCTCGCACCTCAGGATTCGTCCTCGATCGTCCGGTCCCGGCCGGCCAGGACGCCCATGACCATCTGCGGCACCATCAGGGCCGCCATCAGCGCGATCGGCACTCCCCAGCCGCCGCTGTGCTGGTAGAGCACGCCGACCAGGAGCGGGCCGGGGATCGAGATCAGGTAGCCGGTGGACTGGGCGAACGCGGACAGCCGGACCACTCCTGCGCCGCTGCGGGCCCGCATGCCGATCATCGTGAGGGCGAGCGGGAACGCGCAGTTCGAGATGCCCAGGAGCAGCGCCCAGGCCCAGGCGCCGCCGGACGGCGCCAGGTAGAGGCCCGCGTAGCCGGTGAGGCCGCAGGCGCCGAGGAAGACGACGATCGGACCCTGGTTCCGCATCCGGGCGGCGACGCGCGGGATCACGAAGGCGAGCGGGACGCCCATGGCCATGGTGAGCGCGAGCAGGACGCCCGCCGTGCCGGCCGAGACCCCGGCGTCGCGGAAGATCTGGGGCATCCACATCATGGTGATGTACGCGGCGGTGGCCTGGAGGCCGAAGAAGCAGGCGAGTGCCCAGGCGGTCCGGCTGCGGGTGATCCGCAGCTCCTGGGCCTGCGGGCGCGCGGAGGCGGAGGCGGGTTCGTGGGCGGTGGCCCGGTTCCGTACGAGCGGGAGCCAGGGCAGGATCGCGGCGGCGGCCAGGACGGCCCACATGCCGAGCCCGGCCTTCCAGCTGCCGCCCATGGCGTCGGTCAGGGGGACGGTCACGGCGGCGGTCAGCGAGGTGCCGAGGGCCAGGGCCATGGAGTAGAGCCCGGTCATGGAACCGACGCGGTCGGGGAACCAGCGCTTGACGATCACCGGCATCAGGACGTTGCTGACGGCGATGCCCATGAGGGCCAGGGCGCTGGCGGCGAGGAAACCGGCGGTGCCGCCGACCAGGGGCCGGATCACCAGACCCGCCGTGATGGCGGCCATGCCCGCGCAGACCACCGCGCCGGCTCCGAAGCGGCGGGCGAGGCGCGGTGCCATGACACCGAAGACCGCGAAGCAGAGCGGGGGCACCGAGCCGAGGACCCCGGCGACGCTGCCGCTCATGTGCAGCCCGTCCCGGACCTCTTCGAGGAGGGCACCCAGGCTGGTGATGGCGGGGCGGAGGTTGAGCGCGGTGAGGACGAGCCCGATCGCGACCAGCCGCAGCGACCACGGCGAGGGGCCGGTCCGCGGGCCGGGGGCACCGGCGCGGGGGGCCGCGGGGGTGCCGGGGTTCAGGGTCCCGGTCACGGTCTGGGGAGTGGTCTCGTCGTCACGCATGGGCCTATCATAGAATCATGGGATGATTGATTGTCCATTCCGTCCGCCCGCCGGACCCTGAGAAGATCCGGGCCCATGAGAAGTTGCGACCGAGGAGCACCATGGCGCTGACGTCCACGCGGCGTTCGGCACTCGCCGACCAGGTGATTGCCCAGCTGAGGAACCAGATCACCACGGGTGAGTGGCCGGTGGGTTCCCGTATCCCCACCGAGCCCGAGCTGGTCGAGCAGCTGGGGGTGGCCCGCAACACCGTCCGCGAGGCGGTCCGGGCGCTCGCGCACAACGGGCTGCTCGACATCCGGCAGGGCTCGGGCACCTACGTGGTGGCCACCAGCGAGCTGGCCGGGGTGATGCACCGCCGGTTCGCCTCGGCCGACCCGCGCCACATCGCGGAGCTGCGCTCGACCCTGGAGTCGTCGGCGGCGCGGCTGGCGGCCGCCCGGCGCACCGAGCGCGACCTGAGGCAGCTGGACGCCCTCATGCGGCGCCGGGAGGAGACCTGGGCGGCGGGAGACGCGGAGGCGTTCGTGGCCGCCGACGCGACGCTGCACCTGGCCGTGGTCGCCGCCTCCCACAACGACGTGCTGACGGGGCTCTACGCGGACCTGGGCGACCTGCTGCGGGACTACCTGCGGGGCGACGTCGGCCAGGAGCTGCGGCCGGAGAACCACATGGACCACAGCCGGCTGGTCGAGGCGATCCGCGCGGGCGACGCGGAGACTGCGGCGGCGGAGGCCGCGAGCCATGCGCTGACCTGCCTGGCGGACCAGGTCTGACGAGCTCGCGGGCTCCCCCGCTGTTCAAGCACCTGCTCGCCCGGGTGCCCCGTGTCCCTCTCCTCGGCCGGACCGTCTCACGGGCCCGGCCGGGCCCGGCCCTGCGGGCTGTCCGGCGGCGGGAACAGATAGGCCCTGTACGCTCCCGCGTCCCGGGTCTCCGCCAGGAAGACGGGCGGCCCCGCGGGGGCATACCCCGGCCGGCGGCCGTCGCCCGAGACGAGGACGGCCGTCCGGACCCGTTGGGCGAGGTCCCCGAGGCCTGCGGGGGTGATGCTCCCGTCGTGCCCGGCGGTCTGCCGTGAGGCGCAGCCCGCGTAGTAGGCGATCGGGACCGCGTGGTCACCGCTGATCACGCAGGGCGGGCGGACGCCGCTGCGGTGCAGCGCGGCGGCCACCGCCCTGTAGTCCGCGCTGGTCGAATGGCTGCTGGCGGACACCCGGCTCGTGACCTGGAGCTGCACGGCCAGGTGGGCGGCGAGTACGGCGGCGAGCGCGACGACCCGCCACTGCCGCACGGCGCTTCGCCCCGGCCGGCCGGCGGGACGGCGTGCCCGGGCGTACAGACGTACCAGGCACTCCGCCACCGGCAGGGACAGCAGCGCGTAGGCGGGGAGCAGGAAGCGCGGGGCCGCGTACTCGATCAGGAAGAGATACGGAACCGCCAGCGAGACCGCCGTCCCCGTCGCCAGGAGGATCGCCGTACCCCGGCCCGCCCGGCGTGCGACGACCGCCCCGCCGGCGGCCACGAACGGCAGCAGGGCCCACCAGACAGTCGCGCCGGGCCGCTTCCACGGAATGTCGCAGGGCCGGCAGAGGGTGCGCCCCTCCAGCGCCTTGGCCTGGTCGTCCACCGCCAGGTTCCAGCCCAGTCCGCCCTGGATCTCGCTGGCCCGGTGCAGCCGGGTGAGCGGCCCCCCGTAGTGCGCGAACGCCTCCACGATCCACGGCGCGGCGCCCGCGAGCAGCCCGACGGCCAGCGCGGCGAACATCCGGGGCCGCACCACCGTGACCAGCAGCAACGGCAGGGCGGTCCACGCCCCGTCGGCCGGCCGCATCAGGACGACGACCGCTGTCGCCGCCCCCGCGCCGAGGAGTTCGGCCCGGCCCGCCCCGCGCAGCAGGGCGCGCGCGACCCACCCGGTCGCGGCCAGGGCGCCCAGCGCGCACCACAGGTTCGGCATGGCCATGGAGCCGTAGAACAGGGTCGGCCAGAGGGTGGCGAACACCGCGCCCGCGCAGACCAGGACAGGGGTGGGCACCAGGGTGCGCCACACCCGGAAGGCGCCGACGAGCGCGCCGGCCGAGAGGAGGGCCAGGTAGATCCGCAGGGCGGTCGTGGACGTGGTGAGAGCGGTGAGGGGGGCGACCAGGTAGGAGATGCCGCGGGCGCGAGGAGCGCTGAAGAACGCGGCCGGGGTGTCGCCTCCGGCCTGGCTGACGTAGACGGTCTCGTCCCACCCGAGACCCGATCCCGGTACGACGAAGGCCATTTGGACGGCGACGCAGACCACCGCGATGGCCACCAGGCAGGGCAGCAGTCGCGGCGAGGACCCGGCCGGCGGGTCCGCCGCCTCGCGCACCGGGAGCGGGCTCGGGGCCCGGAGCTCGAACATGTCCGCTCCTCGGCGGGACGGCTGGGATGATCCCTGACCGGGGCCACCCTGCCCGATCCCGGCGCACCGGGTCAATGCGCGTCGGGCGTCTCGCGGGTGTGGGTGACCCAGACGGAGCGGACCTCTTTCCAGCAGCGGTCGTCCAGCCGTACGGTCCGGCCCGGGCGGACGTCGACCGGCTTGGAGTCGGCGTCGACGTCCCACCACCGGGCGCACTCGGTGTGCAGCTGGACCCGGTCGGTGAAGGGGTACGGGTTGTGGCAGTACGCGACGACCCGGGAGCCCTTCACCGACGTACGGCATTCGGCACCGGAGGGCCCGGCGCCGGGCTCGGAAGGCGCGGCCGCGTCCACGGCTCCGACGCGCCCCGCGGCGTACAGGCCTCCGGGGACGAACAGCCCGGCGACGACGACGGAGGCCACCAGCAGGGATCGGGTTCGGCGACGAGTACCGCGCACGGCGATCTCCTCCCCTCAGCCTGACCAGAAGTCCGGTTCCACCACATTCTGCGGTGGATCGTCCGGCTTTTCGACCTGAGCCCCGCGAGGGCGTGTGCCGGGGGGAGAAACGACCGCGCACCGCCCTCCGGGGATGCCGGGGGGGCGGTGCGCGGTCGGAACGTACGGGCCTGGAGGTCAGGCGCCCATCATGTGCACGCCGCTGTCGACGTGGATGATCTCGCCGGTCGTCCTCGGGAAGAAGTCCGAGAGCAGCGCGACGATGCCGCGGCCGGCCGGCTCCGGGTCCTTCATGTCCCAGGCCAGCGGCGCGCGGGTGTTCCACACGTCGGCGAGCCCGTCGAAGCCCGGGATGGACTTGGCGGCCATGGAGCCGAGCGGTCCGGCCGAGATCAGGTTGCAGCGGATGCCGTCCGGGCCCAGGTCACGGGCGAGGTAGCGGGAGGTGGCCTCCAGCGCGGCCTTGGCCGGGCCCATCCAGTCGTACTGCGGCCAGGCGAACTGCGCGTCGAAGGTGAGGCCGACGATCGAGCCGCCCTCGCTCATCAGCGGCTTGCACGCCATGGCGAGCGACTTCAGCGAGAACGCCGAGACGTGCATCGCCGTGGAGACCGACTCGAACGGGGTGTTGAGGAAGTTCCCGCCGAGCGCGTCCTGCGGCGCGAAGCCGATGGAGTGCACGACGCCGTCCAGCGAGCCCAGTTCGTCGCGCACCAGGCCGGCGAGGCGGTCCAGGTGCTCCTGGTTGGTCACGTCCAGCTCGATGACCTTGGCGGGCTTGGGGAGCTTCTTGGCGATGCGCTCGGTCAGGGTGGGCCGCGGGAAGGCGGTCAGGATGACCTCCGCGCCCTGCTCCTGCGCCACCTTGGCGGCGTGGAACGCGATGGACGACTCCATCAGCACACCCGTGATGAGGATGCGCTTGCCGTCGAGAATTCCGCTCATGGTGATCAGTGACCCATGCCCAATCCGCCGTCAACGGGGATGACGGCTCCAGTGATGTACGACGCGTCGTCGGAGGCGAGGAAGCGCACCGCGGCGGCGATCTCCTCGGGCTGCGCGTAACGCGCGAGCGGCACCTGGGCCACGATGCCCTTGCGCTGCTCCTCGGTGAGCGCCTGCGTCATGTCGGTGTCGACGAAGCCGGGCGCGACGACGTTGAAAGTGATGTTCCGCGAACCGAGCTCGCGCGCCAGGGACCTGGCGAAACCGACCAGACCGGCCTTGGAGGCGGCGTAGTTGGCCTGGCCCGCCGAGCCGAGGAGGCCGACGACGGAGGAGATGAGGACGACGCGGCCCTTCTTGGCGCGCAGCATGCCGCGGTTGGCGCGCTTGACGACCCGGAAGGTGCCGGTGAGGTTGGTGTCGAGGACGGACGTGAAGTCCTCCTCGGACATCCGCATCAGCAACTGGTCCTTGGTGATACCGGCGTTGGCGACCAGCACCTCCACGTTGCCGTGCTTCTCCTCGATCTCCTTGTAGGCCTGCTCCACCTGCTCGGGGTCCGTGATGTCGCAACGGACCGCGAGAACACCGGCCTCGGTGAGCACGGCGGGCGGCTCGCCGGAACGGTAGGTGATCGCGACCTTGTCGCCGTTGTCGGCGAAAGCGCGGGCGATGGCGAGGCCGATGCCCCGGTTTCCTCCGGTGACGAGAACCGAGCGGCTCAACGGATCACCCTTTCGATAGCGGTCTGGTACCTCGGAAACCTATCGGTACCACCCGCGCGCCGGGGAATCGGCCCCTGACAGCGCCTTCGGCCGGGCACTGTCGGGTTCCTACAGTCCGCGGCGCGGGGCGCCCCGGGGAATCCGGCACGACGAGGCACGGGCCGTGCTTCACTGCCTCGTAAACGATCCGAAGGCATGTGACCGCGAAGGAGGGGCCGCCCGTGGCCCATGAGGTAGATCAGTCGTTCCTGGAGCTTCCGCTACGGGCTCTCGCCGACGCGGCGCTGGCCCGGGCGCGGGCCCTCGGGGCGGCGCACGCCGACTTCCGCTTCGAGCGGGTGCGCAGTGCCACCTGGCGGCTCCGGGACGCCCGGCCCGCCGGCGGTTCGGACACCACCGACCTCGGCTACGCGGTCCGGGTCGTGCACGGCGGGGCCTGGGGGTTCGCCTCCGGGGTCGATCTGACGATGGACGCGGCGGCGCGGGTGGCCTCGCAGGCCGTCGCGATGGCCAAGCTGTCGGCGAAGGTGCTCAAGGCGGCGGGCTCCGACGAGAGGGTGGAGCTGGCGGACGAGCCCTCGCACGGGGAGCGCACCTGGGTCTCGGCGTACGAGGTCGACCCCTTCGCCGTACCGGCCGGGGAGAAGGCCGGACTGCTCGCCGAGTGGAGCGCGCGGCTGCTGGCCGCCGAGGGCGTGGCGCACGTGGACGCCTCGCTGATGACCGTGCACGAGAACAAGTTCTACGCGGACACGGCGGGCACGGTCACCACGCAGCAGCGGGTCCGGCTGCACCCGGAGTTCACGGCCGTCGCGGTGGACGCCACGACCGGTGAGTTCGACTCGATGCGCACCATCGCGCCGCCGGTGGGGCGCGGCTGGGAGTACATGACGGGGACCGGCTGGGACTGGGACGCGGAACTGGAGCGCATCCCCGGGCTGCTGGCCGAGAAGATGCGGGCGCCGAGCGTTCAGGCGGGGACGTACGACCTGGTCGTGGACCCGTCCAACCTGTGGCTGACCATCCACGAGTCCATCGGCCACGCCACGGAGCTGGACCGGGCGCTGGGTTACGAGGCGGCGTACGCGGGAACCTCGTTCGCCACGTTCGACCAGCTGGGGAAGCTGGCGTACGGCTCACCGGTGATGAACGTGACGGGCGACCGCACCGCCGAGCACGGGCTCGCGACGATCGGCTACGACGACGAGGGCGTCGAGGCGCAGTCCTGGGACCTGGTGAAGGACGGGACGCTGGTGGGCTACCAGACGGACCGCCGGATCGCGAAGCTGACGGGCCTGGGCCGGTCCAACGGATGCGCGTACGCGGACTCCCCCGGCCATGTCCCCGTGCAGCGCATGGCGAATGTGTCCCTCCGGCCGGACCCGGGCGGGCTCTCCACGGAGGACCTGATCGGCGGCGTCGAGCGCGGGATCTACGTGGTCGGGGACCGGTCGTGGTCCATCGACATGCAGCGGTACAACTTCCAGTTCACCGGGCAGCGGTTCTTCCGGATCGAGAACGGCAGGCTGGCCGGGCAGCTGCGCGATGTCGCCTACCAGGCGACGACGACGGACTTCTGGGGCTCGATGGAGAAGGTCGGCGGCCCGCAGACGTATGTGCTGGGCGGCGCCTTCAACTGCGGCAAGGCCCAGCCGGGGCAGGTCGCGGCGGTCTCGCACGGCTGCCCGTCGGCCCTGTTCCGGGGCGTGAACATCCTCAACACGACGCAGGAGGCCGGGCGATGAGCGGCGACCACGGAACCGGCTGGGGGTCCGGGGGTCGTCCCCCGGGGCAGCACAGTCTCAACACGACGCAGGAGGCCGGGCGATGAGCCGCGTCAGCAAGCCGTACGAGATCGTCGAGCGCGCGCTCGAACTGTCCACCGCCGACGGCTGTGTGGTCATCGCGGACGAGGAGTCCTCGGCCAATCTGCGCTGGGCCGGCAACGCGCTCACCACCAACGGGGTGACCCGGGGCCGGACCGTGACCGTCGTCGCCACGGTCGACGGTGCCGAGGGCGCCGCCTCCGGTGTGGTCTCCCGGGCAGCCGTCACCGCCGACGACCTGGAGCCGCTGGTCCGGGCCGCCGAGGCCGCCGCGCGCTCCGCCGGGCCGGCGGAGGACGCACAGCCGCTGGTCACCGGGGTGCCCGCGTCGCCCGGCTTCACGGACGCGCCGGCCGAGACGGACTCGGACGTGTTCGCCGCGTTCGCCCCTGCCCTCGGGGAGGCCTTCGCCCGGGCCCGCTCCGGGGGGCGCGAGCTGTACGGCTTCGCCCACCACCAGATGACCTCCACCTACCTGGGTACGTCCACGGGGCTGCGGCTGCGCCACGACCAGCCGAACGGCACGCTGGAGCTGAACGCCAAGTCACCCGACCGCACCCGTTCCGCCTGGGCGGGCCGCTCCACGCGGGACTTTAAGGACGTCGACCCGGCGGAGCTGGACGCGGAGCTCGCGCGGCGGCTCGGCTGGGCGGAGCGCCGTATCGAGCTGCCCGCCGGGCGGTACGAGACGCTGCTGCCGCCGACCGCGGTCGCCGACCTGCTGATCTACCAGCTCTGGTCCTCCACTGCCCGGGACGCGGCCGAGGGCCGCACGGTGTTCTCCAAGCCGGGCGGTGGTACCCGGCTCGGCGAGACGCTGTCCCCGCTGCCGCTGACCCTGCGCAGCGACCCGCACGCCCCGGGTCTGGAGTCGGCCCCCTTCGTCATCGCGCACTCCTCCGGCGACGGCGGCTCGGTCTTCGACAACGGGCTGCCGCTGACCCGGACGGACTGGATCGCCGAGGGCCGCCTGGGGCAGCTGACGACGACCCGGCACACCGCTGCCCTGACCGGGCTGCCGCTCGCGCCGGCGATCGACAACCTGGTCCTGGAGGGCGGGGGCGACCGGTCCCTGGAGGAGATGGTGGCCGCCACGACCGGCCGGGCGCTGCTGCTGACCTGCCTCTGGTACATCCGGGAGGTGGACCCGGCGACGCTGCTGCTGACCGGGCTGACGCGGGACGGCGTCTACCTGGTCGAGGACGGTGAGGTGGTGGGCGAGGTGAACAACTTCCGGTTCAACGAGTCCCCGGTCGACCTGCTGTCCCGCGCCACCGAGGCGGGCCGCACCGAGAAGACCCTGCCGCGCGAGTGGGGCGACTGGTTCACCCGGGCCGCGATGCCCGCTCTGCGCATCCCGGACTTCAACATGAGCTCGGTCAGCCGGGGAGTGTGAGGGACGTCGATGCGGCGGCCGGGCACGCGTGGTGCGTGCCCGGCCGCCGCATCGGTCCCGGGAGGCTCAGGTGCGCTGTCTGTTGCCCCGCATCGACGCCCACAGCATGTCACCGACACCGACCACCACCACCGCTCCGATGAGCTGGAGCACGTGGCGTGTCCAGTCGATGCCTCCGGTGTCGTTGACACCGATCCAGGTGGCGACAGCATTTCCCAGGACGCTGCCGATCATGCCGAAGATGACCGTCAGCCAGAGGGGGATCTGCTGCTTTCCCGGCAGGATCGCCTTGGCGATCAGACCAAGCACCAGGCCCACGATGATTGCCCACAACCAGCCCATGCTGCCTCCTTGAGCGACGTGGTCGCGCATGTCCCGCCCAGTTTCGGCGCTGCGACGGCGCCCCGCACGTCGGGCGGGTCCGGGCGGGCCGCGGAATGCACGCATATGGCGCGCCCCGGTCTCGTACGCGCCGGATGCCCGGCGTAGCGTAAGAGCGGCCGGTCCGGGTCCGGGGAAGGTTGGTGGGACGTGGTGCGCAAACAGGGTGGTGCGGAGGTCTTCCGGATCACGGGAGCCCGGCAGGGGCTCGCCGAGGACGTGCGGGGCAGACAGCGCCGCTACGTGATCTCGATGAGCGTACGCACGGTGTCGGTGGTGGCCGCGGCGCTCCTGTGGAACGTGGAGCGGCACATCGCGTTCGTGGCGCTCGGTCTGGGGGTGCTGCTGCCGTACGTGGCCGTCGTCATCGCCAACGCCGGCCGCGAGACCACCCCCGCGCTGCCGTCGACCTTCGTCCTGTCCGCCCCCTCCCACCCGGTGCTGGAAGCCGCCCCCGCACCGTCCTCACCGCAGTCCGGACGCGGTTTCCGGTCTTCGGATGGGCAGGAGGAAGGCTGAGCCCACGAGGGGCCCAAGCTCAAGAAAAGCTCAGATCAATCATGAAGTTCCAGTGCACCGCGGCAGGGTGTGCGTGACATACTTTGCAGGCGCTCCGCATCCCCCGTCGGAGCGACGGACCGACGCCGGGCAGCTCCCCCCGTGGCTGCCCGGCGTCGCCTTTTCTCCGGTGGGGGATGCGTCCGCCACCCTCTAGGGTTGAGTCCGTGAACTCCCCGGAATCCGCCGAGAACCCCGCCCCCTTCTGTTCGGCCAAGGGCTGCCGGGCCGACGCCGTGTGGGTGCTGGCCTGGAACAACCCGAAGCTGCACACACCGGAGCGCCGCAAGACCTGGCTGGCCTGTGAGGAGCACCGGGAGCACCTGTCCTCGTTCCTCGGGGTGCGGGGCTTCCTCAAGGACGTGGTGCCGCTGGCGGAGTGGGAGTCGCGCCCCACGTCCGCGTAACCCGGGCGGGGTCAGCCGCCGATCGCGGACATCGGACGGTCGGGCTGGAGGAAGCCCGGGTCGTCAAGGCCGGAACCGGCCTTCTTGCCCCACATGGCGAGCTTCCAGATCCGGGCGATCTCCTCGTCGGGCGCGTCCGAGCGCAGCGCTCCGCGCAGGTCGGTCTCCTCGCGGGCGAACAGGCAGGTGCGCACCTGTCCGTCGGCGGTGAGCCGGGTGCGGTCGCAGGCCCGGCAGAACGGGCGGGTGACGGAGGCGATGACGCCGACCCGGTGCGGGCCGCCGTCGACGGTCCAGCGTTCGGCGGGGGCGGCGCCGCGTTCGTCGTCGCCCTCGGGGGTGAGGTCGAAGCGGGTGCGCAGGGAGCGGAGGATGTCGCCCGCGGTGATCATGCCCTCGCGCTTCCAGCCGTGCTGGGCGTCGAGCGGCATCTGCTCGATGAAGCGGAGCTCGTAGCCGTGCTCGACGGCCCAGGCGAGCAGGTCGGGTGCCTCGTCGTCGTTGAGCCCCGGCATCAGGACGGTGTTGACCTTGACGGGGGTGAGTCCGGCGTCGCGGGCGGCCTCCAGGCCCGCCAGCACGTCGTGGTGGCGGTCGCGGCGGGTCAGGGTCTTGAACACGTCGGGCCGCAGGGTGTCGAGCGAGACGTTGACCCGGTCGAGACCCGCGTCCTTGAGCGCGGCGGCGGTCCGCTTCAGCCCGATGCCGTTGGTGGTGAGGGACATCCTCGGGCGGGGGTCGAGGGTCGCACAGCGCTGGACGATGGAGACGAGGCCGGGGCGCAGCAGCGGTTCGCCGCCGGTGAAGCGGACCTCGGTGACGCCGAGCCGGGTGACGGCGATCCCTACGAGCCGGACGATCTCGTCGTCGCTGAGCAGGTCGGGCTTGGCCAGCCACTGCAGGCCCTCTTCGGGCATGCAGTACGTACAGCGCAGATTGCACCGGTCGGTGAGCGATACGCGCAGGTCGGTGGCGACCCGGCCGTAGGTGTCGATGAGCATGGTGGGCCCCCTCCCCCGGTGACTTCCCGGTCGTGGTATCTGACTCCTTCGAGCCTACGCGAGACCTGTGACGGCGGAGGGGCCCGTTTGCCACGAGGCGCGGCGAGGCCGCGTCGTAGGACTCTACGACGCGGCCTCGTACGGGCGGGGTCACCGCGCGGTGAACTCCTGTGCTCAGTGGGCTCCGATGCCGGTGAGGGACTTGACCTCCAGTTCGGCGTACTTGCCCTTGTCGGCCTCCTCCTTGGACAGCAGGGAGCCGATCCAGCCGAGCAGGAAGCCGAGCGGGATGGAGATCAGGCCGGGGTTCTCCAGGGGGAACCAGGCGAAGTCGACGCCCTTGAACATCGAGCTCTTCTCGTTGCCGGAGACGACCGGCGAGAACAGCACCAGGATCACCGAGGAGGCCAGGCCGCCGTAGATCGACCACAGCGCGCCCCGGGTGGTGAAGCGCTTCCAGAAGAGGCTGTAGAGGATCGTCGGCAGGTTGGCGGAGGCGGCGACGGCGAAGGCCAGGGCGACGAGGCCGGCGACGTTCATGTCGCGGGCGAAGACGCCGAGGACGATCGCGGCGGCGCCGATGAAGACGGTGGACCAGCGGGCGGCCTTCATCTCCTCCGCCTCGGTGGCCTTCCCCTTGCGGATGACGTTGGCGTAGATGTCGTGCGCGAAGGACGACGAGGAGGCGAGGGTCAGTCCGGCGACGACGGCGAGGATGGTGGCGAAGGCGACGGCGGAGATGACGGCGAGCATGACCGCGCCGCCCGTGGTGCCGGTCCCGCCGAGGTATTCGGCGAGCTGCGGGGCGGCCGTGTTGCCCGGCGCCTCGATGTTCTTCGGACCGATCAGCGCGGCGGCGCCGAAGCCGAGGGCGATCGTCATCAGGTAGAACGCGCCGATGATGCCGATGGCCCAGTTGACGGACTTACGGGCGGCCTTGGCGGTGGGCACCGTGTAGAAGCGGATCAGGATGTGCGGCAGGCCGGCGGTGCCGAGGACCAGGGCGAGGCCGAGGGAGAGGAAGTCCAGCTTCGAGGTGCCGGTGGCGCCGTACTTCAGGCCGGGTTCCAGGAACGCGGAGCCGTGGCCGCTCTTCTCGGCGGCGGTGCCCAGCAGGTCGGAGACGTTGAAGTCGAACTTCCACAGCACCATGAGGGTCATCAGGAGGGCGCCGGCGATGAGCAGGACGGCCTTGACCATCTGGACCCAGGTGGTGCCCTTCATGCCGCCGATGGTGACGTAGACGATCATCAGTACGCCGACCAGCGCAACGATGAGGATCTTTCCGCCGTCGCTGCTGATACCGAGGAGCAGGGTCACCAGGGCTCCGGCGCCCGCCATCTGCGCCAGCAGGTAGAAGATCGACACGATGATGGTGGAGACGCCCGCCGCGGTGCGGACCGGGCGCTGGCGCATCCGGTAGGCGAGGACGTCGCCCATGGTGTAACGGCCCGAGTTGCGCAGGGGTTCGGCGACGAGCAGGAGCGCCACCAGCCAGGCGACGAGGAAGCCGATGGAGTAGAGGAAGCCGTCGTAGCCGAAGAGGGCGATGGCGCCCGCGATGCCGAGGAAGGACGCGGCGGACATGTAGTCGCCGGAGACCGCGAGGCCGTTCTGGAAGGCGGTGAACTGCCGTCCGCCGGCGTAGAAGTCGGCGGCGCTGCGGGTCTGGCGGCCGGCCCAGACGGTGATGCCGAGGGTGGCGGCGACGAAGACCGCGAACAGGGTGATGATCAGCGGCCGGTGCTCGCTGGTGGACGAGGCGGCGAGGGTCACGGCGGTGTGGGAGTGGTACGCGGCGCTCATGCGTCGGCCTCCATACGGGACTTGATGGCTTCGGCCTTCGGGTCGAGCTTCGCGTTGGCGTGCCGCGAGTAGAACCAGGCGATGAGGAAGGTGGTCAGGAACTGGGCGAGGCCGAAGACGAAGGCCACGTTGATGTTGCTGAAGACCTTGGTGCCCATGAAGCCGCCCGCGTAGTTGGAGAGCAGCACGTACAGCAGGTACCAGAGGACGAAGGCGACGGTCAGCGGGAAGGCGAACGAGCGGTAGGAGCGGCGGAGTTCGCCGAATTCCGCGCCGCTCTGCTCCGCGAGGAACGCCTCGGTCGTGGGCTGGGCAGGGCTGCTCTCCGTACTGGCCTCGGGCGGCGGTGCATCGGTAGCCACGGATTCTCCTCGCGACGCGGGTGCGGTGGTGGGGACTGTCGGTTGCATGGGGGGACCTCGTGATCGGGGGTGGTGGTGCGCTTCCCCTGACAACGGCACGCAACGCACGGCGAAGTGGTTCACTTCGGTTCGCCCCTTTTCCCCGTCACCCCTTCGGGGGGACCGGCGTGCACGTGTTCGCGCGAATCGATTGATGTGCCGGGATGATCGGCGCTAGCTTCACTGGTCATGTACCCGACCGGACACGCCTCGTGTCCGGCCGGCTGACACGGATGAAGTGGAGACCCCATGGCTCATCTGGGATCCGGACGGACGCGCGCACTGACGCTGCCCGTCGGATTGGCCCTCACCGCCTCGCTCGGCTTCCTGCCCGCGGGGGTCGCCTCCGCCGCTCCGGCGGGGCACGGCGCCCCCTCGGCGGCGGTGCCGGCGGACGGACCGGAACTGTCGTACGTGGTCAACACCCAGGGCGGTCCCGGCACCGTCGAGCAGGTACGCAAGGCGATAGAACGGGCCGGCGGCACGGTGGTGACCGCCTACGACCGGATCGGTGTCATCGTCGTCCACTCGAAGAACCCAAACTTCGCGAAGGCGGTCCGCCGGGCCGGCGGCGTCCAGTCGGCGGGCGCCACGCGTACCAACCCGATCGTGCCGCAGGCCACCAAGGACATCGGGGTCGAGCAGCCGCTGACGGCCTCCCAGGAGCGGGCGGCGGCGGCCGCGGCGACGGCGGACCAGGACCCGATGGAGCCGCTGCAGTGGGACCTGCCCGCCATCAAGGCGGACCAGGCCCACCGGACGTCGCTGGGCAGCTCCGGGGTGACGGTCGCGGTCATCGACACCGGCGTCGACGACACCCACCCGGACCTCGCGCCCAACTTCGACCGCGCGGCCTCCGCCGACTGCGTGTCGGGCGCCCCCGACACCACGGAGGGCGCCTGGCGTCCGAAGCCCGGCGAGAGCGACCACGGCACCCATGTCGCCGGCACCATCGCGGCGGCCAGGAACGGCGTCGGCGTGACGGGCGTGGCACCGGGCGTGAAGGTGTCCGGGATCAAGGTCGCCAACCCGGACGGCTTCTTCTACACGGAGGCCGTCGTCTGCGGCTTCGTCTGGGCGGCCGAGCACGGCGTGGACGTCACCAACAACAGCTATTACACCGACCCGTGGCTGTACAACTGCAAGAACGACCCGGACCAGGGCGCCCTCGTCGAGGCCGTGTACCGGGCGTCCCGGTACGCCGAGCGGAAGGGCGCGGTCAACGTCGCCGCCGCCGGCAACTCCGCGGAGGACCTGGCGGCGGACTCCATCGAGGACGCGACCAGCCCGAACGACACCACCCCGGGCGGCCGGACCGTCGACCCGCGCCAGTGCCTGGACATCCCGACGATGCTCCCGGGCGTCGTCACCGTCTCGGCGACGGGCGCGAAGGGCCTGAAGGCGTCGTACTCCAACTACGGCAACGGGGTCATCGACGTGGCCGCGCCCGGCGGGGACTCGACGGCCTACCAGACGCCCGAGCCGCCGGCGACGAGCGGGCTGATCCTCTCGACGCTGCCGGGCGGCAGGTACGGCTACAAGGCCGGTACGTCGATGGCGTCACCGCACGTCGCCGGCGTCGTGGCCCTCATCAAGTCGAAGCATCCGTACGCCCCGCCCGCCGCGGTCAAGGCGCTGCTGACACTGCAGGCGGACGCGAAGGCGTGCGGCGCGCCGTACGACATCGACGGCGACGGCACGGTCGACGCGGTCTGCGAGGGCGGCCCGGACCGCAACGGCTTCTACGGGGCCGGTGTGGTGGACGCGCTGGACGCCGTGCGCTGGTGAGGCCGGGGTCCGGGGGCCTGCGTGACGCGGCCCCCGGACCTCCGGTTCACGGCGTGATGAGGACCTTGAGCGCCGTGCGCTCGTCCATCGCCTTGTAGCCGGCCGGTACGTCGTCGAGGCCGACGGACAGGTCGAAGACGGGCGAGGGGTCGATGGTGCCGTCCAGCACGTCGGGCAGCAGCTCGGGGATGTACGTGCGCACGGGGGCGACCCCGCCGCGCAGGGCGATGTTCCGGTTGAACATGTCGCCGAGGTCGAGTCCGGTGCCGCTGCCGTGCGGGACGCCGACGTAACCGATCGCACCGCCGTCCCGGGTGATGCCGACGGCGGTGCGCATCGACTGCTCGGTGCCGACGGCCTCGATCACGCAGTGCGCGCCCTCACCGCCGAGCAGGTCCCGTACGGCCGCGACCGCCGCGTCGCCGCGCTCGGCGACCACGTCGGTGGCGCCGAAGTCACGGGCGATGTCCGTGCGCGCCGCGTGCCGGCCCAGCGCGATGATCCGCTCGGCGCCGAGCCGCTTGGCGGCCATCACCCCGCACAGCCCGACGGCCCCGTCCCCGACGACGGCGACGGTCGAGCCGGACCGTACGCCCGCGCCGACCGCCGCGTGGTGGCCGGTGCCGAGTACGTCGGACAGGGCGAGCAGCGCGGTGAGCAGCCGGTCGTCGGAGGCCGCGGCGGCGGGCAGGGCGACCAGCGTGCCGTCGGCGAACGGGACGCGGACGGCCTCGCCCTGACCGCCGTCGGAGCCCACGGAGCCCCAGAAGCCGCCCTGCGGGCAGGAGGTGGTGAGCCCCTCGGCGCAGTACGCGCAGGTGCCGTCGGACCAGACGAAGGGCGCGACGACCAGGTCACCGACGGAGAAGCCGCGCACCTCGGGCCCGGCCTCCTCGACGATCCCCAGGAACTCGTGGCCGATGCGCTGGCCCGGCTGCCGCGCGGACTCGCCCCGGTAGGCCCACAGGTCGCTGCCGCAGATGCAGGCCCGCAGGACCCGCAGCACCACGTCGGTGGGCTGCTGGATCGCCGGATCGGGCACCTCCTGCACACGGATGTCGTGGGGGGCGTGGATAACGGTGGCGCGCATGCGTGGGGGTCCTTGCCGGTCTCAGATGCTGATACTCCTTTCACGGTACGCCCCCGGGCCGGCTTCCTGCCGGGCCGGGGCGAGCGTGCCCGGGGCCGCGGGAGCAGCGGCCCGGCGACGAGGTGGAGCCCGTCGGGGCCGGTGAGTACGCGGGCGGGGCCGGCGGCGAGCAGGGACCGGGCGTGCCGCTCGCTCATGCGGCGCGCTCCGGGGCGGTCACGGCGACGGGGCGGTCACGGCGACGGGGCGGTCACGGTACAAAGCGCGGCTCCGGCCCGCTGGCGCCCGGACCGCGGAAGGTCCGCCCGGCTCACACCACCCCCGCGGCCCCCAGCAGATGCCCCGCCGCGTACGTCACCGCCATGGCCACCGCTCCCCCGCCCATGTTCCGCAGCACCGCCGGACGCGCCGCCGCCTCGCCCAGCCGGGCGCTCCACCAGCCGGTGACGGCCAGCACCGCGAGGACGGAGAGCACGGTCACCGGCACGCGGGCGGTGGACGGGGGCAGCACGATCGCGAGCAGCGGCAGCACGGCGCCGGCCGTGAACGCGAGGAAGCTGGCGCCCGCCGCGTGCCAGGGATGGGTGAGGTCGTCCGGGTCGATGCCCAGTTCGACCTCCGCGTGGGCGCGCAGCGCGTCGCGTTCGGTGAGCTGGGCGGCGGCCTCGCGGGCGACCTCGCGGCTCAGGCCCTTGCCCTCCAGCAGGCCGGTCAGCTCGGCGAGTTCGGCTTCCGGGGTCTCCTGGAGCTCGCGTTTCTCGGTGGCCAGCGCGGCCTTCTCCGAGTCGCGCTGGGTGGAGACCGAGACGTACTCGCCGGCCGCCATCGACAGCGACCCGGCGAGGAGCCCGGCCAGGCCCGCCGTCAGCAGGGCGCCCCGGTCGTCGGTGGCGCCGGCGACCCCCATGACGAGCCCGGCGGTGGAGACGACACCGTCGTTCGCCCCGAGCACGGCGGCCCGCAGCCAGTTCAGCCGGGCGCCCAGACCGGCGCCGTGCGGTTCGTCGTGCTCCGGCGATCGCGTCATCCGGGGATGGTCTCACCTCGCGGCGCCCCCGGGCACGCACGCCCACCGAATAGGGGACTGTCCGACACGGCCCGTATTCTCTGTGACCATGCTCGACGACCCGCAGACCGCAGCACCGTGGCCGGCCGCCTACCCGCAGGGGTACGCGGTCGTCGACGTGGAGACCACCGGGCTCGCCCGGGACGACCGGATAGTGTCCGCGGCCGTCTACCGCCTGGACGCGCGGGGCGACGTCGAGGACCACTGGTACACGCTGGTCAATCCGGAACGCGATCCCGGCCCGGTCTGGATCCACGGGCTGACGAGCGAGGTGCTGGAGGGCGCCCCGCTCTTCCCCGAGGTCGCCGCCGAGCTGTCCGAGCGGCTCGCGGGCCGGGTGCTCGTCGCGCACAACGCCGCGTTCGACTGGTCGATGCTCGCCCGGGAGTACGCCCGCGCCTCGGTCACCGCCCCGGTCCGGCAGCGGCTGTGCACCATCGCGCTCGCCAAGGAGCTGCGGCTGCCGCTGCCCAACCACAAGCTGGCCTCCCTCGCGGAGCACTTCGGCGTGGTCCAGCAGCACGCGCACCACGCGCTGGACGACGCCCGGGTGCTGGCCGAGGCGTTCCGCCCGAGCCTGCACGCGGCGGCGCGGGGCGGGGTGCGGCTGCCGCTGCTGGAGTGCCGGCCGCTGACCGAGTGGTCCCACTCGCCGGTGACGCCGCGGACCGGCTCCTCCTCGTACGGGGGACACGGCACCTGGCGCGCCTCGCGCAAGCGTCCGGCCTGCCCGTATCCGAACCCGGGACGTTACGAGAAGGACAAACCGCTCATGCAGGGCATGCGGGTGGCGTTCTCCGGGGACACCTCGGTCGACCGTGAACTGCTGGAGGACCGGGCGGTGGAGGCGGGGCTGCACGTGGCGACCAGCGTCTCCCGGCTGACCAGCCTGCTCGTCACCAACGACCCGGACTCGGCGACGTCGAAGACGGCGAAGGCGAAGGAGTACGGCACCCCGGTCCTGGACGAGAGCGCCTTCACGCATCTCCTGCGGGACGTCGCCCCGGCCGCCGCGACGGTGCCGGCGCCGGCGCCGTCATCGGAGTGAACCGGCCGCGACTCGCCGCCCACCGGCCGCCCACCGCCGCCCTCGCGTCCCACCCTGTGGCGCATGGCACGTTGTGAGGTCTGCGGAAACGACTACGGGATGTCCTTCGAAGTTCACGCACAGGGTGCGGTTCACGTCTTCGATTGCTTCGCCTGCGCCATCCACCGCATGGCGCCCATCTGCGAGCACTGCCGGGTCCAGGTCATCGGCCAGGGGGTCGAGGTCGACGGACACTGGTTCTGCGGCGGGCACTGCGCCCGCGCGGAGGGGAAGGTGGGCATCGTCGACAGAGTCTGAGAGCCGGGGGCGGTCACCCCTTCGACCACCCCCATGCGCGACGCACCCCGCGACCGGTTGTACCGTCGTGGGGTGTACCGCTTCCTGATGACCCGGCAGTGGCTGATCCTCGCCCTCCTCTCGCTCGTCCTCATCCCCACGATGATCGAGCTGGGTTTCTGGCAGCTGCACCGGCACGAGCACAAGGTCGCGCAGAACGCCCTGATCTCGCGCAATCTGAAGGCGGACCCGGTCGCCGTGTCCGCGCTCACCTCCCCCGGCCACACCGTCCCGCGCGCGGACTACTGGCGCACCGTGACGGCCACCGGGACGTTCGACGAGAAGCACGAGGTCGTCGTACGCCGCAGGACCGCCACCGACGGCTCCATCGGCGTCCATGTGCTGGTCCCGTTCGACCTCAAGGGCGGCGGCACGGTCCTGGTCAACCGGGGCTGGGTCGCCTCGGCCGCCGACCAGCACGCCTTCCCCGACGTACCGGCCGCCCCCGAGGGTGAGGTGACCGTCACCGGAAGGCTCAAGGCGGATGAGACGACCGGCGCGAGCGGCATCAAGGACATCTCGGACCTTCCGGACCGTCAGGTGATGCTGATCAACAGCGCCCAGCAGGCCCGGCTGCTCGACCGGCCGGTGCTCGGCGGCTACATCGAGCTGACCGCCCCGGCACCGAAGAACGGCTCGCCGGAGCCGATCGAGGCCCCGGACGACAGTTCCATCGGCCCGCACATGGCGTACGCCGTGCAGTGGTGGCTGTTCGCCGCCGGTGTCCCGGTGGGCTTCGTGGTCCTGGCCCGGCGCGAGAAGCGCGACCGGGTCGCGGCCGCACAGGCGGCTGCCGCCGCCGATGAGGACGCGACGCCCGAGCCCCAGCCCGCCCAGGCGTGACTCCCGCCTCTCCTGGCACACAGTCTGCTTAACGGGGGCCGGGTTCGGGAAGACGCCAGAACGTGACCCCACGCATCGAGGACTACGCCCTCATCGGCGATCTCCAGACCGCGGCTCTGGTCGGCAAAAACGGTTCTGTCGACTGGTTGTGCCTGCCCCGCTTCGACTCGGGCGCCTGCTTCGCCGCCCTGCTCGGCGACGAGGACAACGGCCACTGGCGGATCGCTCCCAAGGGCGCGGACACCTGTACCCGGCGCGGCTACGCGGGCGACTCCCTCGTCCTGGAGACGTACTGGGAGACGCGCACCGGCACGGTCAAGGTCATCGACTTCATGCCGCAACGCGACAAGGAGCCGGACGTGATGCGGATCGTCGAGGGGGTCAGCGGCACCGTCGAGATGTCGTCCGTGATCCGGCTGCGCTTCGACTTCGGGTCCATCGTGCCGTGGATGCGCCGCTCGGACGGCCACCGCGTCGCGGTCGCCGGGCCCGACTCCGCCTGGCTGCGCAGCGAACCGCCGGTCAAGACGTGGGGCCAGCAGTTCTCCACCTGCTCCTCCTTCAGCGTCTCCGCGGGCGAGAAGGTGGCCTTCGTGCTCACCTGGCACCCCTCGCACTCGCCCCGCCCCAAGCGCGTCGACCCCTACGAGGCGCTGGAGAACGCCCTGTCCGACTGGGGCGAGTGGTCCGCCCGCTGCAAGTACCGGGGGCCGTACCGGGACGCGGTGATCCGCTCGCTGATCACGCTCAAGGCGCTCACCTTCGGCCCGACCGGCGGCATCGTGGCGGCTCCCACCACCTCGCTGCCCGAGGAGATCGGCGGCGTACGGAACTGGGACTACCGCTTCTGCTGGCTCCGGGACTCCACCCTGACCCTCGGCGCGCTGATCTCGGCCGGCTACCTGGAGGAGGCCGCCGCCTGGCGGGACTGGCTGCTGCGCGCGGTCGCCGGCGACCCGGCCGACCTCCAGATCATGTACGGCCTGGCCGGCGAGCGCAGACTCCCCGAGTCCGAGCTGCCCTGGCTGCGCGGCTACGAGAACTCCGCTCCGGTCCGGATCGGCAACGCGGCGGTGCGCCAGCGCCAGCTCGACGTGTACGGGGAGGTCATCGACTCGCTCCGGCTGGCCCGTGACGCGGGCCTGGACGACAAGCCGCACGCCTGGAGCCTCCAGCTCAGCCTGCTCGGGTTCCTGGAGTCCACCTGGCGCGAGCCGGACGAGGGGCTCTGGGAGATCCGCGGGCAGCGGCGCCACTTCGTGCACTCCAAGGTGATGGCCTGGGTCGCGGCCGACCGGGCGGTGCGCAGCCTGGAGGACAACCCCTCGCTGGCCGGGGACGCCGACCGCTGGCGGGCCATGCGGGACGCCGTGCACCGGGAGGTCTGCGAGAAGGGCTACGACCCCGTGCGCAACACCTTCACCCAGTCGTACGGCTCCCGGGAGCTGGACGCCGCGACGCTCCTGATCGCCAGGACCGGCTTCCTGCCCCCGGACGACCCGCGGGTGATCGGCACGGTGGACGCGGTGCGCGAGGAGCTGGGCAGCGGCGGCCTGGTGCGCCGTTACAGCACCGACGGCCTCTCGATCGACGGGCTGCCGGGCGGCGAGGGCGCGTTCCTGGCCTGCTCGTTCTGGCTGGCGGACGCGTTGCGGATGACCGGGCGCGCCGAGGAGGCCACCGAACTCTTCGAGCGGCTGCTGGCCCTGCGCAACGACGTGGGCCTGCTGGCCGAGGAGTACGACACCGTGGCGCGGCGCCAGCTCGGCAACTTCCCGCAGGCCTTCAGCCACATCGGCCTGGTCGGCACGGCGGTCGCGCTGGCCGAGGCGCAGCCCGTCGAGGAGCAGGCCACCGAGGACACGGACCCGGGCGGCACGGCAGGATAGGGCCATGGATCTTGGACTGAAGGACCGGGTGTACATCGTCACCGGAGCGACGCGCGGCCTCGGCTACGCCACCGCGCGCGCCCTGGTGGCCGACGGCGCGAAGGTGATCATCACCGGCCGGGACGAGAAGCGCGCCCGGGAGGCCGCCGCCGAGCTGGGGCCGGACGCCGTCGGGCTCGCCGCCGACAACGCCGACCCGGCGGCGGCCGAGCGGCTGGTGGAGGCCGCCCGGGAGGGGCTCGGCCGGCTCGACGGCATCCTCATCAGCGTCGGCGGCCCGCCGCCCGGCGGCATCGCGGACAACACCGACGAGCAGTGGCAGGCGGGCTTCGACACCGTCTTCCTGGGAGCGGTACGGCTGGCCAGGGCGGCGGCCTCGGTGCTCGGCGAGGGCGGGGTCATCGGATTCGTGCTCTCCGGCTCCGTCCACGAGCCGATCCCCGGGCTGACCATCTCCAACGGGTTGCGCCCCGGGCTGGCCGGCGTCGCCAAGTCGATGGCCGACGAGCTCGGCCCGCGCGGCATCCGGGTGGTGGGCCTGCTGCCGGCCCGGATCGACACGGACCGGGTCCGGGCCCTGGACGCGCTCTCCGGCGACGCGGAGGCCGCGCGTACCGCCAACGAGGCGAACATCCCGCTGCGCCGCTACGGCACCCCGGAGGAGTTCGGCCGCACGGCCGCGTTCCTGCTCTCCCCGGCCGCCTCGTATCTGACGGGCATCATGGTGCCGGTCGACGGCGGCCACCGGCACGGCTTCTGAGCCGCACGCGGCGATACGGGTGCGGTGGCGCGGGGCCCGCGCCACCGCACCGCCCGTCAGCTCACCCGTGCGGCCCGGTGCTTGACGGCCTTCAGCCGGACCTCGGCGGGCAGCCGGGCCAGCCCCGCGGAGTCCCGGGCGTGCGCCAGCGCCTCGTCGCTCAGCAGGCCCAGCGCCTCGTCCGGCGCGGCGTGCGGCTCCATCAGCAGGCGGACCCGGGCGGCCGGGGTGCTGCGCTTGCCGGTCAGGGTGACCTGGGCGCGGGCCACCCCGTCCAGGGCGCCCGCCTCCCCGGCGAGCACCCCCTCCAGGGCCCGGCCGCGCAGCAGGGCGCCCTCGCCGTCGCCGCTGTCCACCAGCACCTCGGACAGACGGGAGCGGCGGAACTGCGCCAGCAGCCACCACAGGGCGAGGACCACGAGGACGGCGAGGACCGCGATCACGGTCGGCCACCACCAGCCCTCGGAGCGCCAGCGGTCCCGGTCCGCCTCGCTGAGCAGCACGTCGTTCTTGCCGTACCAGGGCCACCAGGACGGTACGGACAGGCCCGCCGCGGCGGCCAGTACACCGCCGCCCACGCAGAGCAGCACCAGTGCGGCCAGGCCCAGCAGTACCCGGTTGACGGTCCTGAGCACGCCGTTCACCCCTTCTTCGCCGGCCGGCTGACATGGACCGACAGGCTCGGCTGCCTGGCGAGTCCCAGTTCTCGGATGCCCGTGGAGAGCACGGTGTCCAGGTCGGCGCGCACGTCGTCGAGTTCCCGGAAGTGCGACACGGCGCGCACCCCGACCTTGCTCCGGCCCATCCGGACCCGGACCGACTGCACCCCGGACACCTCGGCGGCCCGGTCCCGCAGGACCATGGCGGCGGCCGTCCGGTCGAGCGCGGCGCGCACGTCGGTGTGTTCGCGGCGCATCGGGAGCAGGTCGCGGAGCCCTGGGGTGAGCGCGAGGAGCAGCAGCCAGAGGCCGAGGGCGGCGGCGACGGACGCGCCGGTCAGGACCCAGACGTCGTCGAGCCGCCGCGTCGCGAGCTCGTCGGCCAGGGAGCGGCGCCACTGCATCGCCGGGTGTCCGGCGCGGACCGCGGCCACGTCGTAGAGGAGCAGGCCGCTCGCACCGAGGACCACCGCGGCGACGATGCCCGCGGGGACGCGGCGGGCGGACCAGAAGCGCCCCGCACCGTCCTGGGTCCGCTCCTTGTCCGGGGTGGGGTCGTACGCCGCGGAGGAGGCCGACTGGTCGAGCGCGAGGACGCCGCCGTGTTCCACCGCCCCGGCGTCGGGCGGTCGCCGCGTGCCGTCGTCCGGGTCGTGGGGCTCGGTCATCGAATCCTCCCCTGTGCCGCCAGGCTCGCTCCTGAGGGGTGGAGGCGTTCGACCTGTACGGCCACTTCGGGCACCTCCATCCCCGCCAACGCCTTTACCCGCTCGGCGACCCGCCGACGCACGGCACCGCACTGGCGGCCGATGTCGCCGGGGTATCCCAGCTCCAGGCTCACCCGTACGCGGGCGGTGTCGCGGTGCACCGTGACCGTGGCACACGGCGACGCCGCCTCCTTCGGGGTCGCGTCGACCGCCTCCTTCGCCGCCTGCGCGGCGATCTTCGCGACCACCCGGTCGGCGATCCGCGTCTCTCCCCGCTCCCCGGCCGCGACCGGGCCGCTCGCCCCCGACAACGCCGTCACCGCCGTCGGTCGCCGCGCTCGCGACTCCGGAAGAAGTCGCCGGGTTCCAGGTCGCCGTCGAGGAAGCGGCCGGCGACGAAGCCGACCGCCCCGAGGGCGGCCACCAGCACAAAGGCCCCGAACCCGCCGAAGTAGCCGGCGAAACCGAGCGCCATGCCGGCCAACAGGCCGACCACAGCCATGCTCATCGTGTGCTCCTCAACCGCTGTGGACGCCGGGACTACTGGACACGCGACTCGGAATCGTCCTCATCCTCCTCGTCGGGGAGCTTCACATCGCTGACGGCGATGTTCACCTCGACGACCTCCAGGCCCGTCATGCGCTCGACGGCCGCCACGACGTTCTCCCGTACGTCGCGGGCGACGTCGGCGATCGACACGCCGTAGTCGACGACGATCTCCAGGTCCAGCGCGGTCTGGGTCTCGCCGACCTCGGCCTTGACCCCCCGGGTGACGGACTTGGATCCGCCGGGAACCCGGTCGCGGACCGCCCCGAACGTCCGGGAGAGGCCACTGCCCATCGCGTGCACCCCGACGACGTCGCGTGCCGCCATTCCGGCGATCTTCTCGACGACTCCGTCCGCGATCGTCGTACGGCCGCGGGTGGCGGGGGCGCCTCCGCCGCGCTTGGTCAGGCTGCTGCCGCCCGAGGCGTTGTCGTCGGGGTTCTCGGGCCGGTTCCGCTGTGGGGTCTCGGTCATCGCCGCACTTCCCTTCGGGGCAGATTTGACTTCTTTGCCCACATTAAGGGCGCTTGCCCGGACTCGCGCCGTGGATACGGCAGTCTGGTGGCCATGACGACGGCTGACGGCCCGCACAGGGCTCACGCGTGGACGGCTGCGGTACGGCAACGGGTCGCGCTGGGCCGGCTGCTCCCTCTGGGTGGCCCGGCGGACGGCGCCTGGATCGCCGAGCGGGCCGCGGTCGCGGTGCTGCGCCGGGCGGTGGCCGGCCCGGCCCCCGGGCCGGTGCTCGGTGAGCTGCGCATCGCCGTGGCCGACCCGGAGTCGGCTCCCGCCGCCCAGGTACCCCCGCCCGCGAGCGCGCTGCCGCCGGGCCCTCTACGAATCGAGGCAACGATGAGCGCGACGGCCGACCGACCCCTGCCCGCAGCCGCCGAGGCGTTGCGCGCGGCCCTTCTTTCGGCCGCCGCGCGGCGGCTCGGCCTGGTGGTCACCGAGGTGGACCTGCAAGTGACGGGGCTGCTGGACGGCTCGCCCGGACAGGTGGAACCGGAGCCGGCGGAGGTGCGCCCGGTGTCCGCGGAGAACGCGGCGGGGCGTGCGGCGGCCGGAGTGACCGGGGTGGCGGCGCTGACGGGGGTGCTGGGCCCGGCCGTGCGCACGGGCGCGGACCACGTACAGGTCGAGTTGGCGACGGAGAGCGGTCACCGCGCGCTCGACGTGGCGCGCGCCGTGCGGGAGGCGGTGACGGAGGCGTCCGAGGGCCGGCCGTCGGTCGGGGTGCTGGTCACGGCCGTGGCCGGGGACGCGTCGGCGGGCTGAGCCCGCGTCACCGGTGCGGGCCGGCCGGCCGGGGGGTTACGGCTCCGGCCGGCCCGTCCGTATTCAGTCGAGGGTGCCCGCCAGGTCGCGGAGCCGACGGCCTTGCGCGGCCCGCTCGGCGGCACGCTGCTCCTCGTACGTACGCGAGACGGCGCCGCGCAGCAGGGCCTTGGTCTCGATGACGGCGTCGCGCGGGGCGGCCAGCAGGGCGCCGGCCAGGTCGCGGGCGGCGCCTTCGAGCTCCGCGGCGGGCACGACGAGGTTGGCCAGGCCGGTGCGCTCGGCCTCCTCCGCGTGGACGTAGCGGCCGGTGGCGCAGATCTCCAGCGCGCGGGCGTACCCCACGAGGTGAACCAGGGGGTGCGTGCCGGTGAGGTCGGGCACCAGACCGAGGCTGGTCTCGCGCATGGCGAACTGGACGTCCTCGGCGACGATGCGCAGGTCACAGGCGAGGGCAAGCTGGAAGCCCGCACCGATGGCGTGCCCCTGGACGGCCGCGATCGACACGAGGTCGTTGCGGCGCCACCAGGTGAACGCCTCCTGGTACTCGGCGATCAGCGCGTCGAGCTCGCCCTCCGGGCCGCGCCCCATGTCGAGGAAGGACGGCTCGCCGTCGAATCCCTCGGGGGTGAAAGCCCGGCGGTCGAGTCCGGCGGAGAACGACACACCCTCGGCGCGCAGCACGACGACCCGCACACTGCCGGGCAGAGCCCGCCCGGCCTCGGTCAACGCCCGCCACAGAGCGGGAGACTGGGCGTTGCGCCTGGCCGGGTTGGTGAGGGTCACCATGGCGACCGCGTCGTCGACGGTGAGTCGTACGCCGTCCTTGTCGAGCACGGAGTCGAGCGAGGTCATACGGAGCCTCCGGATCGGGTGCAGTCAGCACATGAAGCCAAGTGACTGAACAGTAACCACCGGATCGATCATGGGATCGACCGGGTGGCCGCACCCGGAACCGGGGAGCCCCCGGGGCCCTGACGAACCCCGGACCGCTGCCGGCCGTCAGGCCGTCGCGGCCTTCTTCCCTCGCGTCGCGCCGCCGCGTCCGCGCAGCGTCACTCCGGACTCGCTGAGCATCCGGTGGACGAATCCGTAGGAGCGGCCCGTTTCCTCGGCCAACGCCCGGATGCTCGCACCGGAGTCGTACTTCTTCTTCAGGTCTGCCGCGAGCTTGTCGCGCGCGGCGCCGGTCACCCGGCTGCCCTTCTTCAGAGTCTCGGCCACCCGTGCCTCCTCATGGGAAGTGCGCTCTGGACTCTCATGATCACCCCTCGGGCGCTTCCTGGCCACCCATTCGGCAAGGTCCGTGCGACCGGATTCACACCCCCGGCGTGCGCCGGAGCGACCGGAATGCATCGTTCCGGCAGGTCGCACGGGCCGGCCGGCGGGCACTCCGGGAGGAACGTCCAGGTCAGGGCCCGCACAGGAAGGGCGGCCGAAATGGGTGCGCCCGGCAGCTATCTGCCGGGCGCCGCGCCGAGGTACGAGACGTACTCACGCAGATGACGGATCTCGGGTAGGCCGAATGATCCAGTACGAAGGATCAGGCCAGTGCGACCAGGTCCCGGTAGTCCGCGCCCCACAGGTCCTCGATCCCGTCCGGGAGCAGGATGATGCGCTCGGGCTGCAGGGCCTCGACCGCACCCTCGTCGTGCGTGACGAGGACGACCGCGCCCTTGTACGTACGCAGCGCGCCGAGGATCTCCTCGCGGCTGGCCGGGTCGAGGTTGTTGGTGGGCTCGTCGAGCAGGAGCACGTTGGCGGAGGAGACGACCAGCGTGGCCAGGGCGAGACGGGTCTTCTCGCCGCCGGAGAGCACCCCGGCGGGCTTGTCCACGTCGTCCCCGGAGAACAGGAACGAGCCGAGCGTCTTGCGGACCGCGACGAGGTCGAGGTCGGGCGCGGCGGAGCGCATGTTCTCCAGGACCGTGCGGTCCGGGTCCAGGGTCTCGTGCTCCTGGGCGTAGTAGCCGAGCTTGAGGCCGTGGCCCTCGACCACCCGGCCGGTGTCGGGCTGCTCGGCGCCGCCGAGCAGCCGCAGCAGCGTCGTCTTGCCGGCGCCGTTGAGGCCGAGGATGACGACGCGGGAGCCCTTGTCGATCGCGAGGTCGACGTCGGTGAAGATCTCCAGCGAGCCGTAGGACTTGGACAGCCCCTCCGCCATCAGGGGCGTCTTGCCGCACGGCGAGGGGTCGGGGAAGCGCAGCTTGGCGACCTTGTCGGCGACCCGGAGCTCGTCGAGGCCGGCCAGCAGCCGGTCGGCGCGCTTGGCCATGTTCTGCGCGGCCACGGTCTTGGTGGCCTTGGCGCGCATCTTGTCGGCCTGCGCGTTGAGGACCGCGGCCTTCTTCTCGGCGTTCTGGCGCTCGCGCTTGCGGCGCTTCTCGTCGGCCTCGCGCTGCTGCTGGTAGAGCTTCCAGCCCATGTTGTAGACGTCGATCTGCGAACGGTTGGCGTCGAGGTAGAAGACCTTGTTGACGACCGTCTCGACCAGCTCGACGTCGTGGGAGATCACGACGAAGCCGCCCCGGTAGGTCTTCAGGTAGTCGCGCAGCCAGACGATGGAGTCCGCGTCGAGGTGGTTGGTGGGCTCGTCGAGAAGCAGCGTGTCGGCGTCCGAGAAGAGGATGCGGGCCAGCTCGACGCGGCGGCGCTGACCGCCGGAGAGGGTGTGCAGCGGCTGGCCGAGCACCCGGTCGGGCAGGCTGAGCGCGGCGGCGATGGTGGCGGCCTCGGCCTCGGCGGCGTACCCGCCCTTGGTGAGGAACTCCGTCTCCAGGCGCTCGTACTTCTTCATCGCCTTCTCGCGGGTGGCGCCCTTGCCGTTCGCCATCCGGTCCTCGTTCTCCCGCATCTTGCGCAGGATCTCGTCGAGGCCGCGGGCGGACAGGACCCGGTCCCTGGCCAGGACGTCGAGGTCGCCGGTGCGCGGGTCCTGCGGGAGGTAGCCCACCTCGCCGGAGCGGGTGATGGTGCCGGCGGCCGGGGTGCCCTCGCCCGCGAGGCACTTGGTGAGGGTGGTCTTGCCGGCGCCGTTGCGGCCGACGAGGCCGATGCGGTCGCCCTTGGCGATGCGGAAGCTGGCGGATTCGATGAGCAGACGGGCGCCGGCGCGCAGCTCGATGCCTGAGGCGGTGATCACGGGGAGGAACTCCAGGGCGGAATGGACGGCGGAGGAACGGCAGGCGGGGACGACTCGACGCCGTTACTCACGCACACGCACAAGGAGAACTGCCATGGGAACCAGTCTACTGGCGGTGTCCAACGACTTTTCCGCGTGCTCCGCCCGGCTCCCCCACGGCACGGTCCGGGCGGCCCCGGCACGGACGGCGACGCGGCGGGGCCGGCCGGGGCACGGGGGATCGGGGCACGGCGGCTCGGGGCTCGGCCCCCGCGGGGCCACGCGTTCAGGAGCCGCCGGTGTGCACCTGGAACGCCGCCTTGCGGACCGCCTTGGCCAGCGCCGGGTCCGGATGCGCGGCGGCCAGCGCGACCAGGACCTGGACCGTGCGCGGGTGGCCGACGGCCCGTATCTCGTCGAGCAGGGCCGGGACCGTGCCCTGCACGGCCGAGTCGAGGTGCCGCACCAGGAGCCCGGTCTCGCCGTGGTCGGCGACGGCCGCCGCGGTGTCGACCCAGAGCCAGGTGGCCTCTTCGCGGCTGAGTACTTCCTGGGCGTCCTCGGGGTCCGTCCCGTCGTACTCGGCGAGCCACAGCAGGGCGTACGGGCGCAGCGACGGGTCGGCGAGTACGGCCCGCACCTCGGGTTCGGCGGGGGCGCCGACGACGCGCAGCGCCTCGAAGGCGAGCCCGCGCAGCAGGGCGTCCTCGCCCCGGGCCACGTCGAGCAGTTCGGCGACGGCGCTGCCGACGGGGCGGGCGGCCAGCCAGGCACGGTATTCGGCACGGGCGGGGCCGGGGGTGAGGCGGGCGCAGCCGAGGAGCATGTCGGCCGCGGCCTGCTCGATGTTGCCGGCCGGGCTCTGGGCGGCGACGCAGATCTGTTCCAGCTTGACCCAGACCGCCCAGTTGCCGAGGGGCGTCAGGGTGGCCTGGCCGGCGCCGAGGGTGAGCGCCCCGACGGCGGCCAGGCCCTCCAGGGCCCAGTCCAGCAGGAGGGCCACGAGCTGCGGGGAGTGGGCGGTGGGCGCCGGTTCGGCGGGGGCGGGCAGCGGTTCGGGGCCGTACGGCACCTCGCACCGCTCCTCGTGGAGTTCCGCGACGCGCTGGCCGAGGAGGTCGAGCAGGGCGGGCACGGTGACCGGTCCCGCCGAGAGCTGGAGCAGCGAGAGGACCTGGGGGACGGCCTCGACGGTCTCGGCGACGGCGGTGGACTCGACGTCCCGGGGCGCGGGGTGGACGAGCGACCAGGCGTCGAAGAGGGCCACCCAGCCACGGAGCACCGCGGAGTCGTCCCGGTCCCAGGCGCGCAGCCGCCAGCCGGGCCGCGCGGTGTCGCCGTGCAGTTCGACCAGGCCGGCGAGGCGGGCCCGGTCCCAGCCGGAGCGCACCTGCGCCGGGGACAGTCCCAGCGCGGCGGCGGCGTGTTCGAGGGTCTGGTCGGCCAGCGGCGGGGTGCCGGGGCCGTCCCCGTCGGCCGCCCAGCGGGCGATCCGTACGGCGTCGGCGAGCACCTTCCTGGCCTGGCGGGCCAGTTCCGCCCGGGGCGGGGTGCCCTCCGGGGGGTGCGGCGCGGACCTGGTGCGCCGGGCGGTCACGGCCTTGCGAGCGGTGGTGAGGGGTCGCGGGCGGACAAGTCGCAGCCTGGAGTCGCGCGGGGTACGGGACGTCACGGGGAGCAGTCTTGCCCCTGACGGCCCGAAAGCCCAAACGGAACCCGGGTCACCGGTGTTCACGGGCCCGTGCGCCGGCCGGGACCAATCGGCCGAACCGGCGCATCACCTCACATCAGGGGCGTGAGGAAGCGGCGCAGGGTCTCCTCGTAACGTGCCGGGCCGGCGTTCCACATCGCCGCATGCGGAGCGCGGTCGACGGTGTGCAGGGCGACGAGGTCGGGTCGGCCCGCGGCGAGCCGGCGGGAGTGCGACCAGGGCGCCAGGGTGTCGTCGGGGCCGTGGAAGATCAGCGTCGGGACGTGCAGACTCACCGGCAGTGAGGTGTCGAGGAGGCCCGTGCCGTGCAGCCCGGTCTGCCCCTGGGCGGCGCGCACGGCCAGCGGCAGCAGCGCGGAGGGGACGCCGCGCGCGGCGGCCAGGCCGCGCAGGGTGTCGGCCCAGTCCAGCACCGGGGAGTCGAGGACGAGACCGGAGATCCGGTCGCGGAGCGCGGAGCCGACGCAGGCGTGCAGGGCCATGGACGCGCCGGTGGACCAGCCGTACAGGATGACCTGCTCGGCGCCCTCGCGGACGGCGAAGCGGACGGCGGCGTCGAGGTCGCGCCACTCGGACTCGCCGAGGTGGCCGAGCCCGCCCGGGGGGCGGGGGGCGCCCGGATCGCCCCGGTAGGCGAGGTCGAGCACGGGCAGCTGTTCACCGTGCAGGAAGCCCAGGAGGTTCAGGGGGTGCTCCCGGGTGGCGCCGATGCCGTGCACGGTGATGACCCAGGTGCGGCGGGGGGCCGGTACGAGCCAGGCGGGCAGGGCGCCGAGTTCGCCGGGGATCCGCACCTCGCGGAAGGCGAGGCCGAGCGCGCTGCCGGGGTCGCCGCTGAACACCTGGGGCGTGATGCGGACCTTGTCGCCGGGGGTCAGGACGCCGCGGTCGACGCGCTCCAGCCTGCGCACGACGGTGTCGGCGGCCTGGTGGGCCCGGTCGAGCACGGGGCCGACGACGGCGTGGACGCCCTTGCCCGCCAGCCCGTAGGTGCCGGGGCGCAGCGAGGTGAGGGACCGGGTCAGGGTGACCTGTCCGGCGGCCGTGGCGTGGACGGTGAGTTCGCGGTCGGCGGGGAGCGGGCGTCCGGCCGGCGTCCTCAGCGCGACGTCGCCGGCGAACCGGCCGGCCGCGACCGCTGCCGCACCGGCGCCGATGAGTGTGGTGACGGCCGCTGCCGTCGCTGTAACCGGGCGCACACCATCAGTGTCGGGGCCGGGGCGGCGCGATGCCAGTGGGCAGGGCCGTCCGGTGGCCGCTCCCGGTCCCGTCGGCGCCGCACGGACCGCTTCAGCGCTGCCCGTACCCCTTCAGCGCTTCCCGCGCCTCGCCCAGCTGGTCCGCCGTGAGCAGGGCCGGGGAGCGGCCGGGGACGGAGCTCGCGGTGAGCCAGACCCGGCAGAGCCATTCGAGCTGGGCGGTGCGGTCGTAGGCCTCGTCGAGGGTGGTGCCGTAGGTGACGGTGCCGTGGTTGGCGAGCAGACAGCCGGTGCGGTCGCGGAGGGCGGCGAGCACGTTCCCGGCGAGTTCGGGGGTGCCGTATCCGGCGTAGGGGGCGACCCGGACGGTGCCGCCGAGCATCGCGGCGGCGTAGTGGACCGGGGGAACCTCGGTGACGAGTGTGGAGACGGCGGTGGCGTGCACCGCGTGGGTGTGGACGACGGCGGCCGCACCGGTGTTCCGGTAGATGGCGAGGTGGAGGGGAAGTTCGCTGGTGGGAGCCAGTTTCCCGAGGATCTGTCTGCCCTCCGGATCGACGCCGGTCAGGTCCTCGGGGCGGAGTCGTTCGTACGGCACTCCGCTGGGTGTGACCAGCACCGTGTCACCGACTCGCAGCGAGACGTTTCCGGAGGTTCCGACGACCAGTCCCTCGGCCGCCGTCCGGCGGGCCGTGGCGACGACCGCCTGCCATCCCCGGGCGATCGCGGCGTGCTCTCGGTCACTCATACGAAGATCCTTTCCGGTCCCGCCCCGGGCGCCGCCCGGCCGCCGCGGTGGGAGTCACCGCAACGCCCGGCCCAGTTCATCTTCCGTTCACCCAAGTTGCCTACGTTCCACGTGCCAATGACGTCGAACGATTGCCTGGGTAAATGGAACACATCACGCTGCTGCTCGCGATAGTGATCGTGACAGCTCTAGTGTTCGATTTCACGAACGGTTTCCATGACACCGCCAACGCGATGGCCACGACCATCTCGACCGGCGCGCTCAAACCCAAGACGGCGGTCGCGATGTCCGCCGTTCTCAATCTGGTCGGCGCGTTCCTGTCCGTGGAGGTCGCCAAGACGATCTCCGGCGGGATCGTCAATGAGGACGGCCTCAGAACCGAGGTCATCTTCGCGGCGCTCGTCGGCGCCATCCTGTGGAATCTTCTGACCTGGCTGGTCGGGCTCCCCTCCAGCTCCTCCCACGCGCTGTTCGGCGGCCTCATCGGCGCCGCGGTGATGTCCGCCGGCTGGTCGTCGGTCAACGGCGGCACCGTCGTCACCAAGGTGCTGCTGCCCGCCGTCGCCGCCCCGATCGTGGCCGGCCTGGCCGCGCTCCTGGCCACCCGGCTCACGTACCGGATCGGCGGCAGGATCCGGAACGACGCCCAGGAGAAGGCGACCGCCAAGGGCTACCGGGCCGGCCAGATCGCCTCGGCCGGTCTCGTCTCGCTCGCCCACGGCACCAACGACGCGCAGAAGACGATGGGCATCATCACGCTGGCGCTGGTCACCGGCGGCGTCCTCTCCCCCGGCTCCAACCCGCCGGTCTGGGTCATCGTCAGCGCCGGCCTGGCCATCGCGCTCGGCACGTACCTCGGCGGCTGGCGCATCATCCGCACCATGGGCAGCGGCCTGACCGAGCTGAAGCCCCCGCAGGGCTTCGCCGCCCAGACCAGCGCGGCCACCGTCATCCTGGCCTCCTCGCACCTCGGCTTCTCCCTCTCCACCACGCAGTCCTGCTCCGGGGCCGTGATGGGCGCCGGTCTCGGCCGCAAGGGAGGCGTGGTCCGCTGGTCCACCGCCACCCGGATGTTCGTCGCCTGGGGCCTGACCCTGCCGGCCGCCGGCCTGGTCGGCGCGGGCGCGGAGCTGCTGACGAAGCAGGGCACCTGGGGTGTCGTGGTCGTCGCGGCGCTGCTGGTGGCCGGCTCGGGGGCGATCTGGGTGCTCTCGCGCCGCAAGCCCGTCGGCCACGGCGATGTCGCGCCCGGCTCCGAGGACGCGGCCCCGGCCGAACCCGCGGGGGTCGTCACCCAGGCCATCGCGGCCGTGAGCCCGCCGCCCACCACGGCCCAGGCGCACGACCTCTCCGCCACCATCCCGGCGCCCGCCGGGCCCGTCGCCGCCGATCCGGCCCGACCCGCCACGGTCTGACAGACCCCGGTACTCCGGTAAGGACACCCCCCGTATGAACATCGACTGGGCAGCTCTGGGCACCGTCTTCGGCGTCTCCCTCGTCACCACCGTCGCCCTGGTGGGTCTCTTCACGCTCGGCATCGTCGGCCTCTCCAAGCAGCCGGAACCGGCCGCGCAAAGCGGGTCGGCGGGCTCCTCGCTGCTGCTGGCACGCGCCGGGGCGTACGTCTGCTTCGGACTGTGCGCGGCGGCCGTCGCGTACGGGATCCATCTCATCGTCGCCTGACGCGGCACCTTCCCGGCGGGCCGGACGCACCTCGTGCGCGTCCGGCCCGCCGCGCGTCCGCCCGCCCCGCGCCGCCGCAGGTCAACGGCGAGTTGACGGGCGTTCGCGGGGCGTGGTGGACTGCCGGAGCCATTACGGCGACAGCAGAGGAAGCCGGTGCGAATCCGGCGCGGTCCCGCCACTGTCACCGGGGAGCGGTCCCCCACCGCCGCACGTCACGGCCCTCGCCAGGGGCTGGAAGACCGGGGGAACCGCCGATCCGGAAGCCAGGAGACTCTCGTCGCCGTCACGTCGAACCAGGGCGCGGACCCTGAGTGAGGACATATCGCCATGCCCGGCCGCCGTGCGACCGTTTCCCCGCCGCCCCCGTCGGCAACCACCGGTACGGCCGGCTGAACCGTGCGTGCCGATCGCATCCACGCGTACGGCGCCACGGCCGGGCTGATCGGCGACCTGCTGCTCGGTGACCCCCGCAGGGGGCACCCGGTCGCCGCCTTCGGGCGGGCCGCGGCGGCCGTCGAGGACCGGCTCTGGCGCGACCACCGCGGCTGGGGCGCCCTGCACACCCTGCTCTGCGCCGGGGGCGCCGCCGGGAGCGCCGCGCTGGCCGCCCGCGCCCTGCGCCGCCACCCGGCCGCTTCCGTCGCCCTGACCGCCGCCGCCACCTGGTCCGTCGTCGGCGGTACGTCGCTGGGGCGCGAGGCCCGGGCCGTCGGCGGGGCGCTGACCGCCGGGGACATCGAACTGGCCCGGGAGCGGCTGCCGCACCTGTGCGGGCGCGACCCGCAGGCGCTGGACGGCCCCGGCATCGCGCGCGCCGTCGTCGAGTCCGTCGCCGAGAACACCTCGGACGCCGTGGTCGGCGCCCTGGTGTGGGGCGCCCTCGCCGGTGTCCCCGGGCTCGTCGGCTTCCGCGCCGCCAACACGCTCGACGCGATGGTCGGCCACAAGTCGCCCCGCTACCGGCGGTACGGCTGGGCCTCGGCCCGGCTCGACGACCTCGCGGGCTGGCCCGGCGCCCGGCTCACCGCCCTGCTCGCCGTGGCCGCCGGCGGACGGCCGCGGGAGGCGGCACGGGCCTGGCGGGCGGACGCCGCGAAGCACCCGAGCCCCAACGCGGGCCCGGTGGAGGCCGCGTTCGCCGGCGCGCTCGGCGTACGGCTCGGCGGGACCCTCGCCTACGGAGGCCGTGTCGAGCACCGGCCCGTACTGAACGGGGAGGCCGGCCGCGCGGTGGAGACGGGGGACATCGAGCGTGCCGTGCGCCTCTCGCGCCGGGTGGGCGTGCTCGCCCTCGGCGTCAGCGTGGCGGCCCGGCTGGGCGCGGGGACCGTCGCACGCCGGATCGCGGCAGCCGGCCGCTCCCCGAGCGCACCAGGACCTCGTACCTCTGGACGGAGAACGATATGAGCGGCGGACTGCTGGTCGCCGGGACCACCTCGGACGCGGGCAAGAGCGTCGTCACCGCGGGCATCTGCCGCTGGCTGGTGCGCCGGGGGGTGAAGGTCGCCCCGTTCAAGGCGCAGAACATGTCGCTGAACTCCTTCGTCACCCGCGAGGGCGCCGAGATCGGCCGGGCCCAGGCGATGCAGGCGCAGGCCGCCCGGGTCGAGCCGACCGCCCTGATGAACCCGGTGCTGCTCAAGCCCGGCGGCGACCGCTCCAGCCAGGTCGTCCTGATGGGGCGGCCGGTCGGCGAGATGAGCGCCCGCGGCTACCACGGCGGACGGCAGGAACAGCTGCTGTCCACCGTCACGGACTGCCTGGAGCAGCTGCGGGGCACCTACGACGCGGTGATCTGCGAGGGCGCGGGCTCTCCGGCCGAGATCAACCTGCGCCGCACGGACATCGTGAACATGGGCATCGCCCGGGCCGCGCGCTTCCCGGTGGTGGTCGTCGGGGACATCGACCGGGGCGGGGTGTTCGCCTCGTTCTTCGGTACGACCGCGCTGCTCTCGCCCGAGGACCAGGAGCTGATCGCCGGCTACCTGGTCAACAAGTTCCGCGGCGACGTCTCGCTGCTGGAGCCGGGGCTGGACATGCTGTCCGGCCTGACGGGCCGGCCGACGTACGGGGTGCTGCCCTTCGCGCACGGTCTCGGCATCGACGAGGAGGACGGCCTGCGGGTGTCGCTGCGCGGGACCGTGCGCGAGTCGGCGGTCGCCGCGCCGCACGGCGAGGACGTCCTGCGCGTCGCCGTGTGCGCGGTGCCGCTGATGTCCAACTTCACCGACGTGGACGCGCTGGCCGCCGAACCGGGTGTCGTCGTGCGGTTCGTGGACCGGGCCGAGGAGCTCGCCGACGCCGACCTCGTCATCGTGCCGGGCACCCGGGGCACCGTGAAGGCCCTCGCCTGGCTGCGCGAGCGCGGGATCGCCGACGCGCTGCGGCGGCGCGCCGCCGAGGGCCGGCCGGTGCTCGGCATCTGCGGCGGCTACCAGATCCTCGGCGAGCACATCGAGGACGAGGTCGAGTCGCGCGCCGGACAGGTCGACGCCCTCGGTCTGCTGCCGGTGCGCATCCGCTTCGACCGTGAGAAGACCCTCGCCCGGCCGTCCGGCGAGGCGCTCGGCGCACCCGTCGAGGGGTACGAGATCCATCACGGTGTGGCCGATGTGCGCGGCGGCGAACCGTTCCTGACGGACGGCCGGGGAACCCCGCTGGACGGCTGCCGCTCGGGGGCCGTCTGGGGCACCCACTGGCACGGTTCGCTGGAGAGCGACGCGTTCCGCCGCCGGTTCCTGACCGAGGTCGCCCGGACCACGGGCCGCCGCTTCGTGCCCGCGCCCGGCACCTGCTTCGCCGCGCTGCGCGAGGAACAGCTCGACCGCCTCGGAGACCTGATCGAGGAGCACGCGGACACGGACGCGCTGTGGCGGCTCATCGAGTCGGGCGCGCCCTCGGGGCTGCCGTTCATCCCGCCGGGAGCGCCCGCAACCCCCGTCAAGGAGGTCATGTGAGTACGCCCTACCCCTTCACCGCCATCGTCGGCCAGGACGACCTGCGGCTCGGGCTGCTGCTCAACGCGGTGAGCCCCGCCGTGGGCGGAGTCCTCGTGCGCGGCGAGAAGGGCACCGCCAAGAGCACCGCCGTACGCGCGCTGGCCGCGCTGATGCCAAAGGTGCGCGTCGTCCCGGGCTGCCGCTTCTCGTGCGACCCGGCGGCGCCCGACCCGGCGTGTCCCGACGGGCCCCACGAGGACGCGTCGGGCGTGTCGCGGGCGGCGCGGACCGTGGAGCTGCCCGTCGGCGCGTCCGAGGACCGGCTCGTCGGGGCACTCGACATCGAACGGGCGCTCGCGGAGGGCGTGAAGGCCTTCGAACCCGGGCTGCTCGCGGACGCGCACCGCGGAATCCTGTACGTGGACGAGGTCAACCTGCTCCACGACCACCTGGTGGACCTCTTGTTGGACGCGGCGGCCATGGGTGCCTCGTACGTGGAGCGGGAGGGCGTCTCCGTACGGCATGCGGCGCGGTTCCTGCTCGTCGGGACGATGAATCCCGAGGAAGGCGAACTGCGCCCCCAGCTGCTCGACCGGTTCGGGCTGACCGTCGAGGTCGCGGCGTCCCGGGAGACGGACCAGCGGGTGGAGGTGGTGCGGCGGCGGCTCGCGTACGAGGACGACCCGGCGGCCTTCGCGGCGCGCTGGGCCGACGAGGAAGCGGAGTTGCGGGACCGCATCACGGCGGCGCGGGCGCTGCTGCCCGGAGTGCGCCTCGGTGACAAGGCGTTGCGGCAGATCGCGGCGACCTGCGCGGCCTTCGAGGTCGACGGGATGCGCGCCGACATCGTGATGGCCAGGACCGCCACCGCGCTGGCCGCGTGGGCGGGGCGCACCGGCGTACTCGCCGATGACGTCCGGCAGGCGGCGCTGCTGGCCCTCCCCCACCGGCGCCGGCGGAACCCCTTCGACGCGCCGGGGCTCGACGAGGACAAGCTCGACGACACGCTGGAGCGGAACGGCGGCGGGGACGACGATCCGGAGCCGGACGGGCCGGGTGGCGGCGGTGGCGGCGGCCTCCCGCCCCGGGGGGACGGCCCCGACACGCCGCCCCCGCCCGCCGACGGGGCCGACGACACGCCCGGCCGGGGTGGCGAGCAGCCGGAGGCGGGGGCGCCCGTGCCGGGGCAGGGCGGTGAGCAGCGGCCCGTACGGGCCGGTGAGCCGTTCCGTACGAGGATGCTGAGCGTGCCCGGTCTCGGGGAGGGCGCGGCGGGGCGGCGGTCCCGGGCGCGCACCGAGCACGGGCGGACGACCGGCGCGCGGCGGCCCGAGGGGGCGCTGACCAAGCTGCATCTGGCCGCGACCGTGCTGGCCGCCGCCCCGCACCAGCGGGCGCGGGGCCGGTCCGGGCGGGGGCTGGTCGTGCGGCGGGACGATCTGCGGCAGGCGACGCGGGAGGGGCGGGAGGGCAATCTCGTGCTGTTCGTCGTGGACGCCTCCGGGTCGATGGCCGCCCGGCAGCGCATGGGCGCGGTGAAGGGCGCGGTGCTGTCCCTGCTGATGGACGCCTACCAGCGGCGCGACAAGGTCGGGCTGATCACCTTCCGGGGCCGGGACGCCGAGCTGGCGCTGCCGCCGACCTCGTCGGTGGACGCGGCGGCGGCCCGGCTGGATTCGTTGCCGACCGGCGGGCGCACCCCGGTGGCCGCCGGGCTGCTGAAGGCGCACGACGTGCTGCGGGTGGAGCGGCTGCGCGACCCGTCCCGGCGGCCGTTGCTGGTCGTGGTGACGGACGGGCGGGCGACCGGCGGGCCGCGGCCCGTGGAGCTGGCGGCGCGGGCCGCCCGGCTGCACGCGGCCGAGGGCAGGGCGTCGGTCGTCGTGGACTGCGAGTCGGGGCCGGTACGGCTGGGGCTCGCGGCGGACCTCGCGGGCGAACTGGGCGGCACCGCCGTCACGCTCGACGAGTTGCGCGCGGAATCGATCGCCGGACTGGTCAAGGACGTCCGGGGCACGGGCCTTCGGGGCGAGGGCTTCCGGGGCACGGACAGGAGGGCCGCGTAATGCCGCAGGGACGGCCAAAGAGCGTGCCGGACGACGGACTCACCACCCGGCAGCGGCGCAACCGCCCGCTGCTGATGGTGCACACCGGCATCGGCAAGGGGAAGTCGACGGCGGCCTTCGGGCTCGCGCTGCGCGCCTGGAATCAGGGGTGGCCCATCGGGGTCTTCCAGTTCGTCAAGTCGGCGAAGTGGAAGGTCGGCGAGGAGAACGCCCTGAAGGTGCTCGGCGCGAGCGGGGAGGGCGGAACCGTCGCCTGGCACAAGATGGGCGAGGGCTGGTCCTGGGTCCAGCGCGACGACCAGACGGACAACGAGGCGAAGGCCCGCGAGGGCTGGGAGCAGGTCAAGCGCGATCTGGCCGCCGAGACGTACCGGTTGTACGTGCTCGACGAGTTCGCCTACCCGCTGCACTGGGGGTGGATCGACACCGAGGAGGTCGTCGAGGTGCTGCGCGGACGCCCCGGTACGCAGCACGTGGTGATCACCGGCCGCAACGCGCCCGCCGCGCTGCTGGACGCGGCGGACCTGGTGACGGACATGTCGAAGGTCAAGCACCCGATGGACGCCGGGCAGAAGGGCCAGAGGGGCATCGAGTGGTGAACGTCCCCCGCCTCGTCGTGGCCGCGCCCTCCTCGGGCAGCGGCAAGACCACCGTCGCGACGGGGCTGATGGCCGCGTTCGCCGCGCGCGGGCTCGACGTGTCCGGGCACAAGGTGGGCCCCGACTACATCGACCCCGGCTTCCACGCGCTGGCGACCGGGCGCCCCGGGCGCAACCTCGACGCGTACATGTGCGGGCCCGAGCTGATCGCACCGCTGTTCGCGCACGGGGCGCGGGGGTGCGGGCTCGCGGTCGTCGAGGGCGTGATGGGGCTCTACGACGGTGCCTCGGGCCTCGGCGAGCTGGCCTCCACCGCGCAGGTGGCGAAGCTGCTGCGGGCGCCGGTGGTGCTGGTCGTGGACGCGTCCTCGCAGTCCCGGTCGGTGGCGGCGCTGGTGCACGGGTTCGCCTCCTGGGACACCGGGGTGCGGATCGGCGGGGTGATCCTGAACAAGGTGGGCTCCGACCGGCACGAGGCGCTGCTTCGGGAGGCCCTGGAGGAGTCCGGGGTGCCGGTGCTGGGGGCGTTGCGGCGGGCCGAGGGGGTGGCGGTGCCGTCACGGCACCTGGGTCTGGTGCCGGTGGCGGAGCGGCGGACCGATGCGGTGGCCGCGGTCTCGGCGATGGCGGGGCAGGTGGCCGCGGGGTGCGATCTGGAGGGACTGCTGGCGTTGGCGCGGTCTGCGCCCGCGTTGCCGGAGGCGGCTTGGGGGGCGGGCGACGCGGTCGGGGGCGCCTTCGGCGGGAGTGTTCCCCTGCCCGTCCCCAGGCTCTCGGCCTCGTTCGAGCAGGGGAGAGCCCACTCTTCCCGTAACCGGGTCTCCGCCCCGGCCTCCGCTCCTCGAACGCCGGAGGGGCCGGCTTCGGCCGCGGGGGCGAAGCCTGTTGTCGCTGTGGCTGGTGGGGCCGCTTTTACGTTTTCGTACGCGGAGAACACCGAGTTGCTCGCCGCTGCGGGGGCCGAGGTCGTGACCTTCGATCCGTTGCGGGACGAAGCCCTGCCGGAGGGGACGCGGGGGGTGGTGATCGGGGGCGGCTTTCCCGAGGTGTACGCCCCCGAGTTGTCGGCCAACGAGCCGTTGCGGAAGGCCGTGGCGGAGTTGGCGCGGGCCGGGGCGCCGGTCGCCGCCGAGTGTGCGGGGTTGCTGTATCTGGCGCGGTCGCTGGACGGGCTGCCGATGTGCGGGGTGCTCGACGCCGACGCACGGATGTCGAAGCGGCTGACGCTCGGCTACCGGGACGCCGTCGCGCTCACGGACAACGTGCTGGCGCCGGCCGGGGCGCGGATGCGGGGGCACGAGTTCCACCGCTCCGTCGTCGAGCCGGGCGCGGGTGCCGAGCCCGCCTGGGGCATGCACCGGCCCGAGCGGCGCGTGGAGGGGTTCGTCCGGCAGGGCGTACACGCGAGTTATCTGCACACCCACTGGGCCGCCTCACCCGGTACGGCCCTGCGGTTCGTCGAGCGGTGCCGGGGATGACCGCGGTGCCGGGGTCACTGCGCGAGGCCCACCACCAGCCAGATGAACCCCACTCCGGCCACCGTGCACAGGAGGGTGGAGAGGGCCGGGTGGTGGTGGTGCGCCTCGGGCAGGATCTCCGCGGCGGCCAGGTAGAGGAGCGCGCCCCCGAAGAAACCGAGATAGCAGCCGAGGAGTTCCTCCGGCAGGGTGAACAGCAGCGTCGTGGCCGCCCCGACGACGGGTGCCACCGCGTCCGCGAACAGCATCGTCAGGGCCCTGCGGCGGGCGTTCCCGTACAGGCTGGTGATCGTGTACGTGTTGAAGCCGTCCGCGAAGTCGTGCGTGATCACGGCGAGCGCGACGGTCGCCCCCATCCCTCCGCTGACCTGGAAGGCGGCGCCGAGCGCCACCCCGTCCATCAGGCTGTGGCCGACCATCGCGGCCGCCGCCGTCAGCCCGACCTGCGGGACGCGCTGCTCGGCCGCCCCGTGTGCCGCCTGGCGCACCGCGAGCAGCCGCTCCACCAGGTGGGCCACGAGGAAGCCGCCGACGAACAGCAGCAGGGCCGCCGGGACTCCGAAGACGAGGCCGCCCGCCGCCTCCACCGCCTCGGGCAGCAGGTCCAGGCCGACCACGCCGAGCATCAGCCCGCCGGCCAGGCCGAGGACCAGGTGGCGGCGGTCGCTGACGTGCTGGGCGACCCAGCCGCCTGCCAGGGTCATCAGGAACGCGCCGAGCGCGACGAACACCGCCATGGCCTCTTGCTAGCCGATGCACCCCGGTCCGCGCATCTCGGCCACCGACCGGGGCGCGCGAGGCCGGCGAGAGCGGCGGGACCGGCCGGAGCGACGGGACCGGCGTTCCGGCTGCCGAGGCCGGCGAGGCCGGCGAGGGGATCGAGGCCGCCGCGCCCGGCGCTCCGATCGCCGGAGGCGCTGTGTCCGGCGTCGGCGTGCTGATCACCGAGACCGGCGAGACCGGCCGGAGCGACGGGACCGGCAAGGTCGGCGAGGTCGGCGAGACCGGCATTCCGGCCGCCGCGGTCGCCGCGGCCCCCGCGCCCGGCATTCTCGTCGTCGGGGTCGGCGCCTCCCGGGGCGTCTCCGCGGACGAGGTGGCCGGGCTGGTCGGGGAGGTCCTGCGGGAGGCGGGACTCCCGCCGCGCGGGGTCGCGGAGTTGGTGACCGTCGAGGCGAAGGCCGGCGAGCCGGGGATCGTGGCCGCCGCCGCCCGGCTCGGGGTGCCGCTGCGGGCCTACCCGGCCGAGGTGCTGGCCCGGGTCGCGGTGCCGCACCCCTCCGACGCGGCGCTCGCCGCCGTCGGCACGCCCTCCGTGGCGGAGGCGGCGGCGCTCGCCGGCGGCGGTCGGCTCCTCGTGCCCAAACGCGCATCGCGGCCCGGCGGGGGACGGCCCGCCATGGCCACCTGCGCGGTCGTGCGCCGACCGGTCGGGACCGTTGCGTGAAACCGGGTGCGGGGCGCATAGTCATCCTGCCGGAGTACACCCCCGACGACGGCGCACACCCCCACACCACACCCCCACCACGGCGGTCATGCACACTCCCCTTGAGAGTCCCGACGCGACAGGCGCGGGCACGCACGATCTGCGTCACCACGGAGACGCGGAAGTACGCGGACGGGACCGGGATCTGACCGATCTCGCCGTCAACGTACGGGCCGGGACCCCCCCGGCCTGGCTGAAGGAACGGATAGCCGGCTCGCTCGGCACGCTCGCCGCGTATCCGGACGGGCGCGCGGCCCGTGCGGCGGTCGCCGCGCGGCACGGACTGCCCCCGGAGCGGGTCCTGTTGACGGCGGGCGCGGCCGAGGCGTTCGTCCTGATCGCCCGCGCGCTGCCGGCCGAACGGCCGTATGTGGTGCACCCTCAGTTCACCGAGCCGGAGGCGGCCCTGCTCGCGGCCGGGCACGAGGTGGGCCGGGTGCTGCTGCGGGCCGGGGACGGCTTCCGGCTCGACCCGGCCGACGTGCCCGCCGACGCGGACCTGGTGGTGGTCGGCAACCCGACCAACCCGACGTCCGTGCTCCACCCCGCCGCCGTGCTGGAGCGGCTGGCGCGTCCCGGGCGGACCCTGGTGGTCGACGAGGCGTTCATGGACGCGGTGCCGGGCGAACGTGAGGCCCTGTGCGGGCGTACGGACGTCCCCGGGCTCGTCGTCCTGCGCAGCCTCACCAAGACCTGGGGGCTCGCCGGGCTGCGGATCGGTTACGTGGCGGCCGCCCCGGAGACCATCCGCACCCTGGAGGAGGCACAGCCGCTGTGGCCGGTGTCTTCCCCGGCGCTGGCGGCGGCGGAGGCGTGTGTGGAGCCCCGGGCGCTGGCGGAGGCCGCCGACGCGGCGGACCGGATCGTGGTGGACCGGGCCCATCTGGTGGCCGGGCTGCGGGAGTTCACGGAGGTCCGGGTGGTGGAACCGGCCGAGGGGCCGTTCGTGCTGATCCGCCTCGACGGGGCCGCCGAGATACGGGAACGGCTGCGGATGCTGGGCTTCGTCGCCCGGCGCGGCGATACGTTCCCCGGGCTCGGGGAGGGGTGGCTGCGTCTGGCGGTCCGCGACCGGACGACGACCAACCGCTTCCTCCAGGCCCTCGATCTGGCGCTCCAGGCACTGACGGTGGCGGGGCGGTAGGGCGCGGGTTCGGTCGGCGGTGGAGCGCCGGGCCGGTCGGCGGCCGGGCGCCGGCTCGTACGGTGAGCACTGCTCCACCCCCGGAGCACCGGTTCAAACGGTGAGCGGTGTGCCACCCCCGGAACACCGCTCACCCCTCTTCCCCCGGTTCCTCCCCCTCGGGCCTCAGCCCCGCGCGCGGCGCCTGGTCAGGACCATGGCGCCCGCGCCGGCCGCCAGCAGCAGGGCCGCGCCACCCGCGATGTACGGGGTACTGGAGCTGCTGCCCGTCTCGGCCAGGTCCGCGTCGGTCGCGGCGGGCGCCTGGTCCGTGCCCGTCTGGGTCTTCACGTCGCCGCCGTCACCCCCGGTGCCACCGGTCTTGTCATCGCCGCCCGTGGAGCCGCCGTCACCGGAACCCCCCTCGGTCGCGCCGCCGTTCCCGGAACCGCCGTCGGTCGAACCGCCACCGTTCCCGGAACCGCCGTTGCCGGAGCCCCCGTTCTCGTTGCCGCCGTTCTCGCCGCCGCCGTTGCCGGAGCCGCCGTTCCCGCCGCCCCCGTTGTCGCCGCCGCCGTTGTGGCCGCCGTGGCCCTCGGGGGTCTCGCAGGTGGCCTCCGCGAGCGTGACCTCGCCCTTGACGTCCGCGACGTTCAGGTGGAGCGGGTTGACCGACACACTCAACCGGAGCGCCACCGCAGCGGCCGTGCGCGAGGTGGTCTCCGTCTTCGAAAGGTCGAGGGTCACCTCGCCGACCTCCGGCACCGCGACCCGCGTGGTGCCGCCGGTGGTGAGCGTGACGCGCTTGCCGAGCACCGTCACATGCCCCAGCACGTTGGACTCGGCGACCGGCCGGCGGCCCGCCTCGCAGACCGCCTTCGAGGTGACCTTCTCCACCTCGATCAGCGGGAACATCATGAGCCCGGGAAGGCTCACCCGCGCCTTCGCGAGGTTGCTGTAGCCCTCGGCGCGGTGCTTCCCGACGGTCGCCTTCGCGGTGGCCACGTCGGCCTTCAGAACGCTGAACGGCTTTCCGTCGTTCACACCGTCGAGCCGCACGCTGAGCGCGGTCTCCTCGGCGCTGCGCGGCGCCCGTACCTCGTTGAGCGTGACCTTCAACGGCACGTCGACCGTCTTGTTCAGGAGCGAGACGTCGAGTGCGGTACGGAGCACGACCGCGCTCGCCTTCCCGTCGCCGCCGGTCGTCGCGGGGGCGGCGTGGGCCGGGACGGTGGCCAGCAGGGCGACGGGAGCGGCAGCGACCGCCAGGGCGGCGAGGCGGAAGGTGTTGCTGTTCAAGATGGCGGAACCCCCACAAGAGACATGGAGCCACCGGCGCCGTCCAATGGGGGACATCGCGGGCACCGGTGGCCTCGACTCCGTGAATCTTTACGCACAGAGAGTGAACTGGCGGACACCTGAGGCGAGTTCACTCCAAAGGGGGGTTTCCGCGCCTGTTTTCGATTATTCCGGCACGTGCGTTCCTCGCGTTCACCCGTTTCACTGAGCTCCACGGCGTTTCGGACCGCGCGAGGGAGGCTCGTACGGTGACCGTGCCGCGTACACGGAAAAGGTTCAACGAGCGGGCCGCCCCCTGGTCACTGCCGGTCAACGCGGTGCGTCAGCCGATCACGCGCCCGTTCAGGACGATCCGGCGCGGGCCGGCCAGCACGCGGACGTCCGCCCGGGGGTCCTCGTCGTACACCACGAGGTCGGCCGGCGCCCCCTCCTCGAGGCCGGGCCTGCCGAGCCAGGCCCTCGCCCCCCAGGTCGTCGCGGACAGCGCCTCCAGGGGCGGGATGCCCGCCCTGACGAGCTCCGCGACCTCGTCGGCCACCAGACCGTGCGCCAGGACCCCGCCCGCGTCGGTGCCGACGAAGACCGGCACCCCGGCGTCGTAGGCGGCGCGCACGGTGTCGTAGCGGCGTTCGTGCAGCCGGCGCATATGGGCGGACCAGCGCGGGAACTTGGCCTCGCCGCTCTGCGCGAGCGAGGGGAAGGTGGCGATGTTGACCAGCGTGGGGACGATCGCCACGCCGCGCTCCGCGAAGAGCGGGATGGTCTCATCGGTCAGCCCCGTGGCGTGCTCGACGCAGTCGATCCCGGCCTCGACGAGGTCGCGCAGCGAGTCCTCCGCGAAGCAGTGCGCGGTGACCCGGGCGCCCAGCCGGTGCGCCTCCGCGATGGCCGCCTCCACCGCCTCGCGCGGCCACAGCGCGGTCAGGTCGCCCACCTCGCGGTCGATCCAGTCACCGACGAGCTTCACCCAGCCGTCGCCCCGGCGCGCCTCCTGGGCGACGTAGGCGACCAGTTCCTCCGGCTCGATCTCGTGGGCGTAGTTCCGGGTGTAGCGGCGGGGCCTGGCGATGTGGCGGCCGGCCCTGATGATCTTCGGCAGATCCTCGCGGTCGTCGATCCACCGGGTGTCGGCGGGCGAGCCCGCGTCCCGCAGGAGCAGCGCCCCGGCCTCCCGGTCGTCGAGGGCCTGCTTCTCGCTGGTCGCCGCGTCGACGGCGCCGTGGTGGTCGAGTCCGACGTGACAGTGGGCGTCGACCAGTCCGGGCAGGGCCCAGCCGGTGACGGTGACCGCGTCGTCCGCGCCGGGCGGCCGCTCGTAGGAGACCCGGCCGTCCACCGCCCAGAGCTCGTCCCTGACCTCCTCGGGGCCGATGAGCACCCGCCCCTTCACATGCAGCACCCGCGATGCGTCGTGATCACTCATGCACAGCACTGTACGAGGGGCGGTCCCGGGTGCGACGCCCTGTACCGGAGCGTCCGACGGGCGCTGGGTACTCTCGAAGACGCCCGGTCAGCAGACCGGCGCCCGCCGATCCGAACCCGAAGAGAGCACCGCCGTGACGCACCCCTTCCTCGACCTCGCCCCGCTGACCGCCGCGCACTTCGCGGCGATCGAGCGGCGGGTGGCCGGGCTGCTGGCCACCGAGCAGGACGTCGTCATCATGCAGGGCGAGGCGCTGCTGCCCCTGGAGGGCTGCATCAGGGGCGGCGCCCGGCCCGGTTCGACGGCGCTGAACGTGGTGACCGGCCCCTACGGGCAGACCTTCGGCAACTGGCTGCGCGACTGCGGGGCCGAGGTCGTCGACCTGGAGGTGCCCTTCCACACGGCCGTCACCGCCGCCCAGGTCGCCGAGGCGCTGGCCGCGCACCCGGAGATCGACTTCGTCTCGCTGGTCCACGCCGAGGCGGCGACCGGGAACACCAACCCGGTCGCGGAGATCGGCGAGGTGGTGCGGGCGCACGGGGCGCTGTTCATGCTGGACGCGGTCGCCTCGGTGGGCGCGGAGCCGCTGCTGCCGGACGCCTGGGGCGTGGACCTGTGTGTGATCGGGGCGCAGAAGGCGATGGGCGGGCCGGCCGGCGTCTCGGCGGTGTCGGTGAGCGAGCGCGCCTGGGCGCGGATCGCCGCCAACCCGCAGGCCCCGCGCCGCTCCTACCTGTCGCTGCTGGACTGGAAGGAGCGCTGGATCGACGGCGGCCGCAAGGCGCTGCTGCACGCCCCGGCCCAGCTGGAGATGCTGGCCCTGGAGGCGTGCGTGGAGCGGATCGAGGCGGAGGGACTGGACGCGGTGATGGCCCGTCACGCGGCGGCCGCGGCGGCCACCCGCGCCGGTGCGGTGGCACTGGGCGGCGGTCTGACCCCGTACGTGCACGAGGCGCGGGACGCGGCGCCGGTGGCGACCACGCTGCGCGTGCCCGAGGGGGTGGACGCGTCCGGGCTGGTCGCTCGGGCGCTCGCGGGCGAGCCCTCGCTGCCGCTCATCGCGGGCGGGGGCGCGCTGGCCAAGGAGATGATCCGGGTCAATCACTACGGGGTGGATGCGACGCGGGGCGCGGTGCTCTCCTCGCTCGCGGCTCTGGGGGCGGCGCTGGCCGAGGCCGGCCGACAGGTCGATCTGGAGGCTGCCCGGAAGGCCGTTTCGGAAACCTGGCCCAGCGAATAAATAGCGACGCCACCGAACAATGCGGGGAACTGCCTGAATCAGAGCAGCTCCCCGCATTCTTATGCCCGCTTCCCTCCGGACTAAACACCCCAGTTACCAATCCGTTCCCAGGGCTCATTTCGCTTGCGTGTGGGGAGAGTTATGACCTTGTGACCGACTCCACACAGGCGGCGATTTGCCCGATAAATACCGGACAGAATGGTGGAAACCAAAGGCGATTCGCGCCGGTGCGCGCACCCGCCTGATAACACAGACGCCCGCCTCGCCCAACCCCTCGCGTCGATGCGATTTCGAAATTTGCTAGGTAAATTCCAATGCCATGACCGCCGCACCAGCAGATTTTGCCCGTGCCCGAAGCGAATTCCTCACCATCGACACACCACGAGTGGAGGACGGAGCCGCGATCTGGCGTATCGCCCGCGACTCCGAGGTCCTGGACCTCAACTCCTCGTACAGCTACCTGCTGTGGTGTCGTGACTTCGCGGCGACCTCCGTGGTCGCCCGTGACGAGACCGGCACCCCGGTCGCCTTCGTGACGGGGTATATCAGGCCCGACCGCCCCGAGACACTCGTCGTCTGGCAGGTGGCCGTCGACCACCGCCACCGCGGGACCGGCCTGGCGGCGAAGCTGCTGGACTCCCTGACCGCGCGCGTCGCCGCCGAACAGGGCCTCGCCGCGGTCGAGACGACCGTCACCCCCGACAACACCGCATCGGACCGCCTGTTCACCTCCTACGCGCAGCGCCACGACGTGGCCCTGGAGCGCGAGGTGCTCTTCGACGGCGGCCTGTTCCCGGAAGGCACCCATCTGCCGGAAGTGCTCTACCGCATCGGCCCGTTCCACGCCTGAGCGCGCGCTTCCACCCACCGCAGCTTCCTTCGACGCCGCCCGTCGCACCACCTCACGCAGGAGACCCGCTGTGACCATCACCCCGCCCGCCCGCCCGTCTCCCACCACCGCCCCCGACGGCCAGGCCTACGGCCTGACGCCCGCGGACCTCAGTGTCTTCGAGACCGTCGAGTCCGAGGTACGGAGCTACTGCCGCGGCTGGCCCGCCGTGTTCGACCGCGCCCAGGGCGCCCGGCTGACCGACGAGGACGGCCACTCGTACCTGGACTTCTTCGCCGGCGCGGGCTCGCTCAACTACGGCCACAACAACCCGGTGCTCAAGCGCGCGCTGATCGACTACATCGAACGCGACGGCATCACGCACGGCCTCGACATGGCGACCACCGCCAAACGCGCCTTCCTGGAGACCTTCCAGAACGTCGTGCTGCGCCCCCGCGGCCTTCCGTACAAGGTGATGTTTCCCGGCCCGACCGGCACCAACGCCGTCGAGTCGGCCCTGAAGCTGGCCCGTAAGATCAAGGGCCGCGAGTCCGTCGTCTCGTTCACCAACGCCTTCCACGGGATGTCGCTCGGCTCGCTGGCCGTGACCGGCAACGCCTTCAAGCGGGCCGGCGCGGGCATCCCTCTGGTGCACGGCACGCCGATGCCGTTCGACAACTACTTCGACGGCCAGGTGCCCGACTTCCTCTGGTTCGAGCGGCTGCTGGAGGACCAGGGCTCCGGGCTCAACCACCCGGCCGCCGTGATCGTGGAGACCGTCCAGGGCGAGGGCGGCATCAACGTGGCCCGCGCCGAGTGGCTGCGCGCGCTCCAGGACCTGTGCCACCGCCAGGACATGCTCCTGATCGTCGACGACATCCAGATGGGCTGCGGCCGGACCGGCGGCTTCTTCTCCTTCGAGGAGGCCGGCATCACCCCGGACGTCGTGACGCTGTCGAAGTCCATCAGCGGCTACGGACTGCCCATGTCGCTCTGCCTGTTCAAGCCGGAGCTGGACGTCTGGGAGCCGGGCGAGCACAACGGCACCTTCCGCGGCAACAACCCCGCGTTCGTCACCGCCGCCGCCGCGCTCGACGCCTACTGGGCGGACGGCCAGATGGAGAAGCAGACACTGGCCCGGGGCGAGCAGGTCGAGCAGACGATGCTGGCCATCTGCGGTGAGCACGACAGCGCCCGCTTCCGGGGCCGGGGCCTGGTGTGGGGCCTGGAGTTCGACGACCCGGCCCGCGCGTCCGCCGTCTGTGCCCGCGCCTTCCGGCTGGGGCTGCTGCTGGAGACCTCCGGCCCGCAGAGCGAGGTCGTGAAGCTGCTGCCGCCGCTCACCATCACGCCCGAGGAGCTGGACGAGGGCCTGCGCACGCTGGCCCGTGCCGTGCGCGAGACCGCCTGAACCGTACGACCCGCAACGAACCACCGCCGTAGAGGGAAAGGGACCGAACCACCGTGATCGTCCGATCGTTCACCGACGTCGAGAACACCGACCGGCATGTGAAGGCCGCTTCCGGCACCTGGGAGAGCAAGCGCATCGTGCTCGCCCAGGAGAAGGTCGGCTTCTCGCTCCACGAGACCATCATGTACGCCGGCACCGAGACGTCGATGTGGTACGCGAACCACATCGAGGCGGTCCTGTGCGTCGAGGGCGAGGCCGAGCTGACCAACGACGAGACCGGTGAGAAGCACTGGATCACGCCGGGCACGATGTACCTGCTCGACGGCCACGAGCGCCACACGATGCGGCCCAAGTCCGACTTCCGCTGCGTCTGCGTCTTCAACCCGCCGGTCACCGGACGAGAGGAGCACGACGAGAACGGTGTCTATCCCCTGCTGACCGAGGAGGGCTGACCCCATGACCACCGACGTACGCACCGACCTGTACCCCTCGCGCGGCGCCGCCGAGATGACCACCCCCCGCCAGGACCCGGTCATCTGGTCCGCGCCGGGCGCCCCGGGCCCGATCACCGCCAAGGAGCTCCAGGGCTACGAGCACGACGGCTTCCTCACCATCGACCAGCTGATCACCCCGGACGAGGTGGCCGGCTACTACGCCGAGCTGGAACGGCTGATCGCCGACCCGGCGGTCCGCGCCGACGAGCGCTCCGTCATCGAACCGAAGTCGCAGTCCGTACGGTCGGTCTTCGAGGTCCACCGGATCAGCGAGGTCTTCGCCCGGCTGGTCGCCGACGAGCGGGTGGTGGGCCGGGCCCGCCAGATCCTCGGTTCGGACGTCTACGTCCACCAGTCGCGGATCAATGTCAAGCCCGGCTTCGGCGCCTCGGGGTTCTACTGGCACTCGGACTTCGAGACCTGGCACGCCGAGGACGGACTGCCGCACATGCGGACGGTGTCCGTGTCGATCGCGCTGACCGAGAACCACGACACCAACGGCGGGCTGATGATCATGCCCGGTTCGCACAAGTCGTTCCTGGGCTGCGCGGGTGAGACGCCGAAGGACAACTACAAGAAGTCCCTGCAGATGCAGGACGCCGGCACCCCGTCCGACGAGGCGCTGACGAAGATGGCCGACCGGCACGGCATCAGGCTCTTCACGGGCAAGCCCGGTTCGGCGACCTGGTTCGACTGCAACGCGATGCACGGCTCGGGCGACAACATCACGCCGTACCCGCGCAGCAACGTGTTCATCGTGTTCAACAGCGTGGAGAACACCGCGCAGGAGCCGTTCGCGGCGCCGGTCCGCCGCCCGGAGTTCATCGGGGCGCGCGACTTCACCCCGGTGAGGTAGGTCCCGGCAGGGCGTGGGGGTGGTACGGGAAACCGTGCCGCCCCCTCCGGCGTATCTCGGTGGACCGCGGCGGGGCCGGCGGCGACAGTGTGCGCATGACATCCCACGTACAGCACCTCACCATCGACTGCGCCGACGCCCACACCCTGGGCACCTTCTGGTCGGCCGTGCTCGGCGCCCCGCTCTCCGACGAGGACCGCCCCGGTGACCCCGAGGCCCTGGTCGAAGCGCCGGGCGCCGCCCTCCTGTTCGTCACCGTGCCGGACAGGAAGACCGTCAAGAACCGCGTCCATCTGGACATCAAGCCCGAGGACCGCACCCGGGACGAGGAGGTCGAGCGGCTGCTGGCCCTCGGCGCGACCCTGGTGGCCGACCACCGCAAGCCGAACGGGCGGGGCTGGGTGACGCTGGCCGATCCGGAGGGCAACGAGTTCTGTGTGGAGTGCGGTGCGGCCGAGCGCGCCCGGCTGAGCGGGACGCGCCTGCCCGTCACGGCGGACGACGTGACGGCCGCGGTGCGCCTCGCGGTGGACACGCTCGGGAAGTCACCGGCCTCGGACTGGCACGTTCCGGCGGGGACCCTCGCCTGGGACTGCTGGGAGACCGCGGAGCACCTGAGCGACGATCTGTTCGCGTACGCCGTGCAGCTCGGCCCGCGCACGCCGTCGGTGGAGGGCCGGGTGCCGTACCACTGGGCGCCCCGGCGCGAGGGCGGCCCGTGGAACGCGATCTCGGCCGATCCAAAGGCCGGGACCGCCGGGCTGCTCCAGACCCTGGAGGCGAGCGGCGCGCTGCTGGCCGCGATGGTGCGCACGGCCTCGCCGGCCACCCGCTCGTTCCACAGCTACGGGGTCTCCGACCCGGAGGGCTTCGCGGCCATGGGGGTCGTGGAGACCCTGGTGCACGCCCATGACATCGCCTCGGCCCTGGGCGTCTCCTGGGAGCCGCCCGCCGCGCTGTGCGACCGGGCGCTGGCCCGGCTCTTCCCCGACGCCCCGGACGACGCGGACCGGTGGGCCGTACTGCTCTGGTCCACCGGCCGCGGCGACCTGCCGGGCCGCGAGCGCGTCACCTCGTGGAAGTGGCACAGCGCCCCGCTGGAGGCGGCCCCGCAGGCGTGATCTCCGCCGGCTACCGGTGGGAGAACCAGTTCGCCGCCGGCAGCAGCTTCTGGTCGTACCCGAACAGGGCCTGGTTCTCCCAGGCGTTGCCGGAGGCCGGGTCGGCCGGGTCCCAGCCGCTGCCGTCGACGGCGGTCCAGGCCGGCTCCCAGTACACCGCGCCCAGTCCCCGGCCGCCGGGGACGGCCTCGACGACGTTCAGCACGTCGCGGAGGTTGGCCGCCTGGCCGGCCGGGGTGGCGGGGTAGCCGCTGACGAGCTGGTCCGCGGTGGCGATGTTGTTCTCCAGTCCGTCGGCGTCGGCGAGGGTGTGGGCGTAGGCGGTCTCGGCGACCAGCACCGGCTTTCCGTAGCGGGAGGCGGCGTCGTCCAGGTTGGTCTGGAGGTCGGAGAGCGGCCCGTGCCAGTAGCCGTAGTACGAGAGCGCGATGACGTCGAAGGGCACGCCGTACGCCACCGCGTTGTCGAACCACCAGCGGGTGCCCGCGTTGTCGCCGCCCTTGGCGAGGTGCAGGGCCACCTTCGTACCGGAGGAGACGGCCTTCGCCGCGTTCGCGCCGGAGGTGAGCAGTCCGGCGAGCTGGGACCAGTGGTCGGTGGAGCCCTCGGGCCAGAGCATGCCGGCGTTGATCTCATTGCCGATCTGGACCATGTCGGCGGTGGTGCCCTGCGCCTTGAGGGCGTTGAGGACGTCGTACGTGTGGTTGTACACGTCCGTCTTGAGCTGCGCGTAGCCGTGGCCGGCCCAGGCGGCGGGCTTGTTCTGCTTGCCGGGGTCGGCCCAGCTGTCGGAGTAGTGGAAGTCGACGAGCACCTTCATGCCGAGGGCCTTGGCGCGTTTGGCCATGGCCAGGACGTGGGCCTTGTCGTTGAAGCCGTCGGCCGGGTTCACCCACACCTTGAGGCGGACGTAGTTCATCCCGGCGGACTTCAGGAGGCTCATCGCGTTCCCGGTGGTGCCGTTCGCGCTGCGGTAGACGGCTCCGTGCGCCTCGTTCTTCGGGAGGGTGGAGAGGTCGCCGCCCCTGACGGTGAGGCCGGTGGCGCCCGGGGTGAAGGAGATGTCGTCGAAGTTGGCCCACTCCCCCGCGTGCGCGTCGGAGTTCAGGCTGATGGTGCAGGCGCCGCCGACCACCTTCACGGAGGTGACGAGGCGGATCCAGGCACCGTTCGCGGTGGGCGGCAGGTCGGTGCGCTGTTCGGCGCTGCCGCAGTTGCGCAGGGCGATGTAGGCGGATTTCTGGCCGCCGCCCGACCGCACCCAGGCGCTCAGCGTGTACGTGCCGTCGGTGAGGCCGGTGAGGTACTGGTACGTCTCCACCTTGTAGGCGGATGCGGACCAGTGGCTGAGCCGGGTACTGCCGCCGTGGCCGCCGGCCTCGGTGAAGGAGGCGGTGTTCTGCCCGGCCGCCGAGTAGGTCGACCAGCCGGTGGACCCCGATTCGAACCCGGGGTTGGCGAGGGTGGTGGCGGCGTGGGCGGGCTGGGCCGGGAGTGCGGCCAGCAGGAGGCCGGAGAGCGAGGCCGCCAGCACCCCCGCCCTCTTCCTGCCGTGTGTCGTTGCGTGCATCGTCGATGTCCCTTCGACCGTGCGCGGGAGTTGCCTGGTGTCGTGCGTCGTGCGTCCTCAGCCGTCGAGACGGACGACCCGGACGGCACCCGCCGGGACGGCGAGGTGGCCGGTGGCCGGCTCTCCGGTGAGGAGTTCTGTACCGGGCGCGTCGAGCGGCACCTTCGCCGCGTCCTCGGTGTGGTTGATGACGAAGAGGTACGTGCCGGCCTCGCCCGTGCGGGTGACCACCTCGACGTCGTACGGGAGCCCGGTGCGGGGGGCGACGCGGGCGTCGTCGCAGGCCCGGTCGAGGACGGCGTCCAGTGCGGCGCCGGTCAGCCGGGTGGAGACGTACCAGGCGGTGCCCTCGCCGAGGCGGTGGCGGGTGACGGCGGGCCGCCCGGCCGGGATGCCGTCGGCGTAGGACCACATGGTCTCGGCGCCGCGCGGGATCACCACGTCCGACCACAGGTCACCGGTGAGCGCGGGGCCCTCGGGTGCGCCCTCGGGGGTGATCAGCCGGACCGTGTCCCCCTCGCCGAGCGGGGCGAACTCCTCGACCGTCAGCCCCAGTACGTCCCGCAGCACGCCCGGGTACGGGCCGGGGTGCACGGCGTCGTTCGTGTCGACGATGCCGGAGAAGTACGAGACGACGAGGGTGCCGCCGCCCTCCACGTACCGGCGCAGGTTGCGGCCGGTCTCCTCGGTGGCGAGGTAGAGGGCCGGGACGACGACCAGCGGGTAGCCGGACAGGTCGGCGTCGGGGTGGGCGAAGTCGACGGTGAGGTGCCGGTCGAAGAGCGAGGCGTAGAAGGCGTCGGCGCGCTCGCGGGCGTCGTGGTCCTGGCTGGGGCGCCACTCCAGGGACTGCGCCCACCAGGACTGCCAGTCCCAGACCATGGCCGCGTCGGCGACGGTCCGGGTGGTGCGGATGCCGTTCAGCAGGCCGATGTCGGCGCCGAGGCGGGAGACCTCGCGCCAGATCCGGGAGTCGGTGCCGGCGTGCGGGAGCATCGCCGAGTGGAACTTCTCCGCGCCGCGCCGGGACTGCCGCCACTGGAAGAACATCGCGCCCTCGGAGCCGCGGGCGACGTGGGAGAGGCTGTTGCGGGCCATCTCACCGGGGCGCTTGGCGGGGTTGCGGGGCTGCCAGTTGACGCCACCGGTGGAGTGTTCGAGGAGCAGCCAGGGGGCGCCGCCCGCCACCGAGCGGGTGAGGTCGGCGGCCATGGCGAGGTTGACGTGGGTGCGGCGGCCGTCGGTGATCAGGTAGTGGTCGTTGGTGACGAGGTCGACCTCGCGCCCCCAGGCCCAGTAGTCCACGGATTCGCACTGGCTGAGCGCGGTCATGAAGTTGGTGGTGACGGGGATGCCGGGGGCGAGCCGGTGCAGGATGTCGCGTTCCGCGCGGAAGTTCTCGCGCATGGTGGCGTCGGCGAAGCGTGCGTAGTCGAGCAGCTGGGCCGGGTTGCCGACGGTCGGGGTGGTGCGGGGCGGGTCGATCTCGTCGAAGTCGCGGTAGCGCTGACCCCAGAAGGCGGTGCCCCAGGCCTCGTTGACGGCGTCGATGTCGCCGTGGCGGGTGGTGAGCCAGCGGCGGAAGTGGGTGGCGCAGTGGTCGCAGTAGCAGGCGCTGACCGGGACCCCGTACTCGTTGTGGACGTGCCACAGGGCGAGGGCCGGGTGGTTCGCGTAGCGGCGGGCGAGCTGTTCGGTGATGCTCGCCGCGGCGGCCCGGTAGTCGGGGTTGCTGTGGCAGATCGCGCCGCGTGAGCCGAAGGCGTACCGGACCCCGTCCCTGCTGACGGGCAGGGCCTCGGGGTGGGCGCGGTAGAACCAGGCGGGCGGGGCGACGGTGGGGGTGCCGAGGTCGGCGCGGATGCCGTTGACGTGCAGCAGGTCCAGGAGCCGGTCGAGCCAGCCGAAGTCGTAGCGGCCCGGCTCTGGTTCCAGCAGGGCCCAGGAGAAGATCCCGACGCTGACCATGGTCACGCCGGCCTCCCGCATGAGGCGCATGTCCTCGGGCCAGACCTCCTCGGGCCACTGCTCGGGGTTGTAGTCGCCGCCGAAGGCCAGCTGGTGCAGACCCTTCGGGGCACTCGCGCGAGGGGTGTGCGGCATGGGCGTCTCCTGGGCTCTTGGAACAAATACTGGGAACGTGCACACGCCCTCCCGGCGGCGCTGAGCCAACATAACCGCACAGCAACAACCATTGACAAGTGTCGGTTTCGTTTCTCTACTGTGAACGATCACAGCGCACATCAGGCGTTGCGCCCTCGCTTCTCGTCAGGGGAGACCTCCATGAAGTACCGCATTGTCGCGGCGTCCGCGGCCGCCTCGCTCGCCGCCACCGCACTGCTCACGGGCTGCGGCTCGTCCGACGACGACGGCAGTGGCGGGCAGGCCGCCTCCGGTCCCGTCTCGCTCACCTACTGGTCCTGGGCCCCCGGCCTGGACAAGGTCGCGGACATCTGGAACAAGGGCGAGGGCAAGAAGGCCGGCATCACGGTCACGGTGAAGAAGCAGGCGTCGGGCGACGACCTGGTCACCAAGATCATCACCGCGGCGAAGGCGCACAAGGCCCCCGACCTGGTGCAGGCCGAGTACCAGGCCCTGCCCACCCTGGTCTCCAACGACGTGCTCGCCGACATATCCGAGGTGGCGGGCGACGCGGAGGACGAGTTCGCCGAGGGCCTCTGGCAGCAGGCCACGCTGGGCTCGGACGCCCTGTACGCGCTGCCGCAGGACTCCGGCCCGCTGATGTTCTACTACCGCCAGGACCTGTTCGAGAAGTACGGGCTGTCCGTGCCCACCACCTGGGAGGAGTTCGCCGAGACCGCCCGCGCGCTGAAGAAGAAGGCGCCGGACAAGGACCTCACCACCTTCTCCTCCAACGACTCCGGCCTCTTCGCGGGCCTGGCCCAGCAGGCGGGCGCCCGGTGGTGGACCACCTCCGGCGACAAGTGGAAGGTCGCCATCGACGACCCGGCCACGCGGAAGGTCACCGACTTCTGGGGCGGACTGGTCGAGGAGGGCGCCATCGACAACCAGCCGATGTACACCCCGGCCTGGAACAAGGCGCTCAACACCGGCAAGCAGCTCGCCTGGGTCAGCGCGGTCTGGGCACCGGGCACCCTGACCACCGCCGCCCCCGACACCGCGGGCAAGTGGGCCATGGCCCCGCTCCCCCAGTGGAAGGCCGGCGAGAGCGTCACCGGCAGCTGGGGCGGCTCCTCCACCGCCGTCACCAACGACTCCAAGCACCAGGAGGCCGCGGCCACCTTCGCGAAGTGGCTGAACACCGACCCCGCCGCGCTCGCCGCCCTGGTGAAGGAGAGCGGCGTCTACCCCGCGGCCACCGCCGCCCAGACCGGTGGCGCGCTCACGAAGCCGCCGGCCTACTTCTCCAACCAGCCGGACTTCTACACCACCGCCGCCGAGATCGCCAAGGGCACCGCACCGGCCGCCTGGGGCCCCAACGTGAACGTGGCCTACTCCTCGTTCAAGGACAACTTCGCCGCGGCCGCCAAGAACAAGTCCCCCTTCGCGCCGGCCCTGACCGCGATGCAGGAGGCCACCGTCGCCGACCTGAAGAAGCAGGGTTTCGGAGTCTCCGAGTGACACGCGCACGCCGCCGGAAGGCGTACGGGGTCAAGAGCGCCCCGTACGCCTTCCTGATCCCCGCCACCGTGCTGTTCCTGCTCTTCTTCGCCCTGCCCATCGGCTACGCGCTGTACCTCAGCCTCCGCAGGACCGAGGTCAGCGGCCTGGGCCTGGGCAAGGGCGCACGCGAGGAGGTCTGGGCCGGGTTCGCCAACTACCGCGAGGCCCTGTCCGACTCCGAACTGCTGCACGGCGCGCTGCGCATCCTCGGCTACGGCGCGATCGTCGTCCCGGTGATGCTCGGGCTGGCCCTGCTCTTCGCCCTGCTCCTGGACACCGAGCGGCTGCGGCTGCGCGGCTTCACCCGGCTGGCGATCTTCCTCCCGTACGCGATCCCCGGCGTGGTCGCCGCCCTGATGTGGGGCTTCCTCTACCTGCCGGACGTCAGCCCCTTCTACTTCGTCCTGGACAAGGCGGGGCTGCCGCAGCCGGACCTGCTCGACGGCGGACCGCTCTACCTCGCGCTGGCCAACATCGCGGTCTGGGGCGGCACCGGCTTCAACATGATCGTGATCTACACCTCGCTGCGGGCCATCCCCGCCGAGATCTTCGAGGCGGCCCGCCTCGACGGCTGCTCGCAGCTGCAGATCGCGCTCCGGATCAAGATCCCGATGGTGGCGCCGTCGCTGGTGCTGACGTTCTTCTTCTCGATCATCGCGACCCTCCAGGTGTTCAGCGAGCCGACGACGCTGAAGCCGCTCACCAACTCCCTCTCCACCACCTGGAGCCCGCTGATGAAGGTCTACCAGGACGCGTTCGTCAACAACGACATCTACGCGGCGGCCGCCCAGGCGGTCATCATCGCCGTCGTGACCCTGGCCCTGTCCTTCGGCTTCCTCCGGGCGGCCAACTCCCGTACGAAGCAGGAGGGGTCCCAGTGACCACGACGCACCCGGGGCCGCCGCCCGCGACCCGCCGCCGGTTCGCCCTCGTGCCCACGGCGGCCCTGCTGCTGGGCGCCCTGTACTGCCTGCTGCCCGTCGCCTGGGTGGTCATCGCGTCGACCAAGTCCGGCAGCGAGCTGTTCTCCACCTTCACCTTCCTGCCCGGCTCCGGCTTCGCGGACAACATCGCCGACCTCTCGGCGTACCGGGACGGGGTGTACTGGAAGTGGATGGCCAACTCCGCCCTGTACGCCGGCGTGGGCGCGCTGCTGTCCACGGCCGTCTCCGCGGTGTCGGGGTACGCCCTGGCCGTGTACCGCTTCCGGGGCCGCGAGAGCATCTTCAACATCCTGCTCGCCGGGGTGCTGATGCCGCCGGTGATCCTCGCCGTGCCGCAGTACCTGCTGATGGCGAAGGCCGACCTGACCGACTCCTACCTGTCGGTGATGCTGCCCGTGATCCTCTCCCCGTACGGGGTGTACCTCGCCCGGATCTACGCGGCGGCCGCCGTGCCGGGCGATGTGATCGAGGCGGGGCGGATGGACGGCGGCGGCGAGTGGCGGATCTTCCGCACGATCGCCCTGCCGATGATGCTGCCGGGCCTGGTGACCGTCTTCCTCTTCCAGTTCGTCGCGATCTGGAACAACTTCCTGCTGCCGTACATCATGCTCGGTGACGACGAGAAGTTCCCGGTCACGCTGGGTCTGTTCACTCTGCTCCAGCAGGGTTCCAACACCCCCTCCCTCTATACGCTGGTGATCACGGGGGCGCTGCTGGCGATCGTCCCGCTGATCGCCCTGTTCCTGGTCGTCCAACGTTTCTGGAGCCTCGACCTGCTCTCCGGGGCCGTAAAGTCCTGACGGGCCCCGCCAGGACGCCACTTGATGAAAGATCACGCACCATGAGCCGCACAGAACAGACCGGTACGGGACGCCGCCGGCCGCCGACGATCCATGACGTGGCGCGGGAGGCCGGGGTCTCCCGGGGCACGGTCTCCCGGGTGCTGAACGGCGGCCACAACGTCAGCCCGGCCGCGCTGGACGCGGTCAACGCGGCCATCCGCAAGACCGGTTACACCGTGAACCGGCACGCCCGCTCGCTGATCACGGGCCGCTCGGACTCGGTGGCGTTCCTGCTCACCGAGCCGCAGGAGCGGTTCTTCGAGGACCCGAACTTCAACGTGCTGCTGCGCGGCTGCACCAGCGCGCTCGCCGCGCACGACATCCCGCTGCTGCTGATGATCGCGGGCACGGAGGCCGAACGGCGCCGGAACATGCGCTACATCGCCGGCCATGTGGACGGGGTCCTGCTGGTCTCCAGCCACTCCGGCGACCCGGTGGCAGCCCGGCTGCACGAGGCGGGCGTCCCCCTGGTCGCCTGCGGGAAACCCCTCGGACAGGGCTCGAAGGTCAGCTACGTGGCCGCCGCCGACCGGGACGGCGCCCGCGACATGGTGCGCTTCCTGTACGAGTCGGGGCGCCGCCGGATCGGCACGGTCAGCGGCCCCCTGGACACCCCGGGCGGGGTGGAGCGGCTCGCGGGCTACCGCGAGACGCTGGCCGAGTGCGGGCTGCCCGCCGACGACGCGCTGATCGTGCCGGGCGACTACAGCCGGGCCGGCGGCGAGGCGGCGGCGGCGCTGCTGCTGGAGCGGGCACCGGACCTGGACGCGGTGTTCGTCGCCTCGGACCTGATGGCGCAGGGCGTGCTCGCGGCCCTGGAGAAGGCCGGGCGCAGCGTGCCGGGCGATGTCGCGGTGGGCGGCTTCGACGACTCCCCGGCCGCGCTCGCGTCGCGGCCGTCGCTGACGACGATCCGCCAGCCGTGGGACCGGATCAGCGCCGAGATGGTCCGGGTGCTGCTGGCGCAGATCGGCGGGGAGGACCCGGCCGCGGTGATCCTCCCGACCGAACTGGTCCGCCGCGACTCGGCGTGACGCGGCGGACCGCCCGGTCCCCGGGGCGTCAGCCGGCGAGCACGTCCAGCGCGCGGTCCACGTCCGCCTCGGTGTTGTAGAGGTGGAAGGACGCGCGCAGGTTCCCGGCCCGGCCGGCGACCAGCACCCCGGCCCGCTGGAGCTCCGGTGCCCGGTCGCCGAGCCCGGGCACCGCGACGACGACGGTGTTCCCGGGCACGGCGGTGTGCCCGAGGCCCGCGAGCCCGGAGCGGAAGCGGTCCGCGAGCCCGACGGCGTGGTCGTGCAGCGTCTCGATGCCGACCTCGTGGATCAGGTCCAGGGAGTGCTCGGCGCCGTGGTACGCGAGGTAGGCGGGCGGCTCGTCGTAGCGGCGGGCGTCGGAGGCGAGCTCGGTGACCGGCCCGTAGGTGCTGCCCCAGGGGTCCTTTGCCGCGGCCATTCCCGCGTAGACCGGCGTCAGGCCGTCCTGCACCTCCTCGGTCACGGTGAGGAACGACGTCCCGCGCGGGCAGAGCAGGTACTTGAAGCCGCCGGTGACCGTGTAGTCGTAGGCCCCGGCGTCCAGCGGCAGCCAGCCTGCGGACTGGGTGGCGTCCAGCAGGGTCCGGGCACCGTGGGCGGCCGCGGCGGCCCGGACCGCGTCCAGGTCCGCGAGCCGGCCGTCGGCCGACTGCACCGAGGAGAGGGCGACGAGCGCGGTGCCGGGGCGCACGGCGGCGGCCAGGCCGGCCAGCGGCACGTACCGCATGGTGAGGTCGCCGCGGACCGCGAACGGACTGACGACCGAGCTGAACTCGCCCTCGGGCGCCAGCACTTCGGAGCCGGGTGGCAGCGAGGCCGCGATCAGCCCGACGTGGGCGGCGACCGAGCCGCCGACGGCGACCCGGCCCGCCGCGACGCCGGCGACCCGCGCGAACCCCTCCCTGGCCCGGTCCACCGCCTCGAAGTCCCCCGAACCGGCCCGGCGGCCGGCGGCGTTCTCCTCGGCGAGGGCCTTCACCGCCTCGACGGTGCGGCGGGGCAGCAGCCCGCAGGTGGAGGTGTTGAGGTAGGTGGTCTCCGGGGCGAACTCGGCGGCCACGGCACGGCTGAGCGAAGAGATCGTCATGGGCCCAGCGTGGGCCCTCCCCGCTCCGGGGTCAATTGACAGAATCTCCTGGAAACCCCAAGCGATGCTTATGCGTCCGCGCGGGCCGCCGGCGACGGCCCGCGCTGCGGGGTCAGGCGTTCTCGCCGACCCGGGGGACCTCGCAGGCCCCGTCGGCGTCACAGGCCGCCGCGTCGCCGGCCGCGGTCACCGGGCGGTCCTTCCACGCCTGCTCCAGGGCCTGGGTGAAGACCTCGGCGGGCTGGCCGCCGGAGATGCCGTAGCGCCGGTCGAACACGAAGAACGGCACCGCGTTGGCGCCCAGCTCGGCCGCCTCCCGCTCGTCGGCGCGCACCTCGTCGGCGTACGCCCGCGGGTCGGCGAGCACCGCGCGCGCCTCGTCGGCGTCGATGCCCGCCTCGACGGCCAGCTCCAGCAGCACGGCGTCGTCGAAGACGGACCGGTCCTCGGCGAAGTTGGCCCGGTAGGCGAGCGTCAGCAGCTCGTCCTGGCGGCCCCGGGCCTTGGCCAGGTGCAGCAGCCGGTGGATGTCGAACGTGTTGCCGTGGTCGCGGCCCTCGGTGCGGTAGCCGAGCCCTTCGGCCTGTGCGTTGGCCGCGACGTTGGCCTCCATCGAGCGGGCCTCCTCGCGGGTGCGCCCGTACTTCTGCGCCAGCATGTCGACGACCTGCTCGGTGTCGCCCTTGGCGCGTCCGGGATCGAGCTCGAAGGAGCGGTGCACCACCTCGACGTCGTCGCGGTGGGCGAAGCCCGCCAGGCCCTTCTCGAAGCGCGCCTTGCCGATGTAGCACCACGGGCAGGCGATGTCGCTCCAGATCTCGACGCGCATGACTCTTCTTCTCTCCGGACTCTGTGGGGCGGCTGCTCGCGCAGCGCGGAGGCGCCCTCCGCTCCCCGGCCCAACGCGCGGCGGGCCCGTGCCATTCCCGGACTCCGCTCAGCTCTGCCGCGCCCGCGGGACGGCGAGGCGCAGCACCAGATGGTCGCCGTGCCGGGGGAGGTCCGGGTCGGGGGTCCAGCCGCACGCGGAGTAGAAGGCCCGGGCGCCCTGGTTGGGCTCGAAGACCTCCAGGCGGGCCACGGTCACGCCGCGCCGCTGCCAGTCGCTGACGCACGCGAGGTGCAGGGCACTGCCGATCCCCTCGCGCCAGTGGGCGGGGGACACGTGGAACTGGGTGAGGTTCATGACGCCGTCGCGCACCGAGTGGGCGGCGACGCCGACGAGGACGCCCTCCGCCTCGGCGACGAGCACGGTGGCGTCCTCCCGGTCCACGGCGCGGGCCCAGCCGTCCCGGCTGCGGGCGCACCTCGGCCTCGCCCGCGTACTCCTCCTCGGGCAGGTGGCCGCGGTAGTAGGTGGCCCTGGCCTCGGTGTGCAGGGTGACTATCGCGTCGAGATCGTCCTGCGTCGCTGTACGGATCATGGCAGGGAGGACGCGGGGGCCGGTCCCGCGGTTGCGGGTGGGGCCCGGAGGGCGAACGCCGGCGGCGGGCCGGTACGCGGCCTCGGCCGCGTACCGGCCCGCCGGTCCCGGGGTGTCAGCTGCCGTCGCGGAGGTCGGACAGGCCCTCGGGCCGGAAGGCGATCCGGTCGAAGGCCACCTCGCACCCCTCGCCCGTGGGCGACTGGGCGAGGAAGCCGATGGAGGCGGTGGCCGCCTGCCGCGGGGTGCCGAGGGTGAAGACGCGGACGAAGGTCCACTTCTCGCCGTCGGCCGAGGCGTGGAACGCGAAGGCGTGGCCCGTGCGGCTCAGCCGCAGCCAGTGGCTGTCGCCGTCCACGACGCAGGAGTTGACGTCGTCGGAGTGGCCCCGGGTGACGACCGTGCAGATGGTCGGGTGGTCCGGGGAGAGCTCCAGGCAGAGCTTGGCCCATTCCCGGTCACCGACGTGGAGGTAGAGCACCCCCGCGTCGTAGGCGGCGGCGAAGCCCACCTTCACCCGGGCGATCAGCTGGAAGTCGCCTGCCGGGGCGGCGCCCAGCAGCCGGGGTGCGTCGCTCGCCGGCTCCAGGCTCTCGCCGCCCGGTGGGACGAAGCGGTCCTGCCGGGCGCCGGCGCGGCCGGTGAGCACGCCGTTCTCGTACGCCCACCCGCCGTCGGGGCCGTACGGCGCCAGGGTGAAGGGGAGTTCGGGGAGTGCGGTGGTCATGCGGGGCGTCCGTCCACGCGGCGGGGCAGGCCCAGCGGGTTGTCCTCGCGCAGCTCCGGCGGGAGGAGCGCGTCGGGGGTGGTCTGGTAGCTGACCGGGCGCAGCCAGCGTTCGATCGCGGTGGCGCCGACCGAGGTGGAGGTGGAGGTGGTGGCCGGGTAGGGGCCGCCGTGGTGCTGGGCGGGGGCGACGGCGACGCCGGTCGGCCAGCCGTTGACGAGGACCCGGCCGGCGAGCGGGGTGAGCGCGGCGAGAAGGTCGGCGGCGCTGCCCCCGGCCTCCTCGTCGGCGATGTGGAGGGTGGCGGTGAGGTTGCCGGGGAGCCGGGACAGCACGGCGGCGATCTCGTCCTCGGAGGTGTAGCGGGCGACGACGGTGACGGGGCCGAAGCACTCCTCCAGGAGCGCGTCGTGCGGCCCCTCGGCGGTGAGGACCCGGGCCGGGACGGTCAGGAAGCCGGCCGCGACGGTGTGCTCGCCGCCCGCGCCGGGAGTGACGGGGGCGTCCACGTCGGGGAGGGCGGTCCGCTCGGTCACCCCGGCGAGGAAGGCGTCGCGCATGCGGTGGTCGAGCAGGACCCCGGCCTCGGAGTCGCTGACGGCCTCGGTGAGGGCCTTCAGGAAGCGGTCGCCGCCCGCGCCCTCGGGGGCCAGGACGAATCCGGGCTTGGTGCAGAACTGGCCCGCGCCCATGGTCATCGAGCCGGCCAGGCCGGCGCCGATCTGCTCGCCGCGCTCGGCGGCGGCCGCCTCGGTGACGACGACGGGGTTGAGGGAGCCCAGCTCGCCGTGGAAGGGGATGGGGGCCGGCCGGGCGGCCGCCGCGTCGAACAGGGCGCGCCCGCCGCGCACCGAGCCGGTGAAGCCGGCGGCGGCGACGAGGGGGTGCCGGACCAGGGCGACGCCCGCCTCGAAGCCGTGCACGAGGGTGACCACGTCCTCGGGCAGTCCCGTCTGCGCGGCGGCCCGGCGCAGGACGGAGGCGCACAGCTCGGAGGTCGCGGGGTGGTCGGGGTGCGCCTTGACGACGACGGGGCAGCCGGCCGCGAGGGCGCTGGCGGTGTCGCCGCCGGGCACGGAGAAGGCGAGCGGGAAGTTGCTGGCCGCGTAGACGGCGACGACGCCGAGCGGGATCTTGTAGCGGCGCAGGTCGGGCCAGGGCGGGGTGCGGGTGGCGTCCGCGTGGTCGATGTGGATGTCGAGGTAGGCACCCTCGTCGACGACCTCGGCGAAGGCCCGCAACTGGGCCGCGGTGCGGGCGAGTTCGCCGTTCAGCCGGGCCGGGCCCAGGGCGGTCTCGGCGTCGGCGGCCTCGACGACGTGCTCACCGGCCTCGGTGAGCAGGTCGGCGGCCGTACGCAGGAAGGCGGCGCGCACGGTGCGGTCGGCGAGGGAGTCGCGTACCGCGTGGGCGGCGCGGACCGCCCGGTCGACCTCCTCGGCCGTGGCCTCCACCGCAACCTGCTCGCGCGGGTTCCCGGTACGGGGGTCGACGCTCCAGACTGGTGCTGCTGCCACCGTTTTTCCTTCCGCTCCACTGCCGCACATCAGAAGTTGTCCGGGATAAGCTGTTCGGTATTCTGAACAGCGTTCCTGAACATGAATGTGAAGCGACTCTATTTCCGGGCGTCCGGTGTTGGCAAGAAGTCGCAGGGTTTCGTCGGCGGGCTGAAAAGGGGTGTGGGGCGATGTCGGTTCCCGAGTCGGGTGGAGCACAGGTCAAGTCCGCGGTACGGACGGTGGAGCTGCTGGAGTACTTCGCCGGGCGGCCCGGAATGCACTCGCTGGCCGCGGTCCAGGAGGCCGTCGGCTACCCCAAGTCCAGCCTCTACATGCTGCTGCGCACCCTGGTCGAGCTGGGCTGGGTGGAGACGGACGCGACGGGCACGCGCTACGGCATCGGCGTACGGGCCCTGCTGGTCGGCACCTCGTACATCGACGGCGACGAGGTGGTCGCGGCGGCCCGCCCCACTCTGGACCGGCTGTCCGACGACACCACGGAGACCATCCACCTCGCCCGGCTCGACGGGACGAACGTGGTCTACCTCGCCACCCGCCAGTCCCAGCACTACCTGCGCCCCTTCACCCGGGTCGGCCGCCGGCTCCCCGCCCACTCCACCTCGCTCGGCAAGGCGCTGCTGGCCACCTACAGCGACGAGCAGGTCCGCAAGATGCTGCCCGAGACGCTGCCCGCGCTCACCGAGCACACCCTGACCGACCGCGAGAAGCTCATCGAGGAGCTGCGCCAGATCCGCGAACAGGGGTACGCGGTGGACCGCGAGGAGAACACGCTGGGGCTGCGCTGCTTCGGCGTCGCCGTCCCGTACCGCACCCCGGCCCGGGACGCCATCAGCTGCTCGGTGCCGGTCGCCCGGCTCACGCCCGCGCACGAGCAGATGGTCAAGGACGCGCTGTTCGACGCGCGCGACCGGCTGACGCTGGCCACCCGCAGGCTCTGACCGCGAGGACGGACGGACGGTGGCCGGGCTCCGCCGCGCGGCGGAGCCCGGCCGCGCGGACCGCGCCCGGTCGCCGGCGCCGCGTATGAGGAATCGGTGAGAAGCGGCACAACCGGGAACGGCGCGCCGGGCCCCGTTCGTCCCCCGAGCGGGATGAACAAGACGATCAGGCGCGCCTCGGTCTTCTGCCTGCTGCTGGTCCTCGCCCTCCTGGGGCGGGCGACCTGGGTGCAGGCGTACCAGGCCCGGGCGCTCGCAGACGACGACCACAACCGGCGGAAGACCATCGCGCAGTACGCGCAGCCGCTGGGAGACATCATCGTGGCCGGTTCGCCGGTCACGGGCTCGAAGCGGACGGAGGGCAGCGATCTCGCGTACAAGCGCACCTACCGGCAGGGTGACCTCTACGCCGCGGTGACCGGCTACAGCTCGCAGGCGTACGGCTCGACGCAGCTCGAAGGGATCCACAGCCAGGTGCTGGACGGCACCGACGACCGGCTGAAGAGCCCGGTGGGAGCGTTGACGGGGAAGCGGGCCGCGCCCGGTGACGTGGTGACGACGATCGATCCGGACGTCCAGAAGGCGGCGAGCGACGCGCTCGGCGACGACAAGGGCGCGGCCGTGGCGATCGACCCCCGGAGCGGACAGATCCTCGGGATGGTCTCCTCGCCGTCCTACGACCCGTCCGGCATCAGCGGGACGAACGACGGCGACACCTGGCAGAAGCTGCTCGCCGACCCGGACAAACCGCTGGTCAACCGGGCGCTGCGGCAGCCGCTCGCGCCCGGTTCGACGTTCAAGCTGGTGGTGGCGTCGGCCGCGCTGGAGAACGGCCTCTACGACTCGGTGGACGAGCCGACGAGGAGTCCCAGCCCGTACACCCTGCCGGGGACCAGCACCGTCCTGCGGAACGAGAGCGCCTCCGCGCCCTGCGAGAACGCCTCGCTGCGCGTCGCCCTGCAGTACTCGTGCAACAACGTCTTCGGCAAGGTCGCCGCCGACCTGGGCCAGGACAAGGTGCGGGCGATGGCGGAGAGGTTCGGCTTCAACACCGAGAAGCTGGACGTGCCGGTGCGGGCCTCGAAGAGCGTGTACCCGACGGACATGGACAAGCCGCAGACGGCGCTCTCGGGCATCGGCCAGTTCGAGGTGACCGCCACCCCGCTGCAGATGGCGATGGTCTCCGCGGCCCTCGCCAACGGCGGTGAGCTGGCCGCCCCGCACATGGTGTCGAAGGTGACCGACGGCGACGGCGGCACGCTGGAGGACTTCGCGGACGGCGACACGAGGCGGATCGTCTCCGCGGACACCGCGAAGCAGCTGCGCAGCGCCATGGTGACCGTCGTGGAACAGGGCACCGGCACCAACGCCCGGATCGACGGGGCCGAGGTGGGCGGCAAGACGGGCACCGCCGAGAACGGCGTGGGCAACAGCAACACTCCGTACGCCTGGTTCACCTCGTACGCGAAGGCCGGCGGCCAGGAGGTCGCGGTCGCCGTGGTCGTGGAGGACTCCGGCGCGTCCGCCTCCGAGGTCAGCGGCAACGGACTCGCGGCGCCGATCGCCCGGAAGACGATGGAGGCGGCGCTGCGGCGTTAGACCGTGTCCGGGAGGTCCCGCCCGGCACGCGCTCTCGCCGCACCGGACGCCGCGGGCCGCCCCTTTCGGGCGTACGACGGGACTTTCCGGACACGGCCCGGCGCCGTTCTCCTCCGCTGTGCGCCCCCCATGTCGAAGCGCTTGCGGGACGCGGTACGCTCACGCCCCCGCCCCGCCCGCAACGGGCTCGGGGGACGGGGACGCACCCGGACCGTCCGGGCGTACGAACGCGAGGGACGAGGTAGCTGTGGGCACAGCAGTCGACGACGACGCCGCCGAGTTCCACGCGTTCTTCGAGGCCCACTACGCCGAGCTGGCCCGCCTCGCCCATCTGCTGACCGGCGAGGCCGACACGGCCGACGATCTGGCGGCCGACGCCCTGCTCGCGCTCTGGCACCGCTGGGACCGGGTCCGCGAGGCCGGGCATCCGGTCGCGTACGCGCGCGGGGTGGTCGCCAACCTCGCCAGGACCCGCATCCGCAGCGCGGTGCGGGAGCGCCGCCGGATCGCCCTGTTCTGGGCGCCGCGCGGCGGCGGGGACGGCGGTGCGGCCGAAGGGCCCGATGTGCCGGCGGTGGTGGACGTGCAGGAGGCACTGCGCCGGCTGCCGTTCCGCAAGCGCGCCTGTGTGGTGCTGCGGCACGCCTTCGACCTCTCGGAGCGGGACACGTCGCTGGTGCTGGGGATCTCGGTGGGTACGGTGAAGAGCCAGACCTCGCGCGCCGTCGCGGAACTGCAGCGGCTGCTGGGGCCCGAGACGCCCGCCGCGCGGGTCCGGGTGGCCGTCGCGGCGCAGCGCAGCGGAGGAGACCGGTGAAGGACGAGGAGCTGGCCGGGCGGCTGCGGGAGGCCGCCGAGGCCCACCGCCCCGACCGGGCACGGATGCTGGCCCGTATCGAGCGCGGGATGGCCGGTGGCCCCACGGCCGGGACCGTACGCCCGCCGCGCGCCGCGCGCCCGTGGCTGCGGGTCGCCGGCGCGACGGCCGCGGTCTGCGGGGTGCTGGCGGCCGGGGCGTTCGCCGTCACCTCGGCGGGCGACGAGGGCGGTGAGCGCGGCGGGCAGGTGGCCTCGGCGCCTTCGCCCCGGCCACCGTCCCCCTCCCCCTCCCCCGCCGCGAAGGCACCGGCTGCTCCCGGCGGGCTGCGGCCCGAGGACGGGCCGCTGTGGACGGGCGGCGTGGTCGACCCGCACAGCAACCCGTACTGGGCGCAGAGCAATGTGACGCTGCGGACGACCGAGCCGCTGTCCTCGCTCACCGTGGAGCTGCGGGTCGCCGAGACCGGCGGGGTGAACAGCACCGGCTCCTGGCGCTCGCTGCCCGAGCCGGACTTCACCGTGTCGGTGAACGAGAGCGGCGGCTATCTGGTCTACCGGTGGACGCTGCGGCCCGGGCGGAGCGTCCCGGCCGGCACGCACACGTTCGCCGGGCAGTACAACCACGCCGAGGGCGACCGGGACGCCACCGGCGACTACGTGACCGCCCACGCCGTCCGCGCCTCGGGCGGCAAGGCGGCGGTGGGCGACCGCTTCGGCCGGGCCCGCTGACCGGGTCCGCCGACCGGGGCTGGTGCCGCGGCAGCCGGGGTCTGCCCGGAAGGAGCGGCGTCAGGCGCATCCCCAAGTTCTCGGCTCCGCTCGAACAGGGGAGGCCCCGCCTCCCGGTGGGCCGGCCGGAAGCCCGGGTACGTCCCGTACGAGG
>NZ_JBEYCF010000039.1:0-73883 GCF_040632605.1 Streptomyces sp. NPDC019224 | reverse complement strand
GCTGCCGACGGAACGTTCCGTCGGCAGCCGCCGCGCACACACAGATACCCTTGACACGTGACCGACGCCCAAGAGACCGCAGCAGACACATCACTGCGAACCACCGGGGGCGCTCCCCCGGACGACGTCGCCCCGGCGCCGATCCCCTTGCTCGAACCGCGCGAGGGCATTCCGCCAGTGGTGGCGTCCGACGACGCCCTGGCCGGGGTGATCGCCGCATTCGCCGCGGGCTCGGGCCCGGTGGCCGTGGACGCCGAGCGGGCGTCCGGCTACCGCTACGGCCAGCGCGCCTACCTCGTACAGCTGCGGCGCGAGGGGGCGGGCAGCGCGCTCGTCGACCCCGTCGGCTGCCCCGACCTGTCCGGGCTGGGCGAGGCCCTGCGCGGCACCGAGTGGATCCTGCACGCGGCGACGCAGGACCTGCCCTGTCTGCGGGAGATAGGGATGACTCCGACCGGACTCTTCGATACCGAGCTGGCCGGGCGACTGGCCGGCTTCCCGCGGGTCGGCCTCGGCGCGATGGTCGAGAGTGTCCTCGGCTACTCGCTGGAGAAGGGCCACTCCGCCGTCGACTGGTCCACCCGCCCGCTGCCCGAACCCTGGCTGCGCTACGCGGCGCTCGACGTCGAGCTCCTCATCGACCTGCGCGACGCCCTGGAGGACGAGCTCGACCGGCAGGGCAAGCTGGAATGGGCCCGGGAGGAGTTCGCCGCCATCGCCGCGGCGCCGCCCGCTCCCCCGCGCCAGGACCCGTGGCGCCGCACCTCCGGGATGCACAAGGTCCGCCGCCGCCGGCAGATGGCGGTGGTACGGGAGCTGTGGAACACCCGCGACCAGATCGCCCGGCGGCGGGACGTCTCGCCCGGCAAGGTGCTCGGCGACGCGGCGATCGTCGAGGCCGCGCTCGCGCTGCCGCCCAACGCGCACGCCCTGATGGCCCTGCCCGGCTTCGGCCCGCGCATGGGCCGGCGCCAGCTGGAGCAGTGGCAGGCCGCCGTCGACCGGGCCAAGGCGCTGCCCGACACGGAGCTGCCGCAGCCCGGCCAGGCCCTCGCCGGTCCGCCGCCGCCGCGCGCCTGGGCCGACAAGGACCCGGCCGCGGCGGCCCGGCTCTCGGCGGCCCGCGCCGCGGTCTCCGCGCTCGCGGAGCGGCTGCACCTGCCGCAGGAGAACCTGATCACGCCGGACACCGTGCGCCGGGTCTGCTGGGAGCCGCCGAAGAACCCGACGCCGGAGACGGTGGAATCCGCGCTGGCCGGGTACGGTGCGCGGCACTGGCAGATCGAGCAGGTGGCCCCGCTCCTGTACCGCGCGCTCACGCAGCCCGCGTAACGCAGAGGCCAGGGGTGTGCCGGAGGGGCGTATTCACGCCAGCTTCGGCACGGCTCCGGGGGTACCTCGAATGGCCCGTACGGACTCGCGAACGAGTCCGTACGGGCCATTCGCCGTGTGCGGGGCGGCCTTCGCCGGGCAATTTCCGCGTGTGACCTTCGCCGCTCCCGCCCCAGGGGGTGGGCAGCCTGGTTACCCGCAAGTAGCATGACCGGAGCGGCGCGCCCCGGCGCGCCCCGCAGCAGTGCCATCCCGCACCCTGGAGGAGAGCCATCGTGCCTCGTACCATCCGGGACGTCGTCTTCGTCGACGGCGTCCGCACCCCGTTCGGCAAGGCGGGCCCGAAGGGCATCTACCACGAGACCCGCGCCGACGATCTCGTCGTGAAGGCCATCCGGGAGCTGCTGCGCCGCAACCCGGACCTGGACCCCAAGAAGATCGACGAGGTCGCCATCGCCGCGACCACGCAGATCGGCGACCAGGGCCTCACGCTCGGCCGCACCGCCGGAATCCTGGCCGGGCTGCCGCAGTCCGTCCCCGGTTACTCCATCGACCGCATGTGCGCGGGCGCCCTGACCGCCGTCACCTCCACGGCCGGCTCCATCGCCTTCGGCGCGTACGACGTCGTCGTCGCCGGTGGCGTCGAGCACATGGGCCGTCACCCGATGGGCGAGGGCGTGGACCCGAACCCGCGGTTCGTGTCGGAGAAGCTGGTCGACGAGTCCGCCCTCTTCATGGGCATGACCGCGGAGAACCTGCACGACCGGTACCCGACGATCACCAAGGAGCGCGCCGACGCGTACGCGGTGCGTTCGCAGGAGAAGGCCGCCAAGGCGTACGCCGACGGCAGGATCCAGCAGGACCTGGTGCCCGTCTCGGTGCGCCGCACGAACCCGGAGGCCGGTGAGACGGGCTGGGGCCTGGTCACCGCCGACGAGCCGATGCGGCCGGGCACCACCATGGAGTCCCTGGCGAACCTGAAGACCCCCTTCCGCGCCCACGGCCGCGTCACGGCCGGTAACGCCGCGGGGCTCAACGACGGCGCCACCGCCTCCCTGCTCGCCGCCGAGGACGTCGCGCGCGAGCTGGGCCTCCCGGTCAGGATGCGTCTCGTCTCCTACGCCTTCGCGGGCGTCGAGCCGGAGGTCATGGGCTACGGCCCGATCCCGGCCACGGAGAAGGCCCTCGCCAAGGCCGGCCTGTCCATCTCGGACATCGGTCTCTTCGAGATCAACGAGGCGTTCGCCGTACAGGTGCTGGCGTTCCTGGAGCACTACGGCATCGCCGACGACGACGCCCGCGTCAACCAGTACGGCGGCGCGATCGCCTACGGCCACCCGCTGGCCTCCTCCGGTGTCCGGCTGATGACGCAGCTGGCCCGCCAGTTCGAGGAGCAGCCCGAGGTCCGCTACGGCCTGACGACCATGTGCGTCGGCTTCGGCATGGGCGCGACGGTCGTCTGGGAGAACCCGCACTTCGAGAACGCCGGAGGCGACAAGTGAGCACCACCACCGCTGAGCTTCTGAAGGGTGCGGCCGAGCTGTTCCCGGGCGAGGTCGTCACCCAGGCGCACGTGCGCCACCTGGACCTGCCGGCCGGTGCGGGGCGCTTCGCCCTCATCACGCTGGACAACGGCCTGGACCACACCAAGCCGACCACCTTCGGGCCGCAGTCGCTGGCGAACCTCAACGCCGCGATCGACCAGGTCGAGAAGGAGGCCGCCGAGGGCGCGATCACCGGCGTCGGCATCACCGGCAAGCCGTTCATCTTCGCGGTCGGCGCCGACCTCAAGGGCGTCGAGCTGCTCAAGGAGCACAAGGACGCGCTGGCCATCGGCAAGGGCGGCCACGACGTCTTCCGCCGGCTCTCCGGCCTCGCGGTCCCCACGTTCGCGTACTACAACGGCGCGGCGATGGGCGGCGGTGTCGAGGTCGGGCTGCACTGCTCCTACCGCACCGTCTCCAAGGCGGTGCCCGCTTTCTCGCTGCCCGAGGTCTTCCTCGGCCTGGTGCCCGGCTGGGGCGGCTGCGCGCTGCTGCCGAACCTGATCGGCGCCGACCGCGCGGTCTCGGTGATCATCGAGAACTCGCTGAACCAGAACCGCCAGCTCAAGGGCGGGCAGGTCTTCGAGCTGGGCATCGCGGACGCGCTGTTCGAGGGTGCGGACTTCCTGGAGCGGTCGCTGGTGTGGACCGCCGACGTGCTCAACGGCACGGTCACGGTCGAGCGCCCCGACGTCGACCGCGGCGAGGCCTGGGACCGGGCCGTCGCGCGCGGCCGGGCCATCGCCGACTCCAAGGTGCACGGCGCGGCCCCGGCCGCGTACCGCGCGCTGGAGATCATCGCCGCGGCCAAGGACGGCGACCTGTCGGCCGGCTTCGACCGCGAGGACCAGGCCCTGGCGGACCTGATCATGGGCGGCGAGCTGCGCTCCGGGATCTACTCGTTCAACCTGGTCCAGAAGCGCGCCAAGCGCCCGGCCGGCGCCCCGGACAAGAACCTGGCCCGCCCGGTCACCAAGGTCGGCGTGGTGGGCGCGGGCCTGATGGCCAGCCAGCTCGCCCTGCTGTTCCTGCGCCGCCTGGAGGTGCCGGTCGTACTGACCGACATCGACCAGGAGCGCGTCGACAAGGGCGTGGGCTACGTCCACGCCGAGATCGAGAAGCTGCTCGGCAAGGGCCGGATCAACCAGGACAAGGCCAACCGCCTGAAGGCCCTGGTCTCCGGTGTGCTGGACAAGGCGGAGGGCTTCTCCGACGCCGACTTCATCATCGAGGCGGTCTTCGAGGAGATCGGCGTCAAGCAGCAGGTGTTCGCGGAGGTCGAGGCGGTCGCCCCGGCGCACGCCATCCTCGCCACCAACACCTCGTCCCTCTCGGTCACCGAGATGGCGTCGAAGCTGCAGCACCCGGAACGGGTCGTCGGCTTCCACTTCTTCAACCCGGTCGCGATCCTCCCGCTGCTGGAGATCGTGCGCGGCGAGAAGACCGACGACGCCTCGCTGGCCACCGCCTTCGGTGTGGCCCGCAAGCTGAAGAAGACCGCGGTGCTGGTGAAGGACGCCCCGGCGTTCGTCGTCAACCGCATCCTCACCCGCTTCATGGGCGAGATCCAGAACGTCATCGACGAGGGCACCCCGGTCGGGACCGCGGAGAAGGCGATCGAGCCGCTCGGCCTGCCGATGTCCCCGCTGGTGCTCCTGGAGCTGGTCGGCCCGGCGATCGGCCTGCACGTCTCCGAGACCCTGAACCGCGCCTTCCCGGAGCGCTTCACCGTCTCCGAGAACCTCGCGGCCGTGGTCAAGGCCGGCAAGCGCGGCTTCTACGTCTACGACTCCGGGAAGCCGGAGCTGGACCCGGAGGTCGCCGCCCTCCTCAAGCAGGGCGACACCGTCCTGACCGAGGAGCAGGTCCGCGACCGCGTCCTGGACGCGGTGGCGCAGGAGATCGGCCTGATGCTGGACGAGGGCGTCGTCGCCGAGGCCCAGGACATCGACCTCTGCCTCATCACGGGCGCGGGCTGGCCCTTCCACCTGGGCGGCATCACGCCGTACCTGGACCGTGAGGGCGTCTCGGAGCGCGTGAACGGCAAGAAGTTCCTGGCGGCGGGCGTGGCGAGCGTTCCGGCGTAGGGGGTTCGCTCGGCGAGCGTTTCCGGCGCAGGACGTTCGCCCGACGGGGCGGGCCGTACGGGATCCTTCCCGTACGGCCCGTTCCCGTGTCCGGGCTGTCAGGGTGCGATGCGCCGTGGGACGACGACGAGCGCGTTGGAGACCTTGCGCTGCCGCTCCTCGTCCGTGTCGCCGGGGTCCGAGGGGCTGTTGCGGACCTTGTCCCGGACCACCATGGTGCTGGAGCCGCCACCGTCGAGGTTGATGGCGTCCTCGGCGCCCAGGGACACCAGGATGCCGGCCGCCTCGGTCAGGGTGACGCCCTCGCTGACGCCCGGCCGACGGCCGTCGAACACGACGAGCAGGAGGGTGCCGTCCGGCCGGATGCCGGCGACCGTGCGGGGCGAGCGGCTGCTGACGGCCGCCCGGGAGACCCCGTTGGCGGCTGCGTTGATCCAGGTCCGGCCGTGGCGCACGAGCGCGGGTCCGGCTCCGACGATCGAAGCGCCGGAGGTGTCCACCGCCCGGCCGTCCGGGTCCGTCACGTGGGACTCGACGGTGAGGGCGCGACCCGTCCTCGCGTGCTCCCGGAGCCAGCCGGCCGCGGAACCGATGCCCACCAGGCTCCGCCCGCCCGCCGGAACCGTGCCGCCCGAGGGACTGCGGACGGCCGTCACCGTGCCCGTCGCGTCCAGCACCGCCTCGACGCTGTGCCGCTCGGCGCCCGGAGTCGGTACGCCCCACTGGGCGGGGAAGTCGACGAGTTCGTCCGGGTCGAAGCAGACGCGTCCCGGCAGCGGGTCCCCGGTCCGCGCGCCGGTGTCGGTGCGCCGGTCCCCGCCCACGCCTCCGCAGCCGACGATCCGCCCCGGCACCCGGTCGGTGCCGTCCACGACAGCGCGGGCGCCGTCGGACGAGGTGACGTACGTGGCGGACCGCAGCTCGGTGATCCGGGGCCGCTCCCCGCGTCCCGGCAGGATCAGCGCGGTACGCCCGTTGGTGGCCTCGCTGAGGAGGGCGCCGTCGGAGACGTAGAGGCCCAGCGGGTCGCCCTTGTAGCGCGTGGAGTCCGTGTCGAAGTAGGTGCCGTTCACAGCGGCGACCGCGTGGGCCCGGCGGGCGAGGCCGAGGACCGTATCGGTCGTCGCCACCGCGCCGCCGTGGCCGGTCCGTACGTCGACGGGGGCGTCCGGTGCCACGGCCAGCACGCTGACCCGGACCGGGCTGCCGTCCGCCAGCCTGCGCACCGACTGCCGGAATGTGATGCCGTCAGGAAGGTCTTCCGCCGACTGCGAGCTGCCGGCGGACGGCCGGAGGGCCCGCGCGTCACGGGTGTCCGGGCCCGCGCCGGTCTGTGCGGTGCACGCGGCGGTCAGGAGGGCGAGCAGGAGCGCAGGTGTCCGCGCAGCCCGTCGTCCGTTCATGTCCCACTCCCCTGCCCCGGACAACGAACAGGATCTGTCCGGGTACCGCGCGGGGATTCGCCTTGGATACCAGTCATATGACGGTTCGGATGCTATCAACAACGCGCCCGTCACCGGTGGGGTCATTCGTGATGAATTCGGGCTCGACTGACGGCGCGAGGGCCGGATAGACTCGGACGGCTTCCGTCGGGGGCCGTGTCAGGAATCACACAAGAGCAGGCAGCTATCTCGATGACCACAGCACTTCCTCCTCTCGTGCCGAATCGCGCGGCCGCCGACCGGCGCCGAGTGGTCACCGAGACGGACACCTCGGGCCCCTTCCCCGTCGAGTACCGATTCCGGCCCGCCGACGGGGACGCCCGGCATCTGATCGTGGTGTTCTCCGGGCTCGGTGCGCCCAACGGTTATCACTTCGCCGGTAAATCTCTGATGGATCTGCGCGCCAATATCCTGTGGATCCGGGACGACTTCGACGGCCATTACAGCTACTACATGTGCCGGAACATGGATTTCGGCATCGAGGAATCTGTCGCCGGTCTCATCGAGCGCACGCTCGCCCGCCTCGGTCTCGGCCGGGACCGGGTAAGCCTCCTCGGCGTCTCGAAAGGCGGCAGTGCGGCTCTCTATTACGGCCTGCGGTACGGATACCGGAACATCGTCACCGTGGTGCCGCAGTTCCTGATCGGCAGCTATGTGCGCGACAGGCCGGTGACCGGTCAGTACATGCTGGGCGAATCGATGCCGCAGCAGAACGTGGACGTACTCGACGGCGCCGTGCCCGACATGCTCAAGGCGCGCGGCGGACAGGGGCACAACATATACCTGTTCACCTCCGAGGCCGACGAGCAGTACGAAACGGAGATCAATCCGCATCTTCAGCTGTTCTGGGCCTGCGAGAACTTCAACTTCATCCGCACGGATTCTCCGATGGTGCGCCAGCACGGTGAGGTGTCCGGGTACAACATGCCGCTCATCGCCGGCGTACTGTCGGCTCTCACCGAGGGGGCGGACCCCCGGCTGGGGTTCGTGGAGAACGGCAAGCAGCAGGTCAACGAGATGGAGCGGCAGTCCTACCTGTACGAGCTGCGGACGTCGGACGCGCTGACCGCCGTGGTGAAGAAGCAGGACATCCGCGGAGCGAACATCATTCTCTCCGGGGACGCGTTCATTCCCGGAGAATCTCCGTACTCGCATTCCATGACGACGAAGAGTCTGATCATGGAGAGCGGGAGCCGTCATTTCGAGTACCCCCTGGCCACGACGGACGCCAAGTACCTCTACAGCCAGTACTTCGACCGGTTCTCCTGCGACTACCCCCATGGGGGCTTCGAGCCGGAATCACCTTCCGGTATCTCCATGAAGGGCCTCCCGGTCGGCACGTACAACCTCTCCGTGCGGGTGACGAGTCCGGCCGAGGGAATAGACAGGCGAACTGCTCTGGTGGCTCGCCGCCCCTTCGACATCAGGCGCCCGGTCGGAGGGAACGAGGCGGTTCTGATCGGGGACGGAAAGAAGGTCCGGCTGATACGCCGCCCCATTGTCGGCCAGTTCTCACCGGAGACGGTTTTCTCGCTGGAATCGTCATGGCTGAAGGAACGGACGCTCCACGTGGAGGGTGCGCTCTTCGTCCATGGAATCGAAGCGGGCGACCGGGGGCACGGCCAGTACTATCTGGTGCTCCAGGGCCAGGGCACCACGCATTCGTTCCGGCTCGGAATGTCACGCAAGACAGCGGCGATTCGCAAGCACGTACGGCGCGGCGATTTCGGGAACTACGACTTCGCCTATTTCGCCACCTCGGGGTACAACGGGGTCGACCTGCAAAAGGCCGCACCGGGCGTGTACGAGGTCTATATCTCGCTGAGCACTGGCGGCTCCCTGTTCTCGGCCGGCGCCGGAAGCATCACGCTGGACTGAGGGAACGGGCGGGGGAATTGAGAGCGGAGAACCTCTCACGCCCCGCCCGCGTTCTCATGCCCGCTCACGCTCCTGCTCTCCCGGCCGCCCCATCACGAGCGGTACCGACATCCGGCCCGGGTCGCCGCCCGCCGTGGCGTCCATCGTGTCGATGACGTCGAAGGCCCGCCGGCAGTTGTTGGTGTCCCGCAGGACGAAGAACTCCTCGGCGCGGCGCCGGTATTCGGGCTCGACCTCGAAGCCGCGGGCGATGGAGGCGACGATCTCGTCCACCGCGCGATCCACGGTTCCGCAGGCGGGGCCGAAGCCGTCGCGGGCCAGGTCGAAGTAGCCCCGCTTGTAGTGCTTGCTGTAGAACGCCTCGTCGTCGAAGTTCGTGTAGACGATCGGCTTGCCCATGTACGCGACGTCGAAGAACACCGATGAGTAGTCGGTGACGAGCATGGAGCACTCGCGCATGGCCAGCTGCACGTCCCGGCCCGTCGAGGAGACGGTGATGGACGGGTGGTCGATCCGGAAGTGCTTCAGGTACGGGCGGATCTCGTAGTGCGGCATGAACTCCAGCTCCACGCCGTAGTACTGGAGCGCCTTGAGGAGCCTCTCGTCCCGCAGCAGCGCGGAGAAGAAGCGGTAGTACTCGGAGGCGGCGAAGGGGATCTCGGGCTTGGCCGCCTTGTTGTACGACGGGGCCACGATGTCGCGCCGCCAGGTGGGCATGACCAGGACCTTGCGCGGGCCGTCGAGCGGCTTGAGCGCGTCGTAGCGCGGCAGACCGGTGGCAGCGACGCGGTCGTATCCGTACCCGCAGTGCTCGGCGTAATAGGCGCGTTCGCTGCGGCCCGTGGTGAGGACCATGTCGACGTTGGTGACCTGGGCGTGGATGGACTGGACGACGTCGTTGTACACGACGCCGTGCTGGAGGAAGACGCGCTTGTAGCGCAGCAGGTCACCGTAGCCCCGCAGGAAGGCCCGCTTGGACAGGCCGGGGAAGCCGAGGTACGCCTCCAGGTCGTAGGCGTTGACCAGCCTGGTCGCGTGCAGCAGGTAGGCGCGGTACTTCCAGGAGAGCCGGTCGACCACCTGGCCCAGGTGGTCGATCTTCGCGCGGTCCTGGGCGTCGCCGTTGATCGCGTAGAAGACCTTGCGCTTCGGCTCGTTCTCCCTGATCCACTTGAACAGGTGGTACGAGTTGTCCTGGGCCGTGTCCTCGCGCTCGCCGATGATCCAGATGTCCTTGCGGTGCAGCCTCGGATACGTCAGCCAGTACAGGAGCCGGGTGCGCCAGCCGGACCGGCCGGGCAGCGAGTTGCGTATCTCCTCGCGCAGCCGGCGCAGCCCGTGGCGCGCCTTGCGGAGCGGGCCGCTGATCCGGCGCAGGGTCACGGACTCGTTGTCGGCGATGCTCAGCCGGACCCGGGCCCGGCCCGAGCGGTGCACGCCCTTGAAGCGGTGCAGCATCTGGCGGGCCTCGACGGCGATGTCGTGGCTGCGTTCGGCGTCGTGGACGCGGACCCGGAGGGTGAGGTCGCGGTTGGAGAGCGCGGCGAGGTCGCCCGGACGGGCGGTGGCACGCCAGCCCGCGTACCAGTCCTGCTCCTTGCGTGCGCGCCACCGGTCGCGGCGGTAGACCTGTTCGATCTGGAGGCCGGTCTCCCGGCGGCCGTCGCTGAGGACCAGTTCGAGACGGTTGCCGAAGAGCTGGGAGATGTCGACGCCGGAGAGGACCAGCAGACCTTCGAAGTGCAGGTGGTCGCCCTCGGCCACGAAGGTCTCCAGGACGGCCTTCTGCCGGTCCACCCGCAGGAGCGCGGTCTCCGTGCGGTCCGCTTCGAGGCGGCGGTGCAGCCCTGTGTCGTCGACGAGCAGCTGCGGCAGGTAGGCAGGCTTGGTGTACGGGTCGCAGAACAGCTCGTAGTTGCCGGTCCGTACGGCGTGGTGCTGGAGACGTGACATCGGCACACCGGCGTACTGGAGGATCAGGTCGTCGGGTATCGACCGGTAGATGTCGATCAGGACGGGGAAGATTCCGGCGATCTCCGCCCGGCTCATGATCCGGTGGATGTTGCGCAGGTGCGGCTGCATGGAGCGGACCACGAAGCGCATGGCCAGCCGGGCCTCGCGGGCGTTCAGCCGCTCCGTCATCCGGATGATGTGGCGGCAGAGGCGGATGAGTTCCTGGGTCTTGACCGGGTCGTTCCAGGCCAGGTCGAACAGCGAGTCCCGCCGTTCCGGGTCGCGCGCGAACGAGGTGGCGGTGGGTGCGATCGTCACCGTACGGGCGTGCAGGAGGGCGGGGACCGTGAGCCAGGCGTCCTCGAAGCCGGGGCCGTGTCCTGTGCGCAGGCCGTGCCGGCGCAGCAGGGAGGTGCGGAACAGCTTGGTGCCCAGCTCCGCCGAGAAGATCAGGTAGGGCGCTTTGTCCAGCCGTTCGACTCGGGGGGCGTTCGCTCCGAAGTAGCGCTTCCAGGGCACGTCGGCGCTGCTGCGCGGCCCGGGGAAGTTGTCCTGGTCGCCGACCACCACGTCGGCCTCGCACCGGCGGGCGGCGGCCACGAGCCGGCCCACGCAGTTCTCGCCGAGGATGTCCTCGGCGCGGGCGAACATCACGTAGGGGGCGTGCACATAGCGCAGGCCGTTGTCGTAGCTGGAGCGTGCGCCGAGCCTGATCTGCGGGACGACCTCGACGTTGCCGTGGTACGCGGCGAACTCGGCCAGCTGGGCGGAGGTGGCGTCGGTGGAGCCGTCGTCGACGAGGATCACCTGGGTCGCGGCGAACTCGCGCTGGGCGAGCAGGGAGCTCAGGAACTCGTAGAGGTTGTACTCGTCGTTATGGCAGTGCACCACGATCGCGGCCTCGTACGTCTCCGGCGGCGCTGCCACGGGTGCCGGGGCGGGAACGTTCTGCCACCACAGCCACGGGGTGCCGCGCGGATGGTCGACGGTCTGCTGCTCGGCCGTCTCCGGGCGTAGGGCGAGGTTGCCGCTGACGGTCTCGTAGATCTCGTACGTGTCCTGGGGGCCCTGGTAGCGCTCGCGACCGATGTCGAGGCCGGTGACCGCGACGGTGGTGGTGGCCCGTTCCCCGCCGTGCCGTATCTGCACGAACAGGTTCCAGTTGCCGGCCCGGTCCGCCGCGCCCAGGGTGGAGGCCAGGTCCACCATGGTGTGGTATCGGATGAACTCCTCGTCGACGTCCACACCGGTCACTTCGAAGGTGTGGTCGGTCTTGGTGCTGCGGCGGCGGAGCACAGCGGTGAGTTCCGGCTTGTCCTTCGGTCCGATCCTGCCGAACTGGTTGCGGATGTAGCCGGTGACGTGGAGCGTGCTGTCCCGGATCTCCACGAGGGTGGCCTGGTTGAACAGCCGCGCGTCGGAGAGGCTGTTGCCGGTCAGGTCGAGGTCGGTGACGTCCAGGAAGCGTTCGGCGTCCGGCCGGCCGAGCAGCGAGGCGGACCAGTAGACCTTGTCGTCACGGCGCACGAGGTCGGAGCTGAGCACACTGCGGCGCTGGGTGTAGTCGGAGACGGTGAGCGCGAGGTCCACCCGGCCGTGCATCAGGCTGAAGGCCCGTACGCGCTCCAGCGGGCCGCACAGGTCGTAGACCTCGGGCGGCAGGGTCTCCAGGTACGGCGCGACGAAGCCGACGAATCCGGCCCGGAACCGCGCGTCGCCCGCGCGCAGTTCCGGGGTGTACAGCCGCAGGTCGTGCGAGAGGAACTTGGCGGCCTTGTGGGCGAGCAGTTCCTGCTCGCCCTGCTGGATGAGGAAGGCGTCCGCGTACTGGTGCACCAGGACCCGGTCACGGATGCTGCGCAGTTCTCCGCGCCGGTTGGTGATGGAGGGGGTGTCGGTCTCGCGCTCCCAGATCCACCGGTAGACGGGGGCGGCGAGCAGGGTGACGGAGCGCGCGGAGTACCAGGCGACGGTCGAGAAGTAGGTGTCCTCGAAGAAGACCTCTTCGGGGAAGCGGATGCCGTGGTCGAGCAGGAAGTCCAGCCGGTACAGCTTGGCCGCCGCGATCGGGTCCTGGAGGAGTTCGGGCATGGCGCGCAGGCCGCCGTCGACGGTGCGGTCGGTGCCGTAGAGCTGGGCCTGCCAGACGGTGATCTCGTCCTTGGCGAGGTTCACCCGCAGCGCGCGCCCGGCGGTGATGTCCGCGCCGGTGGCGAGGGCGGACTCCAGCAGGGTCTCGCACGCCTTGAGCGGCAGTTCGTCGTCGGCGTCGAGGAACATCACGTACTGGCCGGTGGCGGCCGTGATGCCGTTGTTGCGGGGCGCGCCCACGCCGCCGCTGTTCTGCGGGCGTTCGACGATCCGGACGCGGCGGTCGCCGGCCGCGAACTCGCGGGCCACCTGGAGGGTTCCGTCGGCCGACGCGTCGTCCACGACGATCACCTCTACGGCGCGGTGCGTCTGGGCCAGCGCGGACTGGAGGGCCCGGCCGAGTGTGGCGCTCGCGTTGTAGGCGGGCACCACGACCGTCACGGTGTACAGCGACGGGTCAGCGGGCACCGTCATCGTACGGACCCTTCGCTCTCGGCCCAGTAGGGCACCGCACGGAGCTGCTGCGTCTCGATGTCCGCCGGGTGCGGGGTGTAGGGCCGGGGGTACGGCTGAAAGCCGAGGTCGTCGTCCTGCTCGGGGAGCGGGAACTTCTCGGTCAGGACCTGCCCTTGGTCACCGTCGGCGTCGCCGCCGCGGCGGTGGCGGTGGCGTCCCCGGTGGAGGTTCTCGGCGATGACGCCGGCCTTCGAGGGCTCGGTGGCGAGCTTCTCCATGAGCCGCGTGAAGTCACGGGTGGACAGCCAGAACTTGTACATGATCACGAGCTCGAAGAGGCCGAGCGCGGCGGCGGATATCGCGGTCGTCCACAGGATCTGGCCGATCAGCGGTGCCACGATGAAGATGAACATCTGGAACTCGATGCCGCTGATCAGGTGCGGCCTGATGCGGCTGCGCAGCAGCGCCTGACGGAACCGCGTGTACCAGGGGAAGCGGTTGCGGAACTGGGCGTGCAGGTCGACCACGTCACCGGCCTGCTGCTTGAGGACCTCGGCCTCGACGCCGGGGTTCTCCCGGAGCAGGTCCTCGATGAAGACCACCTTGGGCTGGTCGGCCGCTGCCTCGGTCGCGTCGCGGCGGGCCTGCTCCTCCTCCAGCGCCTTGCGTTCCAGGGTGACCTTCTCGATCTTCATGCGCATGGACATGCGCATCTTGTAGATCTGCAGGGCGTCGACGTACCGGAGCATGTCGAGGAAGACGACGGCCAGGGCGGCGAGGAGGTAGAGCTCGTTGTGGGTGCGCAGGTACTGGCCGCCCATGAGGGCGAGCGCACAGAAGAGGACCCGGATGCGGTCGAAGACGTAGTCGAGCCAGCCTCCGAAGACGGTACCGTTGCCCTTGAGGCGGGCGAGTTTGCCGTCGATGCAGTCGAGGATGAAGCTCAGGTGGTAGAGCGCGGCCCCGATGACGAGGGAAGCGGTGTCACCCTTGAGGAAGAAGTACGCGGAGCCGAGGCCGACGAAGAGCGCGGACCAGGTGACCCGGTTCGGAGTGATGAATCTGAACTTCGCCATCCCGATCAACATGCGCGTGGCGACGGGATCGACCAGCAGGACAGTCCACCAGGCATCGCGCTTCTTGCATGTCAGCTTCTGAACGGCACGCAGCGACAGCTTCCCCATAACCCCTCAGACAAACACGACTCACGCGGTCAACGCGGCCCCATCGGCCTGCAAGAAGTCGCAATCAAGGGGCATTCACATCATGGACACAGGAACTTCACCTGCGATCCACATAAGACAGGAGCAGACCTTATCAAGATCAAGGTCAAACACGAAACCGTCAAAGGCGGTCACGCACGCTCGCGCGACACCGCCGGGCCACCGGTCAGGCAGCGGAGAGCACGGTCCATGGCGTGAAGGCGAGGCCGCTCTCCCCCGGCTCCTGCCGCGTGACCCTCGGCCGCCCGTCGTCGCCCAGCACCGCGACGACCGCCCGGCCCAGGCCGTCCACCGCCACGGCCGGCGGCACCATCGAGGTCTCCCCCGCGTCGAACCACCACACACCGCTCTCCGGACGCCCGTCCGCGTGCGCCCCCACGAGGCACGCCCCGGCCTCCCCCGACCGCACCAGCACCGTGCAGCCCCAGCCCTGGACGCCGATGCCGCCGGCCGCGGTCACCGGCCCCGTCCCGTCCGGGCCGCCCAGGCTCACCGCCCCGGCCCCCGGCACCTGCGCACAGACCTCGTTGCTTCCCGAGAACCGGTAGCGCACGGACCCCGCCTCCGGAGCCGCCGACAGGGTGCCGGGGGCCGGGCTGACCGAGCCCGTGGCATCCAGCGCCCACTCGCCGCCCGGCGTCTCGCGGTGCCACCGGATGGCGGACGCCGCGTCCCTGCTCCTGGCCCAGACCTCGGGGGTCCCCGCGCCACCGGTCAGCGCGGCCAGCTCGTCGGCGACCAGGGCGCCGCGCAGGTGCTGCCAACCGCTCCACCGCCCGTCCGCACCCTGCCGACGGGTACTGATGCCATGGCCGACGTTGCGCACGAAGACCTGGAGGTTCCCCTCGGCGTCGAAGGTCGCGACGGGGAAGCCGGCCTCCCGGCTCTTGGCCGGGTCATCGCCGTGCGGGTTGCCCGCGGAGTGCCAGGGGCCCAGGGGGCGCCCGCTCTGGTACTGGGTCGCGTGGACCACGTCGACGTACTTCTCGCCGTCCGGCCGCTTCCTGCGGCGCAGTCCGAAGAGATGCACGTAGCCCTGGGCGTCCTGGACGACTTCGAGGCCGGGCAGCAGGTCGGGCCCTTCGAGCAGCTCCGGTCCGCTCCACTCGTCCCCGCCCGCGCGCGTCTCGGTCCAGCGCAGCACCCCGGCCGCCGACGGCAGGTAGGCCGAGAGCCGGCCGTCCACGCCCCTGACGAGCCAGCGGAGCGGCAGCGGATGGCGGCCACAGGCCCGGGCGCCCAGCGACGCCGGCGCCCCGGCGCGATGACACCGCACGAACACCGGCGATCCGCACTCCCGCTGGTAGGTGCGCGCGGCGGCGATCGTGGCGCGCGCCACGCTGCCGCGCAGCGGCGGCTCGGTGACGACCGGGCGGTTGGCCTCCAGGTCGATCGAGGAATGCTCCGGGTCCGGGTCGAGGGTGGTCACCAGCAGCGGCCGCAGTTCACGCAGGGCGGCGAGCACCGGAGCGGCGATCTTTCCCTGTTCGGCGTCGATGACCCAGGGCTCCTCCGCCACCCGGACGCCGCGGGCCGCGGCATCGGCCACGGCACGGCCGAACGCCGCCCGTTCGTCCGGTGTTCCGGGCTGGGCGCAGACGATGTCGACCCACGGGCCGCCCGCCTGCAGCGCCAGGGGCTCCAGGGCGTCCCCCGGCGTCGCGACCACGATCACCACGCCGCCGGCGCCGCCCGCCCGAGCCGTACGCACGCGCTCCCGCGCCGGCCTGCCGCGCTCCGGCCGGCGCTCACCTCTGCGTGCCATGCGCCCGCCCCCTCGTCCGTGGAACCGGGGCTGTGGACATCCCGGCTTCCAAGAAGATATGCACTCTCGCTTCGGTCGGGAAATCCACCTATAGCGAAGTCATGTCCGATCGATTCCGACAGACATGATCGATTTCGCTCTCGACCGGCCCTCACCGCCCTGACCGGACTGCCCGCTCTGTCACAGTTGCGCCACAGCCTTCATACGTACACCTGATCGACTGTCTATAGTGCTCATCCCGGGAAAACGCGGACCGGCTCCACCCCCCACCCGAGTCCCACCCCACCACCTGCGCCCTGACCAGGCCATGAGCTGTGAGGACTCACTCAGGATGAGCGAAGACGCCACCACCCCCGGCCGAGGGAGCTCCCCGGAGGCCCCCCGCCGCCGCGGGCGCAAGCGTGCTCGAACGCGGGGCCAGCGAATACGGCGGGTGATCCTGGTGTCGGCCCTGGTGCTCGTCGTCGCCGCGGGCGGTACCGCCTGGTGGCTCTGGAGCCGCCTCGACGGCAACATCAAGGGCGTCGACATCAACAAGGCGCTCGGTGAGGACCGGCCCGAGAAGCTGCCCACCAGCGGGCAGAACCTGCTGGTCCTGGGATCCGACTCGCGGGCCGGTTCGGAGAACAAGGAGCTGGGCGGCGGTGCGGGGGTCAGCGGGGCCCGGTCCGACACGGCGCTCGTCGTGCACATTCCGGAGGGCCGCCAGAAGGCCGTCGCCGTGTCCATACCGCGCGACACCCTGGTGACCCGGCCCGAGTGCGCCAAGGCCGACGGTGCGACGGTGCCGGCCAAGGACCGTGTGATGTTCAACTCCGTGTACTCGCAGGTCGGTCCGGCGTGTGTGGTCAAGACCGTCGAGAAGATGTCCGGGGTGCGCATCGACCACTACCTGGAGATCAACTTCGCCGGGTTCAAGGGGCTCGTCGACGCCATCGGCGGAGTGAACATCGACGTCAAGGAGCCCATCCACGACAAGAAGACCGGGCTGGACGTGGACGCCGGGCCGCACAAGTTCGACGGCACCGAGTCCCTGAAGTTCGTCCGTACCCGTTACAGCCTCAGCGACGGCACCGACCTGAGCCGCATCGGGCTCCAGCAGCAGTTCCTCATGGCGCTGCTCAAGGAGGTCAAGAGCCAGGACCTGCTGGGCAGTCCGACGAGCGCCTACAAGATCGCCAACTCGGCCACCGGCGCCCTCACCACGGACGACGAGCTGGCCTCCCTCACGTCCCTCGCGAAGTTCGCCCGGTCGATGAACGGGGTCGACCCGGAGTCGATGGAGACGATCATGCTCCCCGTCGAGTACGACAAGATCGACCGCAACCGGGTCGTGGCCGTGGAGTCGCGGGCGTCGGCCCTGTGGAAGGCGATCCGCGAGGACGCCCCCATCCCCGAGTCGGCCAAGAAGTCCCCGGCGCTGGGCCAGGGCTGACACGGACCGGCGGGGCCGCGGGATCGGAAGCGGTCGCGCGGCCCCGCCCCGTTCACACCCGCCGGGCCGGCCCCAGCGCGAGCCCCGGCTCGTCGTTCTGCCGGGCCACGTAGAGCCCGCCGTGCTCGCCGATCACCGCGAGCACCACGCGTCCCTGACCGTCGAGCGCCAACGCCGGGGGCGCCGAGGTGCGTTCGCCCGTCGCCGCCCACCACAGGCCGCCCGCCTCGTTCTCCGTACCGCAGGCGGCGAGCAGCACGCGGCCGTCACGGGTGCGGTGGGCGAGCACCGTGCAGTCGTAGGCGTCCAGTTCGGCGCGGAGGACGGCGACCGGGCCCTCGGCCGGGGTGTCCCCGATCGTGATGGCCGGGGCGTCCGGGCGGTGGGCGACGAGGGTGCCGGTGGTGGCGTCGGTCCAGTAGTAGGTGTTGCGGTCCGGCGCGGTCTCCAGCACGCTCACCGCGCCGCCGGCGATCCTGACGTTCAGGTTGGCGCCCTTCTCGAACGCGCCGCCCGGCTCGCTCTGGGTCCACCGCATGGCCTTGTTGGTGCCGGGGACGAGCAGCTCGATCCGCCCGGACTCGGCGACCGCGACGGCCATCGTCTCCTTGCCCAGGGTGCCCCGGAGGTCCTTCCACCCCTCCCACTTGCCGTTCTTGCCCTCGCGGCGCAGCATCATGCCGCCGTTGGCGTTGCGGACGAAGACGTGGACCGTGCCGGCCGGGGCGACACCGGCGGCCGGCGGGCCGATGCGGGCGGCCCTCTCGTCCCCGTCCTTGTACGGATTGCCCAGGGTCCGCCATGCGGTGACCGGGCGGCCCGTCTGGTACTGGATGGCGTGCACGAGGTCGACCTCCGGCAGGCCGTCCTCCCCGTCCACGCTCCGGCGCCCGATGAAGTGCACGTAACCGTCCGCGCCCTGGGCGAGGCCGAGGTGCGTCAGGTCCGGTACGGGGAAGAACTCCGGGCCCTGCCAGCCGGGTCCGCCGGGGCGTTCCTCGGTCCAGCGCAGGAGCCCGTCCTCGTCGCGCGCGTAGGCGGTGAGCCTGCCGTCCTTGCCACGCACGAGCCAGCGTCCGTCGACCGGGGTCTCGGCCGTCCCCCGGGCGCTGTCGGCGTCTCGCGGGGCGTCGTCGCCCTTGCCCGAGGCGCTCCCCTGGGCACGTCTCGACCTGACTCGCATGTCGTGGCGTCTTCCTTCCGTGATCGTCCGCTCCCGATCTGCGGCTTTGTGTCACGACCGGCACCCGGAAGTCGGGGAGCACCCATCATAGAATCACCGTTCGAACCCTTGGAATCACCGCGTCCGGCCCGCGTCCGGCCCGCGTCCGGCCCGCGTCCGCGACGCTTCGGGACCGCGTACGCGGCCGGACATGGCACCCTGGGCCCATGCCGAGCCCGCTGCCCCTGGTGATCGTCGACGCCGCCAATGTGGTCGGGTCCGTCCCGGACGGCTGGTGGCGGGACCGCCGGGGCGCGGCCGAGCGGCTGCGCGACTCGCTGGTGCCCTACGCCTCCGACGGGCTGCCCGGCCTGCCCGGCCCCGTCGACCTGGTCCTGGTGGTCGAGGGGCGGGCCCGGGACGTCGCTCCGGTGGCCGGGGTGCGGGTGGAGGCGGCGACGGGCAGCGGTGACGACCGGATCGCGGAGCTGGCGGCGGGCGCCGCGGCGGAGTCCTCGCCGCGGCCCTGCGTCGTGGTCACCGCCGACCGCGAGCTGCGGCGCCGGGTCGAGGCGCACGGGGCTCGGTGCACGGGCCCGCGCACGGTGCGACCGGGGGCGTGACGGCCGTCGGCGGAGGTGAGGCGAGCCACGCCCCGCGGTCGTGTCCGGGCCCGGCGGTCACACCCGCTTGCGGTGCATCCGGCTGTGCGAGCGGCCGTACGCGAAGTAGATGATCACTCCGATCACCATCCAGACCCCGAACCGCACCCATGTCTCGGCCGGCAGGTTGAGCATCAGCCAGACCGAGGCGGCCACCGACAGGATCGGGATCAGCGGCACCCACGGCGTGCGGAACGCGCGGTGCAGGTCCGGGCGGGTGCGGCGCAGCACGATGACGCCGAGGGCGACGACCACGAAGGCGAAGAGCGTGCCGATGTTCACCAGCGTCGCGAGCTCGTTGATGCTGGTCACCCCGGCGACGACGGCGATGACGACGCCGAGCAGGATGGTCGGGCGGTAGGGGGTGCGGAAGCGCGGGTGCGTCTTGGAGAAGAACCTCGGGAGCAGCCCGTCGCGGCTCATCGCGAAGAACACCCGGGTCTGGCCGAGCAGCAGGATCATGCAGACGGTGGTGAGGCCGACGGCGGCGCCGAAGCTGATGACGCCCGCGTAGAAGGGGTGCCCGACGGCCTTGAAGGCATCGGCGAGGGGGGCGCTGACGGACAGCTCGGTGTATTTCTGCATGCCGGTGACGACGATCGACACGGCGACGTAGAGCACGGTGCAGATGAACAGGGAGGCCAGGATGCCGCGCGGCATGTCGCGCTGCGGCAGCTTGGTCTCCTCGGCCGCGGTGGCGACGACGTCGAAGCCGATGAAGGCGAAGAAGACGATGGAGGCGGCGGTGAAGATGCCCATGACGCCGAAGTTCGTCGGGGCGTACCCGAAGATCAGCTGGACCAGCGGGGCGTCGAGCCCCGACCCGGAGGGCTGGGGCTCGGCCTCGGGGATGAACGGCGAGTAGTTCGCCGTGTCGATGAAGAACAGGCCGGCGATGATGACGATCAGCACGACGGTGACCTTCACGGCGACCACCACGGTGGTGACGCGGGCGGAGAGCTTCATGCCCAGCACCAGGATCACGGTGAGGATCAGCACCAGGACGAAGGCGAGGATGTCGAAGCCGAACCCGTCCGCCACATCCGGTCCGGCCAGCACGTCCGGCAGGTGCCAGCCGGCGTTGTCCAGCAGCGAACGGACGTAGCCCGACCAGCCGACCGCGACCACCGCCGTGCCCAGCGCGAACTCCAGCACCAGGTCCCAGCCGATGATCCAGGCGACCAGCTCGCCGAGCGAGGCGTACGAGAAGGTGTACGCGGACCCGGCCACCGGCACGGTGGAGGCGAACTCCGCGTAGCACAGGGCGGCCAGGGCGCAGACGACGCCGGCGACCACGAAGGCGATGGCGGTGGCCGGTCCCGCCGTCTCCTTGGCGACCTTCCCGGTGAGGACGAAGATGCCGGTGCCGATGACGACGCCGACCCCGAAGACCGTGAGGTCGAGGGCGGACAGGGACTTCTTGAGGGCGTGCTCCGGCTCCTCGGTGTCGCGGATGGACTGCTCGACCGTCTTGGTCCTGAACAGCCCGTTCCCGCTGGGGGGCAGGTCCTGCTGCGTGCTCACCGGCGTACCTCCACGCACTCGTCGTGCACGCCATGATTCGGAACCGGCCGGACCGCCTGTCCGCGGCACGCCTGCCGCGGCGGGATTTCACGCGAACGGGCCGGTCGGACCACTCGTTACGGGTGGGCCGACCGGCCCGTTCGGCCGAGGCGGGGGGGCGGGCGCGGGTCAGTCCCGGACGCGCTCCACCACGGTGCGGTCCTCCGCGCCCGTCCCGTAGCGCCCGTCGAGCTTGGCGACCAGGCCGGTGACCTGGCGGGCGATGTCGGGGGCGGTCAGCCCGATCTCGGTCATGACCTCCTTGCGGGAGGCGTGGTCGAGGAAGACCGGCGGGATGCCGAAGTCGCGCAGCGGTACGTCGACGTCCGCGTCGCGCAGCGCCTGGGAGATCGCGGAGCCGACGCCGCCGGCCCTGCTGTTGTCCTCGACGGTGACGACGACGCGGTGCCGCGCGGCGAGCGGGGCCATGGCCTCGTCGACGGGCTTGACCCAGCGGGGGTCGACGACGGTCGTCGAGATGCCCTGGGCGTCGAGCAGGTCGGCGATCTCCAGGCACATCGGGGCGAGCGCGCCGATGGAGACGAGCAGGACGTCGGGCCGGGCGGCGGCGGGCTCGCGCAGCACGTCCATGCCGCCCACCGTGGAGACGGCCTTGACCGAGGGGCCGACGGCGCCCTTGGAGAAGCGGACGACCGTGGGGGCGTCGTCGACCTCGACGGCCTCGCGCAGCTGGGCGCGGACCTGGTCGGCGTCGCGCGGGGCGGCGATCCGCAGGCCGGGTACGACCTGGAGGATCGACATGTCCCACATGCCGTTGTGCGAGGCGCCGTCGGTGCCGGTGATCCCGGCGCGGTCCAGGACGAAGGTGACCCCGCACCTGTGCAGGGCGACGTCCATCAGGACCTGGTCGAAGGCGCGGTTGAGGAACGTGGCGTACACCGCGAAGACCGGGTGCAGGCCGCCGGTGGCGAGGCCGGCCGCGGAGACCGCGCCGTGCTGCTCGGCGATGCCGACGTCGTAGATCCGGTCCGGGAACTCCTTCTCGAACCCGGCCAGGCCGACCGGCTGGAGCATGGCCGCGGTGATCGCGACGATGTCCTCGCGCTCGTGGCCGAGCCTGACCATCTCCTCGCCGAACACCGAGGTCCAGTCGAGACCGGAGGTGGCGACGGGCAGGCCCGTGTCGGGGTGGATCTTGCCGACGGCGTGGAAGCGGTCGGCCTCGTCGAGCAGGGCGGGGGTGTAGCCGCGGCCCTTCTCGGTGAGGCAGTGCACGATCACGGGGCCGCCGAAGCGCTTGGCCCGCTGGAGCGCGGACTCCAGGGCCTCGATGTCGTGGCCGTCGATGGGGCCGACGTACTTCAGGCCGAGGTCCTCGAACATGCCCTGCGGGGCGATGAAGTCCTTCAGGCCCTTCTTGGCGCCGTGCAGCGTCTCGTACAGCGGCTTGCCGACGACGGGGGTGCGCTCCAGGAGGTCCTTGCCGCGGGCCAGGAAGCGTTCGTAGCCGTCGGTGGTGCGCAGGGTGGCCAGGTGGTTGGCGAGGCCGCCGATGGTGGGGGCGTAGGAGCGCTCGTTGTCGTTGACGACGATGACGAGGGGGCGGTCCTTGGCCGCGGCGATGTTGTTCAGCGCCTCCCAGGCCATGCCGCCGGTGAGGGCTCCGTCACCGATGACGGCGACGACGTGGTCGTCCTTGCCGCGGACCTCGTTGGCCTTGGCGAGGCCGTCGGCCCAGCCCAGGACGGTGGAGGCGTGCGAGTTCTCGATGACGTCGTGCTCGGACTCGGCGCGCGAGGGGTAGCCGGACAGGCCGCCCTTGCTCTTCAGCCTGCTGAAGTCCTGGCGGCCGGTGAGGAGCTTGTGCACGTAGCTCTGGTGGCCGGTGTCGAAGAGGACCTTGTCCTTCGGCGAGTCGAAGACCCGGTGCAGGGCGATGGTCAGCTCGACCACTCCGAGGTTGGGGCCGAGGTGTCCGCCGGTCTTGGAGACCGCGTCGACGAGGAAGGTCCGGATCTCATCGGCCAGCTGGTCCAGCTGCTCCGGGGTGAGCCGGTCCAGATCGCGCGGTCCCGTGATGCGGGTCAGCAGCGCCACCCGTGCCTCCTTGCGTTCCAAGCCCGAGCGTCGAATGGAGGGCTGCGGCGCCCTCCATTCGCCCGTCTGGCTAATCTGATCGAACTTCTGCCGGATCTCGACGAGTCTAATGTTCCGGCCGCGAACGTGTTCATCGGGCGGTGCGTGGTGCGTCACTCGGGGGGCGCACGCGGGAGCGCCCGGCACCGGGGTACGGTGCCGGGCGCTCCTGCGGATCCGCGGTCAGGCGCGTCCTGCGGTCTTCTGGGTCTTGCGCGAGACCGAGTCGATGATCACGGCGATGAGGAGGACCGCACCGGTGATCATGTACTGGATCGCGTTCGACGACAGGTTCATCTGGTTGAGGCCCTGGACGATCGACTGGATGACCAGGATGCCCAGCAGCGCGGACCAGACCTTGCCGCGTCCGCCGAACAGGGACGTACCGCCGATGACGGCCGCGGCGATGCACATCATGAGCTGGTTGCCGCCACCGAGCGAACGGTCGGCGCCGCCGGTCGCGGAGGCCAGGAAGAGACCGCCGACCGCACCGAGCGTGCCGGAGATCATGAACACCGAGATGCGGATCCAGGACACGTTGATACCGGCGCGACGCGCGGCCTCGACGCCGCCGCCGACCGCGAAGACCTGGCGGCCGTAGGTGGTGCGGCGCAGCACGAAGTCGGTGAGGACCAGGATCGCGAGGAAGATCACCAGGGAGAGCGGGAGGCCCTGCTGCTGGTTGAACGCGTACGCCGCGAGGAGGCTCAGGACGGCGAGCAGCGCGGTGCGCAGGATGATCTCGCTCTGCGGGCGGTGCGGCAGCTCCGCGGCCTTGCGGCGCCGCGCGTCGCGCAGCTGAGCGAGGTAGAAGGCGGCGATCACGACCACGGCGAGGCCGTAGGCGGCGGCGATGTCCTCGAAGTAGTAGCTGGTCAGGTCGCGGACGAAGCTGCCGAGCGGGGTGGTGATGGTGGACTTCTCGCCCATCACCCACGTCTGCATGCCGGCCCAGCCCAGGAAGCCCGCCAGGGTCACGACGAACGCGGGCACGCCGATCTTGGCGAAGACGATGCCGTGGAAGGCGCCGATGACCGTGCCGGACAGGATGCCGAGCACGATGGCGAGGGAGTCGGGCATGTCCGTGCCGAGCACGGCCCACACCGCCCCCGCGAGACCGGCGACGGAGCCGACCGCGAGGTCGATCTCGCCGAGCAGCAGCACGAAGACGATGCCGACGGCCATGATGCCGGGGCCCGCCGCGTACAGCGTGATCTGGTCGAGGTTGTACGAGGTGAGGAAGTTGCCGGTCTCGAGCTGGAAGACGATCCCGATGATGATCAGGCCCACCACGACGGGCAGCGAGCCGATCTCGCCCGAGCGCACCTTGCGCTTGAACTCGGTCCAGTAGCCCTTGAAGCCCTGCTCGCGGACGAGCAGGCGGGGGTCGACGGCCCGGACCGCGCCGGCCGCCGCCGGCGGAGCGTCGGTGGCCTCCGCCTGGGCCGGGACCTTGGCCGAAGTCTCGTTGATGTTGCTCACTTGGAGGCCTCCGCGGTGCGGGACTTGCGGCGGGTCACGGCGTTGTCCGTGGCACCCGTGATCGCGGCGATGATTTCTTCGTGGCTGGTCGTCGCCACGGGGAAGGTGCCGTTGTTGTGGCCGAGGCGCAGCACGGCGACCTTGTCGGCGACGGCCTTCACATCGGCCATGTTGTGGCTGATGAGGATGACGCCGAGGTTCTGCTCGCGCAGCCGCTCCACCAGGTCGAGGACCTGTGCGGTCTGCTCGACGCCGAGGGCCGCGGTGGGCTCGTCCAGGATCACGATCTTGGGGTTGCCGACCAGGGCGCGGGCGATGGCCACCACCTGGCGCTGACCGCCGGAGAGCGCGGCGACCGGGATGCGGACGCTGGGGATGCGGATGGAGAGGGTGGACAGGAGGTCCTGGGCCCGCTTCTCCATGGCGACCTCGTCGAGGACGCCGCCCCTCTTGATCTCGCGACCGAGGAAGAGGTTGGCGACGACGTCCAGGTTGTCGCAGAGCGCGAGGTCCTGGTAGACGGTGGCGACGCCGAGGTTCTGGGCGTCGTGCGGACGGCTGATGTCCACCTTCGCGCCCTCCCACTCGATGACGCCCTCATCGATGGGGTGCACGCCGGCGATCGTCTTGACCAGCGTGGACTTTCCTGCACCGTTGTCGCCGACCAGGGCGACCACTTCTCCGGCGTGGACTTCGAGATCGACACCGGAGAGGACCTGGACCGCTCCGAATCGCTTGAAGACTCCACGCAACGCCAGCACGGGCGTCTTTGACACGTGAACCATCTCCTTCGCCGCCTGACCGGCGGGGATGTGCCGCCTGACCGGCGGAGACGCCACGCCACGAGGGCGGCGTCGACGTACGGGAAGTACTGAGGGGGGAGAGTGTCCGGCACCCGGCCGGCGGCGGGGTGGGAGCCGGCCGGGGCCGGACAGTCATGGGGCGGGCGGACTCCGCCGTGCGGCGCGGATCAGACCCGTGCGCGCCAGGGCCCGTTGGCCCTGGCGCGAGGAGGGACTACTTGATGCCCAGAGCGGTGCACTTGGCGGCGATGTCCGCCACGCAGACGTCGGCGACCTTGTAGATGCCGTCCTTGATCACGGTGGACTGGATGTTGTCCTTGTTCACCACGGTCGGCTCGAGCAGCGTGGACGGAACGCCGTCCGTCTCGCCCTGGGCGCCGAGGTCCTTGCCCTGGAGCAGGTTGACGGCGAACTGGGCGGCCGCCGGGGCGAGCTGCTTCGGCGACTTGTAGATAGTGAAGGTCTGCGTACCGGCGATGATCCGCTGGATGCCGGGGAGTTCGGCGTCCTGGCCGCCCACCGGGATGTCCTTGATGCCGGCGTTGCTCAGCGACGTGATGATGCCGCCCGCCATGCCGTCGTTGGCGGAGTAGACGGCGTCGATCTTGCCCTTGCCGACCGAGGAGATGGCGGCGGTCATCTTCTCGCCGGCGATCTTCGGGTCCCACTCGCCGGACGCCTCGTAGGCGATCTTGATCTTGCCGTCGAGGGACGCGTGGGCGCCCTTCTTGAACAGACCGGCGTTCGGGTCCTTCTCGTCACCGTTGATCATGACGAGGTTGGCGCCGGCCGCCTTGGAGCCGAGGGCGTCGAGGACGGCCTGGCCCTGGAGCCTGCCGATCTTCTCGTTGTCGTGGCTGACGTAGGCGTCGGCACCGGCGATGGCGCGGTCGTACGCGACGACCTTGACGCCCTTCTTGTGGGCGGTGGCCACCCACGCGGCGGACTTCTCGGCGTCGACCGAGGAGATCGCGATGACCTTGATGCCGTCGGCGATCTGCTGCTCGAACTGCTGCTTCTGCTGGCCGACGTCACCGGCCGCGTTGTTGTAGACGACCTCGCAGTCCGCGCAGTTCTTCTTGACCGCCTCGATGAACAGCGGCTTGTCCAGCGTCTCGTAGCGGGCGGTCTTGTTCTCCGGGAGCAGCAGACCGATCTTGGTCTTGCTGCCCGAGTCCGCCGAGTCCTTCTTGTCGTCGCCGGCCTTGCCGCACGCGGCGAGGGAGAGGGCCATCGAGACGGCGGCCGTGCCTATGACGATGCGTCGCGTCATTGCGTTCATTGGGGGTTGCCTCCCTGACGAGGCCGCAACGTCGCGGCCGAGGTGGCTGGAAGTCAACTCGGCCGCAGGGGCGGCGTCAAGGAGTAAATCCTTAACGAGATGACAACGGTGCCATTCGTTATCTAAGTGAAGGCAGGAGTGGCCGCAGGCAGGGTGCTCTCCAAAAGGGTTGAATCCCCCATCTCGCTCAGGACGAGGGCCAGTGCGCCCAGTACCTCCGCACGGCCCCCCAGGGCCCCTGGGAGCACCGAGAGCTGCCGCGCGGCACTGGGGATGGAGTAGCGGGAAACGGAGTCCCTGATGGGCCCGAGAACCAGCTCTCCGGCCTCCGCCAGCGAGCCGCCGAGCACCACGCGACTCGGGTTGAGCAGATTACAGAGGTTGGCGACTCCGCTGCCGATGTGCCGCCCGACGTCGCCGATCACCCGCCGGCACCCCGGATCGCCCTCGCGGGCCAGCTGGACCACCCGTTCCATGGTGAGATCGGGGCCGTGGCTGGACTGGAGCAGGGGCAGGACGTAGCGCGCGGCCGTGAAGGTCTCCAGGCAGCCGCGGTTGCCGCAGCGGCAGACCGGGCCCGACTCGTCGAGGGTGATGTGGCCGATCTCGCCGGCCGTGCCGCCGGGGCCCCGGTAGATGTGACCGTCGATCACCAGACCGGCGCCGACACCGCTGGCGACCTTGATGTACGCGAGGTCCCTGACCCCCCGGCCGCTCCCCCACACCAGCTCGCCGAGCGCGCCGAGGTTGGCGTCGTTGTCGACGTAGACCGGCACTCCGAGACGTGTGGCGAGCTCCTCGCTGGGGTTGATGCCCGTCCAGCCCGGCAGGATCGACGTGGAGCCCAGCGTGCCGGACTCGACGTCGATCGGGCCGGGTACACCGAGCCCCACCCCGATGACCTTGCCGGGGCTGATCCCGGTGGTGTCGATCAGGCGGTTGACCAGCTGTTCCGCCCGGCCGAAGCCCTGGGCGGACGAGGCGTCGACGTCCAGCGGCTCGGACTCCTCGGCGAGGACCTGGTGGGCCAGGTTGCCGACCGCCACGCGCAGGTGGGTGTGGCCGAAGTCGACGCCGATCACGATGCCCGCGTCCCCGCTGAGCGAGACGCTGCGGGCCCGGCGGCCGCCCGCCGAGGTGGGGGTCACCTCGACCGTGCCGCTGTCCTTCAGTTCGCGAACGATATTGGAGACGGTGGCCGCGGACAGGCCCGTGCTCCTGGCGATCTCCGCCTGGGTGAGCGAACCCGCCATGCGTACGGCGCGCACAACCCGCTCAAGGTTGGCGCGGTGCAGAGACGTCTGCGACCCCGGAGTCTCCATCCGACTCACTCCTGCCATATTCTCCAACATGTGAACTCTAAGCTGACCGTTTTGGGGTACTCCCCGTCAAGACCTTGAGCGGTCGAAGCCACCGATGAGCACCGGCCCCACCCCCCGCGGCCACGGCGAACTCCCCCGTACACAGACGAACCGCCCGCCGGCTGGGATGCCGGCGGGCGGTTCGCTCCGTTCGTAAGGTGCGTTCAGGAGGTACGGGCGGGCCGTACGGGCGCGTTACTTCACCGCGCCCGCGGTCAGCCCCGCGACGACCTGGCGCTGGAAGATGATGTAGGCCGCGAGGACCGGCAGCATCGCCATCACCAGACCGGCGAAGAGCCCGGACCAGTCGCCCTTGTAGCCCTGGCTGTTGGCCAGTTCGACCAGGCCCTGCGAGAGGACCCGGCTCTCCGGGTCGGTGTTCAGCACCGTCGGCAGCATGTACTGGTTCCACTGGCCCAGGAAGTTGAAGATGCCGACGCTGATCAGGCCCGGCTTGGCCATCGGCAGCATCACCTGGAAGAACGTCCGGGTGTGCGAGGCCCCGTCGATCATCGCCGCCTCCGCCACCGACCCCGGTAGCGTCCGGAAGAAGGAGGTGAGGAAGAAGACGGTGAAGGGCAGTGAGTACGCGATGTAGACCGCGATCAGGCCGTGCCGCGTGTTGAGCAGGCCCATGTTGTTCATCACGAAGAACAGCGGGACCAGCGCCAGGATGATCGGGAAGCTCATCCCGCCGATGAACAGGTAGTAGATGAAGCGGTTGCCCGGGAAGTCGAAGCGGGCCAGCACGTAGGCCGCCATCGAGCCGAGCAGCAGCGTGCCGATGAGCGAACCGCCCACCACCACGATGGTGTTGAAGAAGTAATCGCTCATGTGCGCCTGGCTCCAGGCGCGCGACCAGTTCTCGAAGTGGAGCTTGTCCGGCAGCTTCCACGGCGTCGACAGGATCGAGTCGTCGGTCTTGAACGACGACATGATCGCCCAGAGCAGCGGCATGACCACCAGGATCGCCCAGATGATCAGCACGCCGTGGGAGAAGACGTTGAGGGTCTTGCCCTCGCTGCTCTTCTCCTTGGCCGCCGGGGCGGGCGACTTGGACACGGGGGCCGGATCCGTCGCCGCGACCGCGGGAGGGGTTTCAGTGGCCTTCACGCGTGCTCACCTCGTACTACTGTCGAGCCGGCCGCCGCGGCCGGGCTGTCTTGCCTGCTGGGGGTCCGGGGAACGCGTCCCGGGAAGCGCGGCATCAGAACTCCAGCCGCTCGCGCCGGCCCAGCCGCATCACGACGGCGGCGAACGCCATGGTGACGATGAGCAGTCCGACACCGATCGTCGTCGCGTATCCGGCCTGACCGTCGCGGAAGGCGGTCTGGTAGACGTACAGCGGCAGGATCGAGGTCGAGTAGTCGGGGCCGCCGGGGCCGACCGTCATGACCTGAACGGCCGTGAACGCCTCGACGCCGAGGGCCAGGATGCCCATGTAGACCCAGCCCGACTGGATGGTGTCCCAGAGCAGCGGAACGGTGATCCTGAAGAACGTCGTGATGCGGCTGGCCCCGTCCAGGAGCGCCGCCTCGTAGAAGTCCCTGGGGATGGACGCCATTCCGGCCGAGAAGAGGACGACGAAGAAGCCGACCGTCGACCAGACCAGCACCACCATGACGCAGATCAGCGCCAGGTTCGGATCGCCCAGCCACTCCGGCTGGACGGAGTCGAGACCGATGCCCTTGAGCGCCGAATTCAGCATGCCCGAACGCGGGTTGAACGCGAACTGGAAGAGCAGGGCGACGATGACGATCGACAGGACCTGCGGGAAGAAATAGGCGATCTTGTAGAAGCCCGACCCCCGCACGCCGGAGACCGCGGCGTTCTTCCGCCGGCGGCCTCCGACGTTGAGCATGAAGGCGAAGAAGAGCGCGAGGCCCAGCGTCACCAGCGGCAGCACCAGCACCAGAATCACGCTGTGCTGGAGGGACTTCCAGAAGATGTCGTCCTTCAGCATCCTGGTGTAGTTGCCGAAGCCGACCATCTTGAAGTCGGGGCTCAGCCCGGTCCAGTCCGTGAAGGAATAGTAGATGGCCTGGATGAACGGCCAGATGACGAAGACCGCGTACAACACCAAGGGGACTACCAGGAACCCCACAATGAACCGGTACTTGCCGTGCTGCATCGTTTACCGACCCCGATCTTTCCGCGGGTGCCGCCGCTGGTGACGGTTGCTCACTGGTGCTTGTAGTGCTTGATGGACTGGTCCTTGGCCGCCGCGTCCGCGTAGGCCTGGATCTTCTTGATGGCCTCGGCCGGGGTCAGGCGTCCGGCCATCATCTCGCCGATGCCCGCGGTGCCGATCTGCTCCTTCTGGAGCTTCACGTACCAGTCCTGCATGCGCGGGTTCACCACGTTGTCGCCGGCCTTCTTCAGCGCGTCGACACCGGCCTGCATGGCCGTGGAGAGGGTCAGGCCGTCGGTGCCGCCGTTGAAGGCGCTCAGGGACTTGACCTGCTTGGTGAAGTTCTTCGAGGACTCCTCGGAGAGCATGATGCGCAGCTGCTCCATGCCGCCCTGCGGGTTCTTCGCCTTGGCCGGGACGATGAAGGGCTCGCCGCCGGACGCCCAGATGGTGCCGAAGGGCAGCTTGTCGGACGAGTCCAGGCCGGAGGGGGCCGCGACCATCATCTTGAAGTCCTTGGGCGTGGTCGGCGCCGCCTCGTTCTCCACCCACGAACCGTTGGGGATGAAGAGCGCCTTGCCCTTCGTCCACTCGGTCTGCGACTGGATGTGGGTCAGGCCCGGGGTGCCGTCGAGGATGTACCCCTTCTGCTTCAGCTCGTAGTACGCCTCGAACGCCGCCTTGACGGCGGGGTCCTTCCACGCGTTCGGCTCCAGGTTGTCGATCTTGTCGAGAACCTCGCGGCCGCCGATCTTGGCGATGAACGGGTAGAGCGAGAACGGCAGGTAGTACGGGTACTTGCCCGGGTACGTCCAGCCCGCGATGCCCTGCTTCTTCGCCTTCGCGCAGAGGGCGAGCATGTCGTCCCAGGTCTCGGGGTACTCCGCGTCGAGCTTCTCCAGCGCGGTCTGCGAGTACCACACGCCGTACACGGTGTACGCGTAGTACATGATCCAGACCGGGTCGCCGTCGAACTGGCCCATCTCGAGCACGCCCGGACGCAGGGTGTCGCGGACCTTCTTGTTCGGGTCGTCGTAGGACGGGGCGTCCATCAGCGGGGTCAGGTCGAGCAGCTGCTTCTTGCCGACGAGGACACCCATGTCCATCTGCTCGGCGCCGGAGTTGTCGATCAGGTCCGGCGGGGTGCCGCCGTTGAAGCGCGGCTGCAGCTGCGACTGGATCTTCTGCGTCGCGGTGTGCTTGATCTTGGCCTTCGGGAAGGCCCCGGCGTACACCTTCTCGGCGTCCTTCGCGTACTGCTCGCCGAAGCCGCCGTTGAAGATGACCACGTCGAGCGCGGCGCTCTCGTTGACGCCCAGCGGGTTCTTCGCGCTGGTCTTGCCCTTCTCGACCGGGTCGTCGCCGCCACTGTCGCCGCTCGCGCAGGCGGACAGGAAGCTCATGGTCGGGACGGTGATCAGACCGAGTGCGGCAGAACGCTTGATCACATCGCGACGGCCAAGGCCCTCATTCTTGTGGGCGGAGGTGGATCCCATGCTCAAGTCCTCGCCTTCTCCAGGACTCAGGCGGTGTGTACCGGTCGCCCCGTCGTAATTCGCCTCAGCGAAGGGCCCCGCCACCGCGGTCAGTTGCGCTTGGGTGGTGCAGATTTTTCAGGCTACCGATTGCCGTGGGGGGCGCCGGGGGACCGAACAGCCGACGCACCTGCGTCGCCGCGCCGTTCCGCCCCCGTGTCCCCCAGCCGCACAACCGGTGAACCAGCTGTGCGGACGCCGACAGGTATAGTCCATTTGCCGTCAACTGAGCAAGATCGAAAGCAAGGTTGAACGGCAGTCTTTCCCGAGTTGAGACCTCGCGGATACCTCGACACTCCGCACCCCCCTTCGGATGTAACGTTTTCCGCATTCCGGTCGATTCACCGTCCCGCTCTGATCCAACTCCTTGACACCGCGCGCCACTTCACTCCCTACTTGTCCTGCGCAGCTTCTGACAACGTTGTCCAGGCGCCCACTTCCCGGGAGGAATCGCTCGGCATGCACCCCCGACACCGTTCTCGTACGAGAAAAAGCAGCACGTCAGCACTGATCGCGGCCTCGTTGGTACTGGTCGTGACAGCCCCCACTGCGGCCGCCGCCCAATCGGCCGGATCGGGTGAAAGAGCCCAAGGGGCCACGGGCGAAAGGACATTCAGCACGTCCTTCGAAGAAGACGAAAAGCAGCCGGACTGGCGCAATACCGTAGAAGAGGGCCCTGACGGAAAGAAGCGGTCATCGGGTGTCGATGGCGGATTCTCCTCCGGAATACCGGGCAATGTGACCGACCAGGTCACCGATGTCCGCGCGAGCGACGAGAACACCGGCGGCGGGGAGGTGAAGGAAAACCTCGTCGACGGCGAATCCGGTACGAAGTGGCTGTCGTTCGAGCCCACCGCCTGGCTGGAGTTCGACCTCACCGAGCCGACCGAGGTCGTGACGTACGCGCTCACCTCGGCCGACGACCACGACGAGCGCGACCCCGAGGACTGGACGCTCCAGGGCTCCGAGGACGGCAAGACCTGGACCGACCTGGACACCCGGACCGGCCAGACCTTCAGCGAGCGCTTCCAGACCAAGTCCTACGACTTCACGGCGGACAAGGCCTACCAGCACTTCCGCCTGAACATCACGAAGAACAACGGCGCCCCCGACGCCCTCCAGCTCGCCGACGTCCAGTTCTCGGACGGCGACACCTCCGCCCCCGCACCCTCCGAGATGCGCAGCCAGATCGGCAACGGCCCGTCCGGCTCCCCCACCGCCAAGGCCGGCGCGGGCTTCACCGGCAAGAAGGCGCTGCGGTACGCGGGCACCCACAAGGCGGACGGCCGGGCGTACTCGTACAACAAGATCTTCGACGTGAACACGCGGGTCGAGCGGGACACCGAACTGTCCTACCTGGTCTACCCCCAGATGGGCGAGTCGGACCTGTCCTACCCGGCCACGCACGTCGCGGTGGACCTGGCGTTCACGGACGGCACCTACCTGAGCGACCTGCGCGCCACCGACACCAACGGCGGGCTGCTGACGCCGCAGGGCCAGGCCGACGCCAAGCGGCTCTACGTCAACCAGTGGAACAAGGTCGACGCCGCCATCGGTACGGTCGCGGCGGGCAAGACGGTGGACCGCGTGCTGGTCGCGTACGACTCCCCGAAGGGCCCGGCGAAGTTCCAGGGCTGGATCGACGACCTGAAGATCGCGCCCGCCGAGCCGGAGAAGCGCAGGGCGCACCTCTCCGACTACGCGTCGACCGTGCGCGGCACCAACTCCAGCGGCTCCTTCTCGCGCGGCAACAACTTCCCCGCGACGGCCGTCCCCAACGGCTTCAACTTCTGGACGCCGGTCACCAACGCCGGCTCGACCAGCTGGCTCTACGACTACGCGCGGGGCAACAACGACGACAACCTGCCCACCCTGCAGGCGTTCGCCGCGAGCCACGAGCCGAGCCCCTGGATGGGTGACCGGCAGACCTTCCAGCTGATGCCGTCGGCGGCCTCCGGCACCCCGGACGCCTCGCGCACGGCCCGCGCGCTGCCGTTCAAGCACGAGAACGAGACCGCGCGGCCGCACTACTACGGCGTGACGTTCGAGAACGGCCTCAAGGCCGAGATGACGCCGACCGATCACGCGGCGCGGATGCGGTTCACGTATCCGGGCGAGGACGCGAGCATCGTCTTCGACAACGTCTCCAACGACGGCGGGCTCACCCTGGACCCGGCCACCAGCTCGTTCACCGGTTTCTCGGACGTGAAGAGCGGCGGCTCGACCGGGGCGACGCGCCTGTTCGTGTACGGCGTCTTCGACGCGCCGGTCACCGCGAGCGGCAAGCTCTCGGGCGGCGGTGGTGACGACGTCACCGGGTACCTGCGCTTCGACGCGGGCAAGGACCGCACGGTCGACCTGCGCCTGGCGACCTCGCTGATCAGCGTCGACCAGGCGAAGAAGAACCTGGCCGCCGAGATTCCCGCCGCGCGCTCCTTCGGCCGGGTCGAGGACGCCGCGCAGGGCGCCTGGGACGCGCTGCTGGGCAAGGTGGAGGTCGAGGGCGCGAGCGCCGACCAGCTGACCACGCTGTACTCCAGCCTCTACCGGCTCTACCTCTACCCGAACTCGGGCTCCGAGAAGGTCGACGGCAAGGACAAGTACGCCTCCCCGTTCTCCCCGCAGGTCGGCTCGGACACGCCGACGCACACCGGCGCGAAGATCGTCGACGGCAAGGTGTACGTCAACAACGGCTTCTGGGACACCTACCGGACGACCTGGCCCGCCTACTCCCTGCTGACCCCGAAGAAGGCCGGCGAGATGGTCGACGGCTTCGTCCAGCAGTACAAGGACGGCGGCTGGATATCCCGCTGGTCCTCGCCCGGCTACGCGGACCTGATGACCGGCACCTCCTCGGACGTGGCGTTCGCCGACGCCTACGTCAAGGGCGTGGACTTCGACGCGAAGGCGGCGTACGACGCGGCCGTCAAGAACGCCACGGTCGTCCCGCCGTCCTCCGGCGTCGGCCGCAAGGGCATGGTGACGTCCCCGTTCACCGGGTACGCCGACACCACGACCCACGAGGGCCTGGCCTGGTCGATGGAGGGCTACGTCAACGACTACGGCATCGCGAAAATGGGCCAGGCGCTCTACGCGAAGACGCACGAGCAGCGCTACAAGGACGAGTCCGAGTACTTCATGAACCGGGCCCGCGACTACGTGGAACTGTTCGACGACAAGGCCGGCTTCTTCCAGGGCAAGGACGCCGAGGGCGACTGGCGGCTGCCGTCCGGCCTGTACGACCCGCGGGTCTGGGGCTACGACTACACGGAGACCAACGGCTGGGGCTACGCCTTCACCGCCCCGCAGGACAGCAAGGGCCTGGCCAACCTCTACGGCGGCCGGGCCGGCCTGGCCAAGAAGCTGGACACCTACTTCGCCACCCCGGAGACCGGCACCCCGGAGTTCGCGGGCAGCTACGGCGGCGTCATCCACGAGATGACGGAGGCCCGTGACGTGCGGATGGGCCAGTACGGGCACAGCAACCAGGTCGCCCACCACGTCACGTACATGTACGACGCGGCCTCGCAGCCGTACAAGACGCAGGAGAAGGTCCGCGAGGTCCTCGGCCGCCTGTACACGGGCAGCGAGATCGGCCAGGGCTACCACGGCGACGAGGACAACGGCGAGCAGTCGGCCTGGTTCCTCTTCTCCTCGCTCGGCTTCTACCCGCTGGTGATGGGCAGCGGCGAGTACGCGATCGGCTCGCCGCTGTTCACCAAGGCCACCGTGCACCTGGAGAACGGCCGCACCCTGGTCGTCAGGGCGCCGGAGAACAGCGCGAAGAACATCTACGTCCAGGGCCTGAAGGTCAACGGCAAGAAGTGGACCTCCACCTCGCTGCCGCACGACCTGCTGGCCAAGGGCGGGACGCTGGACTTCGACATGGGCCCGAAGCCGTCCGCCTGGGGCACCGGCAAGGACGCCGCGCCGGTCTCCATCACCCAGGACGACCAGGTGCCGTCCCCGAGGAAGGACGTGCTGAAGGGCGAGGGCCCGCTGTTCGACGACACCTCGGCCACCACCGGCACGGCCACCACGGTCGAGCTGCCCGTCCCGTCCGCCGCAAAGGCCGCCCAGTACACGCTGACCTCGGCCGGCAAGGCGACGGCGCCGGCCGGCTGGGTGCTCCAGGGCTCGTCGGACGGCAAGAGCTGGAAGGACCTCGACAAGCGGTCCGGCCAGACCTTCGCCTGGGACAAGCAGACGCGGGCCTTCTCCGTGAAGTCCCCCGGCTCCTACGCGCACTACCGGCTGGTGCTCGACGGTGAGGCGACGCTCGCGGAGGTGGAGCTGATCGCCTGACCCGCCCCGCCCGCGCGGACGGCCGGCAGCTCCCCGTGGGCTGCCGGCCGTCCGCCTTGCTCAGACCCGTTCCGGCGTCTCCGGGACCGCCGCCGGGAACAGGCTCTCCGGCAGGGTCACGTTCCACGCGGTGATGACCGGGTTGCCGTGTTCCCGGCCCAGCCGCGACACCGCGCCCGTGGCCAGCTGGAACAGGGTGCCCTCGGCCGGGGTGAGGCCCAGGTAGCGGGCGGTCAGGACGCGCAGGAAGTGCGAGTGGGCGACGAGCGCGATGTCCTCGTCGCCCACGCGCCCCGCCGCCTCCGCGACCAGGGCCAGCACCCGGTCCGCCCGCTCGCCGGCCTCCGCCGGGGTCTCGCCCGGATACGCCGGGGGCCCGGCCACCACCCCGTCCGTCCACAGGTTCCAGTCGGGCCGGGTGCGGTGGATCTCGTCCGTGGTGACGCCCTCGTAGCCGCCGTAGTCCCACTCGCGCAGCTCCGGGGTGATGCGGGGCGCGGCGAGCCCGGCGAGTTCGGCGGTGCGCCGGGCCCGGACCATGGGACTGACCAGGGTGAGCGCGACGGCGCGGTCGGCGAGCAGGGGGGCCAGGGCGCGGGCCTGGCGTTCGCCCAGGGGGGTCAGGGGCAGGTCGGTGTGGCTCGTGTGCCGCCCGTTGCGGGACCACTCGGTCTCGCCGTGCCGGATCAGGATCAGCTCGCCCATGTGAAGGCCATCCGCTCTCAGTGCTGTTCACGTTCTGTACAGGCGCCAACCCGCCGCTCCACGATCGCATTCCGGCCGGGTCGAAAAGAGCGGGCGCGCCCGGGAGTGACCTGATACGGCTACCGCGGCACCAAGGGCTCTCCCGCCAGGATGACGGGACAGCCCTTAGGCGGAGGGATCGGCCCGGAACCGGTCGGCGTCGGCGGACGCGTCGGCGTACGCGCGGATGAGCGGGGTCTCGGCCGCGGTGCGCCAGGCAAGGGCCCACCGGCAGGGGGGTGCGTCGCGGATGGGGAGGAAGACCAGGCCCGGCCAGGCGTAGAAGTCGGGCGCCTCGGCCGGTACGGCGGCGGTGGCCTGGCCCGAGGCGACCACGCTGAGCGCCTCCTGCCAGGTGGTGACCCGGGGCCCTCGGGGCACGGGGCGGCCGGAGGGGGTGTACCGGGGGTTGAGGGCCTCCTCCATGGAGGAGGGGATCGATCCGCCCTCGACCACGGCGCAGTCGCCGAAGTCCTCCAGGCAGACGGCCTCCCGCTCCGCGAAGGGGTGGTCGGCGGAGACCATCAGGAGCAGCGCGGAGGTGTGCGAGGTCGGGACGACGGTCAGGCCGGGTTCGTCGGCCGGCAGCCACACGTACACCAGGTCCACGTCGCCCGACAGCAGCAGGTCGAGCGGTGAGGCGGGCTGGATCTCGCGGTGCCGGACGCGGGCCTCGGGGTGACGGGAGTGGAACAGGTCGAGCGTGTCCTTGATCTGGAGGGCGTACGGGCCCATGGTGCCGAGGGTCAGGGCGCCCCGGGTGCCCCGGGCGGTGGCCCTGGCCGCCTCGATGCCCTGGGTGATCTGTTCGTGTCCGCGCTTGAGCGCCCCGTACAACTGCTCGCCGAGGGGCGAGAGGCGCACGGTGCGGGTGGTGCGGTCGAACAGAGAGCCGCCGATGAGCCGTTCCTGCTTCTTGACCGCCTGGCTGACCCGGCCCGGACTGACGCCCAGCCGTTCGGCGGTGCGGCTGAAGTGCAGCTCCTCCGCCAGGGTCAGAAAGATCTCGATCTCCCGCATCTCCACGCGCGGCCCCCGGATTCTTTGGTCCAGAGTCAAAAGACGTTACCAGGAACGCCGTTGATGCCCCGTGAACACCGAGGAAGACTGGGAAGCACCGCCCTCGCCCCGGGGTGTGCGCAGGCAGTGCCGACTGCCGTTCCAGGAGGTGCCGTGCCTGTCGGATATCTGATCCCGGTGGTCGTCGTCGCGATCGGCACGTGGTGCGCGCTGCGGCCGGTGCCGTGGGAGCACCCGCTGGGCCGCCCCGGCTACCTCTTCGGCCTGGCCGCCAACGAGCTGCCGTTCGCCGCCTTCTTCTGGATGCTGCTGGTCCCCACCGCGATGGCCTTCGCCCAGGACGACGTCGTGGACTCGCCGGGCGCCTGGGCGATCGTCGGGCTGGCCGTCGCGACCGCGGCCGGGCTCGCGGTGATCGCCCACCGCGCCTGGGGCGAGCGGGACCGGATCGAGCACGCGATGACCGAGGGGCTGGGCGAGGGGTGGCGCGCCTCCATCGACGCGGACCTCGCCGAGGGGCTGCGGAGCCGGCCCCCGTGGCTCCGCGTCCTGTTCGTGCCGGTCCTCAAGCGCCGCCGGGACGTCCGGCGCGTGGCCAACCTGTCCTACGGGGACGCGGGCCGCCGCAATCTGCTCGACGTGTACCACCACCGCGCCCGTCCGCAGGGCGGCCCCGTGCTGATCCACATGCACGGCGGCCACTACAGCGGCGGCCACAAGAACAGCCAGTCGCTCCCCCTCCATTACCGGCTGGCGAGCCGGGGCTGGGTGACCATCAGCGCCAACTACCGGCTGAAGCCCCAGGTCCGGCATCCCGAGCACATGATCGACCTGAAGAAGGTGATCGCGTGGGCGCGTGAGCACGCCCACGAGTACGGGGCCGACGCCTCGACCCTGTTCGTCGCGGGCAGTTCGGCGGGCGGCCACATGGGCTCGATCGCCGCGCTGACCCCCAACGACCCCGCGTTCCAGCCGGGTTTCGAGGACGCCGACACCTCGGTCAGCGGGGTCGTCGTACTGAACGGCTTCCTGGGCGCGTACTGGCACCAGGGCCCCGAGTCGTCCCCGCTGGGCCACGCCCGGCCGGACGCGCCGCCCATGCTGATCGTCCACGGCGACCTGGACCCGCTGGTGCCCGCCGCCGACGTCCGGGAGGTGGCCGACGGGCTGCGGGCCGCCTCCGCGAACCCGGTCGTCCACGCCGAGCTGCGGGGCGGCCACCACGCCTTCGACCTGTACCACTCGCTCCGCTTCGATGCGGTGGTCGACGCGGTCGAGGCGTTCGCCGCCTGGGTCAGATCACGGGAGCGGTCGTCCCGGACGTGACGTCCACGGTCTCGTACGGCCGGTCCGTGTCGGCGGTGACGCGGAGCGTGCCGCCCTCGCGGACCACCTCGTACGTGGCGGCGGGCTCGCCCGTGAGGCCGGGGACGGTCACCGTGCGGTGGAAGTCGCCGGTGCCCCCGGGGGCGTACACGCGGAGTTGGAGGTTCTCCGTCCAGTCGCCGTCCGGGCGGGAGGTGTCCGCGCCGAGCGGGAGGACCGCGCCGGGGCGGACCAGCAGCGGGAGGCTGTCGAAGCCGTAGGTGCCCCGGTGCCAGGCCGGGCCGGAGACGGTCTCGCCGGTGAGCAGGTGGGTCCAGGTGCCCTCGGGGACGTAGTACTCGACCTCGCCGTCCTCCGTGAAGACCGGGGCGACCAGCAGGTCGGGGCCGAGCATGTACTGCCGGTCCGCGGTGCGGGCGGCCGGGTCGTCCGGGAACTCCAGGAGCATCGGGCGCATGACGGGGACGCCGGTGCGGTGGGCCTCGACGGCCGCCCCGTAGAGGTAGGGCATCAGGCGGTGCTTGAGCTCGGTGAACTTCCGGGCGACCTCGACGGCCTCGTCGCCGAACTCCCACGGCACCCGGTAGGACGAGGAGCCGTGCAGCCGGCTGTGCGAGGAGAGCAGGCCGAAGGCGAGCCAGCGCTTGAAGACGGCCGGGTCCGGGGTGCCCTCGAAGCCGCCGATGTCGTGGCTCCAGAAGCCGAAGCCGGACAGGCTCAGGGACAGGCCGCCGCGCAGGGACTCGGCCATCGCCTCGAAGGAGGACCAGCAGTCGCCACCCCAGTGGACGGGGAACTGCTGGCCGCCGGCCGTGGCCGAGCGGGCGAAGAGGACGGCCTCGCCGTGGCCGCGCTCCTTCTCCAGGAGCTCGAAGACGGCCTTGTTGTACAGGTGCGTGTAGTAGTTGTGCATCCGCTCCGGGTCGGAGCCGTCGTGCCAGACCACATCGGTGGGGATGCGCTCGCCGAAGTCCGTCTTGAAGCCGTCGACCCCCTGGCCGAGGAGCGTGCGCAGCTTGCCCTGGAACCAGGCGGTGGCCTCCGGGTTGGTGAAGTCCACCAGTGCCATGCCCGCCTGCCACTTGTCCCACTGCCAGACGTCGCCGTCGGGGGTGCGGACGAAGTAGCCCTTGGCCGCGCCCTCCGCGTACAGAGGGCTCTTCTGCGCGATGTACGGGTTGATCCAGACGCAGATCTTCAGGCCCTTGTCCTTGAGCCGGGCGAGCATGCCCTCCGGGTCGGGGAAGACCGCCGGGTCCCACTCGAAGTCGCACCACTGGTACTCGCGCATCCAGAAGCAGTCGAAGTGGAAGACGGAGAGCGGGATGCCGCGCTCGGCCATGCCGTCGACGAACGAGGTGACGGTCGCCTCGTCGTAGGAGGTGGTGAACGAGGTGGTGAGCCACAGGCCGAACGACCAGGCCGGCGGGAGCGCGGGGCGGCCGGTGAGCGCGGTGTAGCGGGCCAGGACCTCCTTGGGGGTGGGCCCGGCGACGACGAAGTACTCCAGCGTCTGGTCCTCGACGCTGAACTGCACCTGGCCGACCGCCTCGGAGCCGACCTCGAAGGAGACCTTGCCGGGGTGGTTGACGAAGACGCCGTAGCCGCGCGAGGAGAGGTAGAACGGGACGTTCTTGTACGCCTGCTCGCTGCTGGTGCCGCCGTCCGCCTGCCACATGTCGACGACCTGGCCGTTCTTGACGTACGGGGTGAACCGTTCGCCGAGGCCGTAGACGTTCTCGCCGACGCCGAGCGCGAGCTGGGCGACCATGTGGTGGGCACCGTCGCCGGTGGTGGCGAAGGCGGTCCCCTTGCGTCCGGCGGCGGTCAGGAGCCGGCCGTCCGCGTCCCGGAACTCCAGGCCGAAGCCGCCGGCGGTGGGGAGCCGGAGGGTGAGCGGCCCGCTGGTGAGCTCGGCGGCGGCGCCGTCCTCGCGGGTGGCGGCGGAGGTGTCACCGGTGGCGCCGGGCAGGGCGAAGTCCGGGCCCGGGTGGCGCCTGCCCGCGAGGTGGGTGACCCGCACACCGATGACGCCTTCGGCGGGGGCGTACGCCTCCACGGTGATCAGGGGGGCGTTCAGGGTGTCCCCGCGCCGCGTCACGCGCTGGACCGCGGCGTACGCGGTGAGGCGGTCGGCGTCGAGGCGGAGGTCGCGGAGTTCGGTGGCGTACGAGGCGTGGACACCGTCTCGCATCTGCCAGAAGCCGTCGGTGAACTTCATGGGGGGTCCGTTCCTGTGGGTCCTGATTTTGATCGTACACAAAACAAATATTTTTCGAAGCGCTTCGACTGACGGACCGGAACCTTTGAATCCGCCCGAACACCGGCCCGCTGACCCCTGGTGAGCGGGCACGTTTCCTCTGTGTGACGTGCACGTCACCAGGACGGTCTAGAAACGGACGACCCCATGCCGTATTAGTACTGGCAGCAAACAAATCGGTCGGACGGCAGCGCAGCCGCCCGGGCCCTTGCCGACAAGAGGCAGCTGAATGTCGAACCGCTTCACCCCACGGGTCGCCGTCCCGCTCACCGTCGTCTCCGCGCTGATCGGCGGTGCGGTCCTCTCGGGCTGCGGCCAGCAGCGGGATCCGGACGTCTACACCGTTCTGAACTCCTCGACCGACGAGTCGTACCACCGCTGGGACGCCCAGACCCTGGCCCGGTGCAGCAAGCAGCTCGGCGTGACCATCGAGCAGCAGAGCGTCCCGGCCGCGCAGGTGATGACCAAGGCCCTGCGGATGGCGTCGTCGAAGTCGCTGCCGGACGTGCTCCAGCTGGACGCGTCCGAGATGCCGACGTTCGCCGAGGCCGGTGGGCTGATCCCGCTGAAGGACCTCGGCCTGACGACGAAGGACATCCCCGAGGGGATCGTGAACTTCGGCTCGTACGAGGGCACGTACTACGGAGCCGCGCGCACCGTGAACACGCTGGCCCTCTTCTACAACAAGGACATCCTCGACGAGGCCGGCCTGAAGGTCCCCACCACCTGGGCCGAGATGCGCGAGACCGCGAAGAAGCTGACGCGGGGCAAGCGGTACGGGCTGGCGCTCAGCGCGGGCGGCGCGGAGGACGGCGTCTTCCAGTTCACCCCCTTCATGTGGTCCAACGGCGGCGACGAGACGAAGCTCGACAGCCCCGAGGTGGCCGGGGCGCTGGACTACTGGAAGAGCCTGCTGGGGGACGGCTCGCTGTCCAAGTCCACGGTCAACTGGACCCAGGCCGACGTGAACGACCAGTTCATGGCCGGCAACGCCGCGATGATGATCAACGGCCCCTGGCAGGTGGAGACGCTGAACTCCAGGAAGGGGCTGCACTGGGGCATCGCCGAGATCCCGGTCCCGAAGGCCGGCGACGACTCGGTGGGTCCGCTGGGCGGCGGCGTCCTGACCGTGCCCAACACCGGTGACGAGCAACGGGAGAAGACGGCCGCGAAGATCATCGGCTGCATGTCCGGCGAGCAGGAGGAGATCACCTACGCGCTGAACAGCTGGATGGTCCCGGCCAACGAGAAGGCCGCCGCCGTGTGGCGGACGAAGGTGCCGGAACTGGACGCCCTGGCCGACCAGGTCGCCACGGCCCGTTCGCGTACCGCCAAGCTCGGTGCGCGGTGGTCGTCCGTCTCCCTCGCGCTGCAGAGCGCGTTCCAGTCCGCCCTGACCGGCGAGTCGAGCGAGGCCGCCCTCACCCGCGCCCAGAAGCGCGCGACGAGCGGGAACTGAGGTAACGAACCATGTCGACCACCACCGCTTCCGCGACCGCCGGCCCGGCGCCCGTGACGAAGAAGACCGCGAAGCCGCCGAACCCGGCCCGCGTCCGACGCCGCAGGCGGCTCGCCCAGTGGGGCTTCATCGCCCCCGCCGTGATCTTCATGGCGCTGTTCTTCGGCTATCCGCTCGTCCGCAACATCGTGATGAGCTTCCAGGACTACTCGCCGTCCACGTTCTTCACCGGCGAGTCCCCGTTCAACGGGACGGACAACTGGAGCAACGTCTTCAACGACGAGCTCTTCGGCAAGGCCCTGTGGCACACCATCCTGTTCACCATCGGCTCCCTGATCGGGCAGTTCTGCATCGGCCTGGGCCTGGCGGTCTTCTTCAACCGCCGCTTCCCGCTCAACGGCGTGCTGCGGTCGCTGATCCTGCTGCCGTGGCTGGTGCCGATGGTCGTCTCGGGTGTCGTCTGGCGGCGCATCCTCGACCAGGACACCGGCGTCCTCAACTCGTTCCTCGGCACGGTCGGCCTCGGCGGCGACACCCCGTGGCTGACCAGCACGAACATGGCGCTGATCTCGGTGATCCTGGTGAACATCTGGATCGGCATCCCGTTCAACATGGTGATCCTCTACGGCGGCCTCCAGGAGGTCCCCAAGGAGCTGTACGAGGCCGCCTCGCTGGACGGCGCCTCCGCCTGGCGGACGTTCCGCTCGATCACCCTGCCGATGCTGCGGCCGGTGATCACCGTGGTGCTGGTGCTGGGCTTCATGTCGACGGTGAAGATCCTCGACCTGATCCTGGCGCTCACCGACGGCGGCCCCGCCGACTCCACCCAGACCCTCGGCACCCTCACGTACCAGAACTCCTTCGTCCAGCTGGACTTCGGAGCAGGTGCCGTGGTCGGCAACATCCTGATCCTGATCTCCGCCGTCTTCGCGGTGTTCTACCTGCGGGCCAACCGCAACGAGGGGAAGTGACCGGCATGGCGAGCACCGTGCGTACCCCCGCCCCCACGCATCTCACCGGCCGGCCGAAGCGGCGCTGGGGCGCCATGGTCTTCGGCATCCTGGTGCTGTGCGTGATGCTGTTCCCGCTGTACTGGATGGTGAACACCGCGCTCCAGCCCGAGTCCGGGCTGCTGGAGGTCGACCCCGTCCCGCACGGCCTGGACCTGTCGGGCTTCCGCTCGGCCCTCACGGACCAGGGCGGCAACCTGCTGACCTCGCTGGCCGTCGCGCTCGGCGCGGTCGTCATCTGCCTGGCGGTCTCGGCGCCCGCCGCGTACGGGCTCGCGCAGTTCAAGCTGCGCGGCACCCGGACGGTCGTCTTCGGCACCCTGATCACCCAGATGGTGCCGGGCATCGTGATCGCCAACGCCCTGTACAGCGCGTACGTGGACCTCGGACTGGTCAACTCGTACGCCGGTCTCATGCTGGCCGACGCCTCGCTCGGCATCCCCTTCGCGATCGTCCTGATGCGGTCGTTCATGGTCGCCATCCCGCGCGAGGTCATCGAGGCGGCCGAGGTCGACGGAGCCGGCCGCTTCCGGACGTTCGTGCGGGTCGTGCTGCCGATGAGCCGCAACTCGCTGATCACGGCCGGGCTGTTCTCGTTCCTGTACGCGTGGAGCGACTTCATGTTCGCGCTGACGCTGAACACCACGGACGACGTCAAGCCGATCACCCTGGGCATCTACCAGTACATCGGCGCCCACGTCGGCGACTGGGGCTCGGTGATGGCCGCGTCCGTGCTGTCCGCGATCCCCGCCGCGGTCCTGCTCGTCCTCTCGCAGAAGTACATCGCCGCCGGGATCACCGGCGGATCGGTCAAGTAACCGCACCCCGAACCCCGGAGGGTTTTCCATGACTGACTTCCCCGTGTTCCCGCCCGGCTTCGTCTTCGGCGCGGCCACGGCCTCGTACCAGATCGAGGGCGCCGCGCGGGAGGACGGCCGCGGCCCGTCCATCTGGGACACCTACAGCCACACGCCCGGGAAGACGGACGGCGGCGACACCGGTGACGTGGCCTGCGACCACTACCACCGCTACCCGGAGGACGTGGCGCTGCTGCGTGAGCTGGGCGTGGACTCGTACCGCTTCTCGATCGCCTGGTCGCGCATCCTGCCGGAGGGCTCCGGGGCGGTGAACCCGAAGGGCCTGGACTTCTACTCCCGGCTGGTGGACGAGCTCCTGGAGGCGGGCATCGAGCCGGCTGCCACCCTCTACCACTGGGATCTGCCGCAGGCCCTGGAGGACCGGGGCGGCTGGCGGGTGCGGGAGACGGCCGAGCGGTTCGGCGAGTACACGGCGGTCGTGGCGGAGCACCTGGCCGACCGGGTGCCGCGCTGGATCACCCTGAACGAGCCGTGGTGCAGCGCGTTCCTCGGCTACTCCGTGGGCCGGCACGCGCCCGGTGCCAAGGAGGGGCGCGGCGCCCTGGCCGCCGCGCACCACCTGCTCGTCGGCCACGGCCTGGCGATGAAGGCGCTGCGGGCGGCGGGCGTCCGGGAGGCGGGCATCACGCTCAACCTGGACCGCAACGTGCCGGCCGCCCCGACGGACGCCGACCGGGCCGCGGTGGTCCGCGCGGACACCCAGCACAACCTGGTGTGGACCGAGCCGATCCTCGCGGGCCGCTACCCGGCCACCGAGGAGGAGACCTGGGGCGAGCTGATCACCGGGCAGGACTTCCGGCGCGAGGGCGACCTGGAGCTGATCTCCCAGCCCCTGGACTTCCTGGGCATCAACTACTACCGCCCGATCGTGGTCGCCGACGCCCCGCACCGCGAGCCGGACCCGGCGCTGCGGGTCGCCACGGACAACCGGTACGCCGAGACCGGATACCCGGACGTGCGGAAGACGGCGATGGGCTGGCCGGTCGTCCCGGAGTCCTTCACCGACCTGCTGACGGCGCTGAAGGACACCTACGGGGACGCGCTGCCGCCGGTGCACATCACGGAGAACGGCTCGGCGGAGTTCGACACCGTGGAGCCGGACGGCTCGGTGCGGGACGCGGACCGGGTGGAGTACCTGCGTACGCATCTGACGGCGCTGCGGGCGGCGATGGACGCGGGCGTCGACGTGCGGGGCTACTACGTGTGGTCGCTGCTCGACAACTTCGAGTGGGCCCTCGGGTACGCGAAGCGGTTCGGCGTCATCCGGGTCGACTACGACACCCAGGAGCGCACCCCGAAGGACAGCTATCGCTGGTATCAGGGGCTGATCGCGGCGCACCGGGCCTGACACCGGCGCCCGCGACACGGCGAACGCCCTGCCCACCGCGTGTGACGGTGGGCAGGGCGTTCGCCGTACGGCGCCGGTCAGGCGCGTCGTCGGGCCCACACCGGGCTGATGAAGGCGATGAGCACGGCGGCGACACCGATCTGGAAGATGTGGCGGATCCAGTCGATGCCCCCGGTGTCCCGCACACCGAAGGCGGTGGCGAGGGCGTTGCCGGCGATGGCGCCGACGATACCGAGCAGGACGGTCAGCCACAGGGGGATGGGCTGACGGCCGGGGACGACCAGCTTGGCCAGCAGGCCGATGACGAGTCCCGCGATGATGGCCCACAGAAATGACACGACAACTCCTCTTCTACCGCTGTCCGACTGGTTTCGGGAAGCTGACTTCCGCCTGCCCGGCATGCACCGGTGTACGCATGCCTCCCCGGACGACGGGCCGTCGGCCCTCCCGCGACGTCCGCATACCGGGGCGAAGTCGCTGCGTCGGCCGCATTTCGTCAAACCCTTGGAGACGTGAGGGACTCGTGAAAGGATCACTCCAATTCCGTGGCGTGTCCCCGTATCCCGCGGCGCGTCACGCCTCGCCCCACCATCCATGGAGAACACACGTGGCCAAGATTTCTGGCCGTCGGCCCGGCCGGGCTGCCGCCCGTCTCGCCGCCGCCGCGATAACCGCGGCCCTGGTCGCCACCGGCGCTGCCGCCACCTCCGCCTCCGCCGCCGATGTCGGCGACGCGCCCATGTTCGGCCTCTACGGCCTCAACAGCTCCGGCACCGCGTACACCTACGTGCCGCAGGGTGACGGCACCCTCTCGCCGCGCGTCGAGTTCGAGACCGGCATGACGGGCCTCGAGTTCGTCGGCCTGGTGGACAACGACGCGGACAATCTCGCGGACGGCCGCTGGCAGCTCGGCACCTCGGGCAACATCTGGTACTACGAGGGCAACTCTCCTTCCATCAAGGTCGGTTACGGCTGGGACACCTACAACACCGTCGTCTCGGTCGGCCAGTTCGGCGGCGCCGAGGCCGGCGACCTGCTCGCCCGCGACACCAAGGGCGACGTCTACCTGTACCTGGGCTACGGCGACGGCAAGGTCACCAAGCGCCTGAAGGTCGGCTACGGCTGGGACATCTACACCCAGATCGCCGGCAACGGCGACCTGAGCGGCGACGGCAAGAACGACGTCGTCGCCCGCGACAAGGCCGGCGTCCTGTGGCTGTACAAGGGCACCGGCGACCAGAAGGCGCCGTACGCCAAGCGCACCAGGATCGGCAGCGGCTGGAACCAGTACAACACCCTCTTCGCCGCCGGTGACCTGACCATGGACGGCATCACCGACCTGGTCGCGCGCAACGCCAAGGGTGAGCTGTACCTGTACCAGGGCACCGGCAACGCGGCCGCTCCGTACAAGTCGAAGGCCCTCATCGGCACCTCGGGCTGGAACACGTACCGCCTCTTCTTCTGAGCCGGTCACGGTGGTTACACACTCATGACGAAACGTGAAGGTTTCGCGCCGGAAATCGTGACACGATTCGGCTGAAACGGTGGCCCGCCGCCTGTGCGCGGCGGGCCACGTCCCACTTCACGATCCATGGAGTACTTGTGGCCAAAACCACTGGCCGGCACCACATGCGCATAGCCGCTCGCGCGGCAGCCGCGGCGCTCACCGCCGCCCTCGTCGCCACCGGCACCTCCGCCGTGGCCGCCGACGCCCCGCAGCCCTCGCTCGGTGCGGCGGCAGACCAGCCGGCGGCGGCGACGACCTCGGCCGCCGCGGTCACCCCGTCGTTCGCGCTGTACGCCGTGAACTCCGCGGGCACCGCCTACTCGTACGCCCCGAACGGCAAGGGTGGTCTCACCGCCCGCACGAACTCGGGCTCGGGCTGGGTCGGCGTCACCGCGATGATGCAGGTCGGCCACCAGGCCGACGGCGAGAGCGACGGTCTCTGGTTCCGCGAGGACAACGGGGACATGGGCTACCTGAAGTTCGACTCGTCGGCCATCAAGATCGGCTACGGCTGGAACATCTACAACAAGATCGTCTCCCCGGGGCAGATCGGCGGAGCCGCCGCCGGCGACATCCTCGCCCGCGCCACCAACGGCGACCTGTTCGTGTACCTCGGGTACGGCGACGGCAAGGTCACCAAGCGCATCAAGGTGGGCTACGGCTGGGACATCTACAGCGAGATCGCCGGCAACGGCGACCTGAACGGCGACGGCAAGAACGACGTCGTCGCCCGCGACAAGGCCGGCGTCCTGTGGCTGTACAAGGGCACCGGCAGCCAGACCGCGCCGTTCGCCAAGCGCACCCAGATCGGCAGCGGCTGGAACCAGTACAACCGTCTGGTCTCCACCGGCGACGTCGACCTGGACGGCAAGACCGACCTCATCGCCCGCAAGGGCGGCGAGCTGTACCTGTACAAGGGCACGGGCAACGCCACGGCCCCGTACAAGGCCAAGGTCCTGATCGGCACGAGCGGCTGGGACAGCTACAAGTTCCTGTTCTGAGCCACCCGGTAGTCGCTTCGTAGTTCCTGCCGGAACATGAGAGAGGGCCGCACCCCCGTCGCCGGGGATGCGGCCCTCTCGCCGTACTGGAGCCGGTCCGCTTACTTGCGGATCAGGCTGCGGAGCACGTACTGCAGGATGCCGCCGTTGCGGTAGTAGTCCGCCTCACCGGGGGTGTCGATGCGGACGACGCCGTCGAACTCCACACCGGTGTCGGTGGTGACCTTGACCGTGCGCGGGGTCGTGCCGTCGTTCAGCTCGGTGACGCCGGTGACGGAGAAGGTCTCCTCGCCGGTCAGGCCGAGGGATTCGGCGGTCTGGCCCTCCGGGAACTGGAGCGGCAGCACGCCCATGCCGATGAGGTTCGAGCGGTGGATGCGCTCGTAGGACTCGGCGATGACGGCCTTGACGCCGAGGAGCGCGGTGCCCTTGGCCGCCCAGTCGCGGGACGAGCCGGAGCCGTACTCCTTGCCGGCCAGGATGACCAGCGGGGTGCCGGCGGCCTGGTAGTTCTGCGAGGCGTCGTAGATGTACGACACCGGACCGCCGTCCTGGGTGAAGTCGCGGGTGAAGCCGCCCTCGGTGCCCGGCGCGATCTGGTTGCGCAGGCGGATGTTGGCGAACGTGCCGCGGATCATGACCTCGTGGTTACCACGGCGCGAGCCGTAGGAGTTGAAGTCACGACGCTCGATGCCGTGCTCCGTGAGGTACTGACCGGCCGGGGTGTCGGCCTTGATCGCACCGGCCGGGGAGATGTGGTCGGTGGTGACCGAGTCGCCCAGCTTGGCCAGGACCCGGGCGCCGGTGATGTCCTCGACCGGCGAGGTCTCCATGGTCATGCCCTCGAAGTACGGGGGCTTGCGCACGTAGGTGGACTCGGAGTCCCACTCGAAGGTGTTGCCGGTCGGGATCGGCAGCGCCTGCCACTGGGCGTCGCCCGCGAAGACGTCCTGGTAGGACTTGTTGAACATGTCCTCGCCGATGGCGTTCGCCACGACGTCGTTGACCTCGGCCTCGGTCGGCCAGATGTCCGCGAGGTGGACGGCGTTGCCGTCCTGGTCGACGCCGAGGGCGTCCTTGGTGATGTCGACCTTCATCGAACCGGCGATGGCGTACGCGACGACCAGCGGCGGGGACGCAAGGTAGTTCATCTTGACGTCGGGGTTGATCCGGCCCTCGAAGTTGCGGTTGCCGGAGAGCACCGAGGTCACGGCCAGGTCGTGGTCGTTGACCGCCTTGGAGACCTCCTCCGGCAGCGGGCCGGAGTTGCCGATGCAGGTGGTGCAGCCGTAGCCGACGAGGTTGAAGCCGACCTTGTCGAGGTACGGGGTCAGGCCCGCCTTGTCGAAGTAGTCGGTGACGACCTTCGAGCCCGGGGCGAGGGTGGTCTTGACCCACGGCTTGCGGGTCAGGCCCTTCTCGACGGCCTTCTTCGCCACGAGCGCGGCGGCGACCATGACGTACGGGTTCGAGGTGTTGGTGCAGGAGGTGATCGCGGCGACGGTGACGGCGCCGTGGTCCAGCTCGTACGTGGTGCCGTCGGGGGCGGTGACGGTGACCGGGTTCGACGGGACGCCGTTGGAGGCGGCCGGCGAGTCGGAGGCCGGGAAGGACTCCTTGCCCGCCTCCTCGTCGTCCGAGACGTAGTTGCGGACGTCCTGGGCGAACTGGGCCTTGGCGTTGGCGAGGACGATGCGGTCCTGCGGGCGCTTCGGGCCGGCGATGGAGGGGACGACCGTGGAGAGGTCGAGCTCCAGCTTCTCGGAGAAGTCGGGCTCGGCGGCCGGGTCCAGCCAGAGGCCCTGCTCCTTGGCGTACGCCTCGACGAGGGCGACCTGCTGGGCGTCACGGCCGGTCAGGCGCAGGTAGTTCAGGGTCTCGTCGTCGATCGGGAAGATCGCGGCGGTGGAGCCGAACTCCGGCGACATGTTGCCGATGGTGGCGCGGTTGGCGAGCGAGGTGGCGGCGACGCCCTCACCGTAGAACTCGACGAACTTGCCGACGACGCCGTGCTTGCGGAGCATCTCGGTGATGGTCAGCACGAGGTCGGTGGCGGTGGTGCCGGCCGGCAGCTCGCCGGTCAGCTTGAAGCCGACGACGCGCGGGATGAGCATGGAGACCGGCTGGCCGAGCATCGCGGCCTCGGCCTCGATGCCGCCGACGCCCCAGCCCAGCACGCCGAGGCCGTTGACCATGGTGGTGTGCGAGTCGGTGCCGACGAGGGTGTCGGGGTACGCCTGGCCGCCGCGGACCATGACCGTACGGGCCAGGTGCTCGATGTTGACCTGGTGGACGATGCCGGTGCCCGGCGGGACGACCTTGAACTCGTCGAACGCGGTCTGGCCCCAGCGCAGGAACTGGTAGCGCTCCTTGTTGCGGCCGTACTCCAGCTCGACGTTCTGGCCGAAGGCGTCCTTCGTGCCGAACTTGTCGGCGATGACGGAGTGGTCGATGACCAGCTCGGCCGGGGCGAGCGGGTTGATCCGCTCCGGGTCGCCGCCGAGCTCCTTGACGGCCTCACGCATGGTCGCGAGGTCCACGACGCAGGGCACACCGGTGAAGTCCTGCATGATCACGCGGGCCGGCGTGAACTGGATCTCCTGGCTGGGCTGCGCCTGGGAGTCCCAGCCGCCGAGCGCGCGGATGTGGTCGGCGGTGATGTTCGCGCCGTCCTCCGTGCGGAGCAGGTTCTCCAGCAGGACCTTGAGGCTGTAGGGGAGGCGCGCGGAGCCCTCGACCTTGTCCAGCCTGAAGATCTCGTACGACTCGTCGCCCACGCGCAGCGTGCTGCGGGCGTCGAAGCTGTTCGCCGACACGACAGTCTCCTTCATCAATGTGCGCGTAACTCCGCGCCGCGCCTCACCACGGCGGGCGCCGCGTGGTGCCGCCTCGGACCACCGGGCCATCCGCTGAGGTAAGGCTTAGTTAGGTAACCCTTACCGTGCGGCGCCCGCTGTGCGCCTTCGGCATATATCTCGATGTCGAGATAACTCTAGTACATGACCGCGGACGGGTCATGTCCGGGCGCCCCCCGTGGGCGGTGTGGCGCGCGTCCGGCGGCGGATCAGCTCCTTGGTCTCCTCGGGCAGCGCGTCGGCCGCGGCGAGGAGCGGCAGCAGCTCCGGCTCCAGGGTCATGGCCCGGAACTCCAGCGCGACGGTCACCTCGTGGGCGGGCCGGCGCACGATCTCCACGCGGTCGCCGGAGCGGACCTCGCCGGGTTCGATCACGCGGAGGTACGCGCCGGGCAGGGCCGCCCGGGTGAACCGCTTGATCCAGCCGTCCCGCTCCAGCCAGCCCTGGAAGGTCCCGCACGGTATCCGCGAGCACGACACCTCCAGGACCACGTCGGGCCCGATCCGCCACCGCTCCCCGATCAGGGCGCCGTTGACGTCCACGCCGAGGGTGGTCAGGTTCTCGCCGAACACCCCGTGGGCCAGCGGCCGGCCCAGCTCGGCCTCCCAGCCGTCCAGGTCCTCGCGCGCGTAGGCGTAGACCGCCTGGTCGGTGCCGCCGTGGTGCTTCACGTCGTAAACGCGGTCGCCGGCCAGCCCGACGGCGCCGGTGCCCTTGGGGCCGGGGGCGGTCACCGCGACGGGCCCCTCGACGGGCCGCTTGTCGATGCCGGTCGCGCCGAGCCCCTTCCAGGGGTTGGGGCGGGGGTGGCCGATGTTGACGGAGAGTGTGTGCATGAGGCGGGACCCTAGAAGCGACGGGGCGCGGGCGCGAGGGGGTTTCGGGGCCGCGCCCTTCACCCGTTCGCCCCGCCCGGCACACCACTCTCACCCGAACGGCACACCCCACGCGAGCGTCATCTCATATCTGAGATAGCCTTTCGGTATGTCAGATGACTACCTCGTACGTATCGGCAAGCTCATCCGTGACGCCCGTCAGCACCGGGGCTGGACGCAGAGTCAGCTCGCCGAGGCGCTCGGTACCAGCCAGAGCGCCGTGAACCGCATCGAGCGCGGCAATCAAAACATCAGCCTTGAGATGATCGCCCGCATCGGTGAAGCACTCGACAGCGAAATCGTGTCACTCGGCTACGCCGGCCCCATGCACCTGCGCGTGGTCGGCGGGCGCCGCCTCTCCGGCGCCATCGACGTCAAGACGAGCAAGAACGCCTGTGTGGCGCTGCTCTGCGCCTCGCTGCTCAACAAGGGCCGTACGGTGCTGCGCCGGGTCGCCCGCATCGAGGAGGTCTACCGCCTCCTCGAAGTGCTCAGCTCCATCGGCGTGCGGGCCCGCTGGATCAACGACGGCACGGACCTGGAGATCGTCCCGCCGGCCCGGCTGGACATGGACGCGATCGACGCGGACGCCGCCCGCCGTACGCGCTCCATCATCATGTTCCTCGGCCCGCTGCTGCACCGCATGGACGCCTTCAAGCTGCCGTACGCGGGCGGCTGCGACCTCGGTACGCGCACGATCGAGCCGCACATGATCGCGCTGCGCCGCTTCGGCCTGGACATCGCCGCGACCGAGGGCATCTACCACGCCCGCGTCGACCGCTCCGTCACGCCGGGACGCCCCATCGTGCTGACCGAGCGCGGCGACACCGTGACCGAGAACGCCCTGCTGGCCGCCGCCCGCCACGACGGCACCACGGTCATCCGCAACGCCTCCTCCAACTACATGGTCCAGGACCTCTGCTTCTTCCTGGAGGCACTGGGCGTACGCGTGGAGGGCGTCGGCACGACGACCCTCACGGTGCACGGGGTGCCGGACATCGACGTGGACGTCGACTACTCCCCCTCCGAGGACCCGGTCGAGGCGATGAGCCTGCTCGCCGCCGCCGTCGTCACCGAGTCGGAGCTGACGATCCGCCGGGTGCCCATCGAGTTCCTGGAGATCGAGCTCGCGGTCCTGGAGGAGATGGGCGTCGACTGCGACCGCACGGCGGAGTACGCGGCGGACAACGGCCGCACCCGGCTGGTCGACCTGACGGTCCGCCCCTCCAAGCTGGAGGCGCCGATCGACAAGATCCACCCGATGCCGTTCCCGGGCCTCAACATCGACAACGTCCCCTTCTTCGCGGCCATCGCGGCCTCGGCCCACGGCCAGACCCTGATCCACGACTGGGTCTACGACAACCGCGCCATCTACCTCACCGACCTCAACCGCCTCGGCGGCCGCCTCCAACTCCTGGACCCGCACCGCGTCCTGGTCGAGGGCCCGACGAGGTGGCGCGCGGCCGAGATGATGTGCCCGCCGGCCCTGCGCCCGGCGGTGGTCGTCCTCCTCGCGATGATGGCGGCGGAGGGCACGTCGGTGCTGCGCAACGTGTACGTGATCAACCGCGGCTACGAGGAGCTGGCGGAGCGGCTGAACTCGGTGGGGGCGCAGATCGAGATCTTCCGGGACATCTGAAAGCCTGCAAAAATGGCACCGCCACACCCCTTCTGACCTGCACAAACGCGAGTCGAGGCGGGGTGTGGCGGAGTCCCTGGGACTTCTCTGGCGACTTTGAACCAGGAGCGACGACTTCCGGCGCCGCGTTCTTCGCATGATGAGTCATCGAAAAGCTGTCGGGCTGAGCACGTGATGGAAAAGCCGAGGTCAGAGACCATCTCTCAGCTCGTCGTCCTGCGTGTGGCTGCCTGGAGCGTCAAACGAGCGTCATGACCGACAGCCGGTGAACAGGCCGCCAAAGCCATGTCACCCATCGGATCCGCCCCCGTCGGCTCCGGACGCCCGCTCACCTGTCACGCCCCGCACCATCTGTCCGACCGACATCATGGGCCATGCCCCAACGGACACCGGGCCCGCCGCAGCCGCTGCCACGGCCACCGCAAGACACACGTGCAGCACGTCCTGACCGGCATCGCCATCAACATCGAACGCCTCGCCTCACGCACAACTCGCCACCCCCACCGCCCCCGACGCCCCACGACCTTCCAGCAGTACCTCGATGCCCGCGGCCTGACCTGGGAATGCTGGTGGCGGCAAGGCGAATGAGCCGCGCGCACAAGATCCCCGACAGAGTCGCTCCTTGTTCGATCGCATGCAACGTTGACGGGCCGCCAGGTGGGGTGGGCCCGTATACCCGGGCCATTCTCTCCTTGCGGGCTCCTGTGCGGTCCGGTCGCTCGAGTTGTACCGCTCGCGTTCCGCCCGTGGCCCCACACGCGCCCTCACGGGACGATGGTTTCGGGCATATCCGCCGGGCCTGGACCCCGCGGTAACCGCTCTTTACGCGGGTGGCGACCGGCATGGCCGGCGCCGCCCCCGCGAGTGCGGAATCGTTACTTCCGGTCACCGGCACCCCGCGCCCTCCATACCGCCCCACGGGCACCGGACAATAAAAAAGAACTTCTTCTTATAAATTACCCTCGTGCGCCCCCCTTACCGCGCTGGCCAAAAAACGCCGTTCCCTCATTCACGGCCCCTCACGTCCGCTGCTACTCTGCGAACTCCCTATTCGGATGTGATGGAGATTCTCCGTATGGAAGATCGACCCGATACGGGGTCGCTGCCGGCGACTGCGTGGACCACTGGCGCGTCCGCCCGCGAGTGTCTTCGCTATGCCGCGTACCCGATTCTGCTCCTGTCCGCAGTCTGGCTCTTCACCTCGGTTCTGCGCTTCGACTGGGACCGGGGCCGGGCCGTCCAGCTCTTCCTGATCGGCACCATCGTCTATCTCGCGGCGCTGGAGCGGCTGATCCCGCACCGGACCGACTGGCACCCAAGCGGCCGGGAACTGTGCTGGTACGCAGCCTATTTCGGGTTCACCATGGTCGGCGCCGTGCTCGGCCAGTCGGTCGTCGCGGCCGTTCTGGCCGCGACCCCCGTCACGGGACCGGGGCTCGCGCTCGGGGCCGAGGTGCCCCTCGCGCTGCTGGCCTCCTCGCTGACCGGCTACCTCGCCCACCGCTGGGCGCATTCCAATCGGTGGCTGTGGAAGGTACACGGAATTCATCACGTCCCGGGAAAAGTGAACGTCGCCAATAATGGCGTCAACCACCTACTGGATGTCGCCTTCAAACAGGGCACGGTCCAATTGACACTGGGATTTCTCGGATTCTCCGCCGACTGCCTTTTCGCGGTGGCGCTCTTCACCCTTGTCCAAGGCTATTTCGTGCACGCGAACGTGGACGTCCGACTCGGTCCGCTCCACCACGTCCTGGCCGGCCCCGAGCAACACCGGCTGCACCACAGCGCCGACCTGGCCGAGGCCGGTCACTTCGGCGTGGACCTCTCGGTCTGGGACCGCCTCTTCGGCAGTTTCACCTGGCGACCGGACCGCCGCCCGGCGATCGTCGGTGTCAAGGACCGCGCCACGTTCCCGGAGACCGGCTCGATCGTCGCCAGCCTGCTCCACCCCGTGCGCCGCCCTCCCCACACCGCGTAGTCCCCCGTACCGCGCACACCCGCTCCGTACCGCGGCCTCCCCGCCCCGTACCGCGCCGTACCCCCATACACCCCCGCCCGGCCCGTACCGAGGCGTCGTCTCCACCGGATTGGACCATGACGGACTCACCCAGCGCCGCCCACCGCGACAAGGTCGCCATCATCGGCATCGGCTGCCGGCTCCCCGGACACGCGGGTGACCACCGGTCCTTCTGGCGCAATCTGATCGAAGGCCGGGACTGTCTCGTCCCCACCCCGGCGGACCGGTACGACACCACGACCCTCGGCAGCCGCGACCGGGCCAAGCCGGGCCGGCTGACCGGCGGACGGGGCGGCTACATCGACGGCTTCGACGAGTTCGACCCCCACTTCTTCGGGATCAGCCCGCGCGAGGCCGAGCACATGGATCCGCAGCAGCGCAAGCTCCTGGAGGTGTCCTGGGAGGCGCTGGAGGACGGCGGGCAGCGGCCCGCCGAACTGGCCGGGCGGGACGTCGGCGTCTTCATCGGCGCCTTCACCCTGGACTACAAGATCCTGCAGTTCGCCGACCTCGGCTTCGAGACGCTGGCCGCGCACACCGCGACCGGCACGATGATGACGATGGTCTCGAACCGCATCTCGCACTGCCTCGACTTCCGCGGCCCCAGCGTCTCGATCGACACGGCGTGCAGCTCCTCCCTGGTCGCGGTCCACCTGGCCTGCCAGAGCCTGCAGCGCGGCGAGAGCGAACTCGCCCTGGCCGGAGGCACCCTGCTGCACCTCGCGCCGCAGTACACCATCGCCGAGACCAAGGGCGGCTTCCTCTCCCCCGACGGACGCTCCCGCGCCTTCGACGCCTCCGCCGACGGCTACGTACGGGCCGAGGGCGTCGGCGTCGTGGCGCTCAAGCGCCTCTCGGACGCGCTGCGCGACGGCGACCCGGTGCACGCCGTGGTGATCGGCAGCGGGGTGAACCAGGACGGACGCACCAACGGCGTCACCGTGCCCAGCGCCGACGCCCAGGCCACGCTCATCGAGCGGGTCTGCGCCGAGGCGGGAGTGACACCGGGCAGCCTCCAGTACGTCGAGGCGCACGGCACCTCCACCCCCGTCGGCGACCCGATCGAAGCGCGGGCGCTGGGCCGGGTGCTGGCGCAGGGCCGGGCGCCCGGCGCGCGGTGCTACGTCGGCTCGGTCAAGACCAACATCGGGCACACGGAGGCCGCCGCCGGCGTCGCGGGCCTGATCAAGACGGCGCTGGCCCTCCGGCACCGCCGCATCCCACCCCACCTGAACCTCGAACAGCCCAACCCCGCCATCGACTTCGCCGCGCTGCCCTTCGAGATCCCGACCGCACCGGTCGACTGGCCGGAGCACGAGGGACCCGCGCGGGCAGGCGTCAACTCCTTCGGCTTCGGCGGCACCAACGCCCACGTCCTGCTGGAGGAGGCGCCGCCCCGCCCGCCGGAGGAGCCGCGCGCGACGGTCCGGACGCCCGCCCGCTCGGTCCTCCCGCTGAGCGCCCGGCACGCGTCGGGCCCGGCCGAACTGGCCGCGGGCCTCCGCCGCGAACTTGCCGCCGGAGTGCCCCTCGCGGACCTCGGGCACACCCTGGCCCACCGCCGCCAGCACTTCGAGGAGCGCCTCGCCGTCGTCCACTCCCCCCTCGGCCCGCCCGGCTCCCTCGACGAGGTACTGGCCGCCTGCGAGCGCGGGGAGCAGCACCCCCGGGCCGTGCGGGGCCGCGTCCGGGAGCCCGGGGCGCAGCGGCTGGTGTGGGTGTTCACGGGCATGGGGCCGCAGTGGTGGGGCATGGGGCGCGAGCTCCTGGACGCCGAGCCCGTGTTCCGGGAGGCGGTCGAGCGCTGCGACCGGGAGGTCCGGCGCCAGGCGGGCTGGTCGCTGCTCGACGAGCTGACCCGGCCCGAGGCGGAGTCCCGGATGGCCGAGACCTGGCTCGCCCAGCCCGCCAACTTCGCCGTCCAGGCGGGGCTGGCGGCGTTGTGGGAACACCACGGGGTGCGGCCGGACGCCGTCGTCGGGCACAGCACCGGCGAGATCGCGGCCTTCCACCGGGCCGGGGTGTACGGCCTGGAGGACGCCGTCCGGATCGCGCTGGCGCGCAGCGCCCTCCAGCACCGGCTCGCGGGCACCGGTGTGATGCTGGCGGCGAACCTGTCCGAGGAGGAGGCCGAGCGGCTGGTCCGCCCGTACCGGGACCAGGTGTCGGTCGCCGCCGTGAACAGCCCGGCGTCGGTGACGCTGTCCGGGGACCGGGGCACCCTTGAGGAGCTCGCCGGGCGGCTGGAGCGGGAGCAGGTCTTCGCCCGGTTCCTCGACGTCGAAGTGCCGTACCACAGCGTGCGGATGGACCCGATCAAGGCCGAGCTGCACGAGGCGCTGGCCGGGATCGCGCCGCGCGCCGCCGGTCTCCCGCTCTACCTGACCGCTCGCGAGGGGCGTGCGCTGGGGCCGGAGCTGGACGCCGCGTACTGGTGGGAGAACGTCCGGCGGCCCGTCCGGTTCCGTGCCGCGGTCGACCGGCTCGTCGACGACGGGTACACGCTGTTCCTGGAGATCGGTCCGCACCCGGTGCTCGGCCACTCGATCCGGGAGTGCCTGGAGGGCCGGGCCGTCGAGGGGGTGACGCTGCCGTCGATCCGGCGCCGGGAGGACGAGCCCGAGCGGTTCGCCCGCTCCCTCGCGGAGCTGTACACGCTGGGCGTCGACGTGGACTGGTCGGTGCTCCAGCCCGTGGGGCGGCCGGTGCCGCTGCCGGGCTATCCGTGGCAGCGGGAGCGGTACTGGGTGGAGCCCGCGCCGGTGGAACAGATCCGGCTCGGCCGGCTGGACCACCCGCTGCTCGGCCGGCGGACCTCCGCGCTGCAGCCGACCTGGGAGAGCCGCCTGGACACCGAGCGGCTGGCGTACCTGGCCGACCACCGGATCGAGGACAGCACGGTCTTCCCGGCCGCCGGGTACCTGGAGATGGCCGCGCAGGCGGTCCGGGCGCTGACCGGCGGCGACACGGCGACCCTGGCCGACGTCGAGTTCTCCCGGGCCCTGTTCCTGCCCGACGGCGAGGCGACGACCGTCCAGCTCGCCTTCGCACCGGAGGAGGCCGGGTTCACCATCGCCTCCCTCACCGGTTCCGGGACCGGGGCTTTGGACCGTACGGTCCACGCGAGCGGGGTCGTCCGCACCGGGCAGCCACGCCGGCTCGCGGAACCGCTGGACACGGACGCGGTACGGGCGCGGGCGGGGCGCCGGCTCGACCGGGAGGCGTGCTACGGCGAGCTGGCGGCGCTCGGCTACCACTACGGCCCGGCGTTCCGGGCGATCGACGAGGTGTGGACGGCGCCCGGCGAGGCGCTGTCGCTGATCCGGCCCACCCCGGGCATGGGCGACGGGGCCGCGGACTGCCATGTGCACCCCGTGCTCCTGGACGCCTGCTTCCAGACCATGCTCACCGCGATGACGCCGGACGGCGGCCCCTCCGCGGGGATCCGGCTGCCCGTCGGCATCGCGGAGCTGCGGCTGGACGCGGTCGGCGACCGGGCCCTGTGGGCGCACGCGACGGTGACCGCGGAGAGCGGCGAGGAACTGGTCGGCGACCTCGCCCTGTACGCCGAGGACGGGACGCCGCTCGGCCGGATCAGCGGCTTCCGCGCGGCGGCGGTGGACCGGGCGGCCTCCTCGGTGAAGCTCGGCACCATCGACGGCTGGCTGGCCGAGGTGGTCTGGGAGGAGACGCCCGCCGAGGCGCCGGAGGACGGCGGGACCGCCGAGGGGACCGGGGACGACGGCTCCCCCGCGCCCGACCTGGTGGTCTTCGCCGACGAGGGCGGGCTCGGCGCGCGGATGGCCGAGGCGGTCGTGGCGCGCGGCGGGCGGTGCCGGCTGGTCCGCCCGGGCAGCCGGTACCGGAGCGGGGCCCGGCACATGACCGTGCGGCCCGATTCGGCGGCCGATCTGCGCAGGCTGTTCGACGAACTCGGGCCGGGGTTCACAGCCGTGGTGCATCTGTGGAACCTCGATCTGCCCCCGCTGGACACGGTCGGCGCGGCGGACCTCGACGGGATCGGCACGGTCGGCGGCTACTCGCTCGTCCTGCTCGCCCAGGTGCTGCCCGAGGCGTGCCCGGAGGGGCGCCTGCACATCGTCACCCGGGGCGCCCAGGCGGTGGTGCCGGGCGAGCCGGTGGAGCCGTTCGGCGCGCCCGCCTGGGGCATCGGCCGGGTGCTGTGGCAACAGGAGCTCACCGGTCACAGCGGCAAGCTGATCGATCTGGACCCGGCCGGCGGTCCCGGCGAGGCCGAGGCGCTGCTGCGCGCGCTCGCGGCGGACGACGGCGAGGGCGAGATCGCGCTGCGGTCCGGGCGGCGGCACCTCAGCCGGCTGCGTCCGCCCGCGGGGCTGACCCGTCCGCTGCCGCTGCGGCTGCGCGCGGACGGCGCCTATCTGGTCACGGGCGCGTTCGGGGCGCTGGGGCGGCTGCTCTGCCGCACCCTGGTCCGGCGCGGGGCCCGTCGCCTGGTCCTGCTCGGCCGCACCGGCGTGCCGGAGCGCGGCGCGTGGCGGGGGCTCGATCCGGGCGGCCCCGAGGGGCGGCGGGTCGCGGTCCTGCGCGAGCTCGAGGCGCTCGGCGCGGAGGTGCTGGTCGCCGCGGTCGACGTGACCGACGCGGCGGCCATGGAGGGCTGGCTGGCCGGGCGCCGGGCCGCCGGTCTGCCTCCGGTGCGGGGCGTGTTCCACCTCGCGGGGCAGGTGCGGGACGTCCTGCTGCCGTCGTTGGACCGCGAAGCCTTCGACGCGGGCTACGGGCCGAAGGTGCACGGCGGGTACCTGCTGCACCGGCTGCTGCGCGAGGAGCCGGTCGAGCACTTCGTGCTGTTCGCGTCGGTCGCCTCGCTGCTGACCACGGCCGGTCAGGTCAACTACGCGGCCGGGAACGCGTTCCTGGACGCGCTCGCCCATCACCGCCGGGCGCTCGGTCTGCCCGCGCTCAGCCTGGACTGGGGGCCGTGGGCCACCGGCATGATCGAGGAGCTCGGGCTGGTCGCCCACTACCGGGACGCGCGCGGGATGAGCTCGCTGGCGCCGGAGGCGGGCATGGCGGTCCTGGAGCGGGTGATCGGGCAGGACCGGGCCCAGTTGCTGGTGGCCACGGTGGTGGACTGGCCGGTGTTCCTGTCCTGGTATCCCACCCCGCCGCCGCTGGTGTCGGCGCTCGCTGCCGCGGCGGCGCGGGAGGCCCCGGCGGGGCAGGGCGGCAGTCTGCTCGACGCGTTCCGCGCCGCCGACGAGGCGGGGCGTACGGCGTTGGTGGCCGAGCGGTTCGCGGCCCTCGCGGCGGGTGTGCTGCGGGTGCGGCCGGAGCTGGTCGACGCGGACGCCCGGCTCGGCTCGCTCGGTCTGGACTCGCTGCTCGCCATGGAGCTGCGGGCCCGGACCCACACCGAGCTGGGGGTCTCGCTGCCGGTGGTGGCGCTGCTCAGCAACGGGCCGGTGAGCGAGCTGACCGAGCGGCTGCACGCGGGGCTGACCGAGCTCGCGGCGGCAGGGGGGCCGGTGGCGGAGACGGCGGTGGAGTTGTTCACCGACGAGTCGTGCTACCCGCTCACCCACAACCAGCAGGCCCTGTGGTTCCTCCAGCAGCTCAACCCGGACGGCTTCGCGTACAACATCGGCGGCGCGGTGGAGGTGCGCGCGGAGCTCGACCCGGAGCTGCTGTTCGACGCCTTCCGGACGCTGATCGCCCGGCATCCGAGCCTGCGCGTCAACATCACCACCGAGGAGGGGCGTCCGGTCCAGCGGGTGCGGCCCGAGGCCGTCGCCGACACCGGTCTGCTCGATGTGTCCGGGCTGCCCTGGGACGAGGTCCGCGCCCGGCTGGTGGCGGAGTACCGCAGGCCGTACGACCTGGAGCGGGACCCCCTGGTGCGGCTGCGGCTGTTCCGGCGGGCACCGGACCGCTGGGTACTGATGAAGGCGGTCCACCACATCGTCTCGGACGCGATCTCCACCTTCACCTTCATCGAGGAGCTGTTCGAGGTCTACCACGGGCTGCGCACCGGCCGGCCGGCGGAGCTGGCCCCGGTCCGGGCCCGCTACCTGGACTTCCTCAACCGGCGGAACCGCTTCCTGGCCGGGCCCGAGGCGCACCGGATGCTGGAGTACTGGCGGGAGCACCTGCCGCGGGAGGTCCCGGCGCTCGAACTGCCCACCGACCGGCCACGCCCGCCGGTGCAGACCGACAACGGCGCCTCCGAGTTCTTCCAGCTCGACGACGAGCTCAGCGCCCGGGTGCAGACGCTGGCCCGGGAGCACAACGTCACCGTGTACACGGTGCTGCTCACCGCGTACTACCTGCTGCTGCACCGCTGGTCGGGGCAGGACGAGATCGTGGTCGGCAGCCCCGTCACCGGGCGCACCGAGGAGGAGTTCGCCTCCGTCTACGGCTACTTCGTCAATCCGCTGCCGCTGCACGTGAGCCTGGCCGGGGAGCCGTCGGTGGCCGAGCTGCTGGGCCGGGTGCGGGACACGGTCCTCGGGGGCCTCGACAACCAGGAGTACCCGTTCGTGCTGCTCGTGGAGCAGTTGGGCCTCCAGCACGACCCGAGCCGCTCGGCGGTCTTCCAGGCGATGTTCATCCTGCTCACCCACAAGGTGGCCGTGGAGCGCTTCGGGTACACCCTGGAGTACATCGAACTCCCGGAGGAAGAGGGGCAGTTCGATGTCACGCTGTCCGCGTACGAGGACCGGTCCGACGGGCGTTTCCACTGCGTGCTGAAGTACAACACCGACCTGTTCGACGCGGCGACGATGCGTCGGATGGCCGCGCACTACCAAAACCTCCTCGACGGCCTGACCCGCGCGGACGGCGAGCGTCCGGCGGGACGGCTGCCGATGCTGGAGGCCGGGGAACGGGAGCGGATCGTCACCGGGTTCGGCGGCGTCGGCCGACGGATCGACCACGACGTGCCGGTGCACGAGCTGATCGGGAAGATCGCCGCGCAGTTCCCGGAGGCGGTCGCGGTGTCCGTGCCGGGCGGGCGGCGGCTCGGCTACCGGGAGCTGGACCAGCGCTCGCGGCGCGTGGCGGCCTCGCTGCGCGAACGCGGCGTCGGCGCCGGGACGGTGGTGGCGGTGCGTCTCGCGAAGTCGCCGGAGCTGGTGATCGCGCTGCTCGCGGTGTGGCGGGCCGGCGGCGCGTATCTGCCGCTGGACCCGGACCACCCGGCGGAGCGGCTGGCCGAGCTGATGGAGAACGCCGGGGCCACGCTGGTTCTGACCGACGGGTGGCCGGGCGGGGCGGCCCGGCTGCCGGGACGGCCGGTCACCCTCGACGAGCTGGACCGGCCGGGGACCGAGGAGCGGCCGGAGCCGGCCGTGGGCCTCGACCAGACGGCGTACGTGATCCACACCTCGGGTTCCACCGGCCGCCCCAAGGCGGTGCGGGTCAGCCACCGCAACCTGGCCTCGGTGTTCGTCGCCTGGCAGCAGGAGTACCGGCTGGACACCGACGTCCGGGTGCACCTGCAGACGGCGGGCGTCTCCTTCGACGTGTTCACCGGGGACCTGGTCCGGGCGCTGTGCTCGGGCGGGACGCTGGTCCTCGTCGGCCGGGACCTCCTCTTCGACACCGCGCGGCTCTACCGGACCATGCGCGCGGAGGGCGTGGACTGCGGCGAGTTCGTGCCGTCGGTGGCGCGCGGGCTGCTGGCGCACTGCGAGCGGGAGGGGCTGGGCCTGGAGTTCATGCGCCTGGTGATCGTCGGCTCGGACGCCTGGCGGGCGGGCGAGCACCGGAGGCTCGTCGCGCTGTGCGGGCCGGGGACCCGGGTGGTCAACTCGTACGGGCTGACCGAGGCCACCATCGACAGCGCCTACTACGAGGGACCGGCGGAGGGGCTGGAGCCGGGCCGGATGGTGCCGGTCGGCCGGCCGCTGCCCAACAGCGAGCTGTACGTCCTCGACCGGCACGGCGAGCCGGTGCCGCCGGGGGTGGCCGGTGAGCTGTGGATCGGCGGCGCCGGCGTCGCCGATGGCTACCTGGGCGATCCGGAGCGGACCGCCGAGCGGTTCGTGACCCTCGAACCGGGCGGCGAACCCGTACGGCTGTACCGGACGGGGGACCTCGGGCACTGGGACGCGGAGGGGATGCTGCACCTCCGCGGGCGGGCCGACGGGCAGGTGAAGGTGCGCGGCCACCGGGTGGAGACCGGGGAGGTCGAGGCGCGGCTGGCCGCCCGGCCCGAACTGGCGCAGGTGTGCGTGACGGTACGGCGGGACGAGACGGGCGAGAACGTGCTGTGCGCCTACTGCGTGCCCGCGCCGGGCGCGGTGGCCGACGCCCGGAAGCTGCGCCGCCACCTCGCGGAGCAGCTGCCGACGTATCTGATCCCGGCGCACTTCACGGAGCTGTCCGCGCTGCCGCTGACCGCGAACGGCAAGGTCGATCTCGGCGCGCTGCCGGAGCCGCGCGCGGAGGCGGGACCGGAGCGGTACGAACCGCCGGTGACGCTGTACGAGACGCGGATGGCGGCGCACTGGCGATCGCTGCTCGGGCTGGAGCGGCCGGGGCTGCGGGACGACTTCTTCGAGGCGGGCGGCAGTTCGATCAAGCTGATCGAACTGATCCACCACCTGCGGACCGAGTTCAACGCGTCGGTGCCGGTCGGGCGGCTGTTCCGGACCAGCACCCTGCACGGCATGGCCCGCACCCTGGAGGACGTCGTCACCGGGCGGCTGCCCGGCGCCGAGCCGTACCTGTGGTTCAACCCGGGCGCGGACCCGGCGGCGACGGTGTTCTGCCTGCCGCCCGCGGGCGGGCACGGGCTGGTGTACCGGCAGCTCGCGGCGCGGCTGCCCGAGCACCGCTTCGCCGCGTTCAACTACCTGTCGGGTCCGGACAAGGCGGCCCGGTACGCGGATCTGGCCGAGGAACTGCACCCGGGCGGGCCGTACACGCTGTTCGGTTACTCCCTCGGCGGCAACCTCGCGTTCGAGATCGCCGGGGAGCTGGAGCGGCGGGGCCGCGCGGTGGACCTCGTGCTGATCATGGACTCGTACCGGATCGCCGAGGCCGTCGCCCTCGGCGAGGAGCACCTGGCCGAGTTCGAGGCGGAGCTCGCGGAGCACCTGCGGCGGCACACCGGTTCCGAGATCGTCGCCCGGGAGACCGTGGAGCAGGCCCGCGAGTACCTGGCGCACTGCGGTGCCCACCCGTCGCTCGGTGTGCTCGGCGCGCCGATCGCGGTGATCTCCGACCAGGACAAGCTGCTCCGCTTCGCGGCGGACGAGCCCGGCGGCTGGCACGGGGTCACCGCCGCCGGGTGCACCGTACGCGAGGGGCACGGGCGGCACGCCGAGATGCTCGACGGCTCGTTCCTCGACGGGAACGCGGAGCTGGTCCGGGCGCTGCTGGCGGGAGGTTCCACCCATGGGCGTGCGTGACGGCGGGCCCCGCTGGGAGGCCCGGCCTCCCGGCGGGCGGCCCCGGGTGATCATCATCGGCGCGGGCATGTCCGGTCTGGCCGCCGGCTGCTACGCGCAGATGAGCGGGCTGGAGAGCCGGATCTTCGAGAAGCACGTGCTGCCAGGGGGCTGCTGCACCGCCTGGGCCCGGCAGGGCTACCTCTTCGACTACTGCATCGACTGGCTGATCGGCACGGCACCCGGGACCGGGGCGAACGACGTGTGGCGCGAGCTCGGGGCGCTGGACGGGAAGCGGATCACCCTGTTCGACCAGTTCAACCGGGTGGTGACGGAGGACGGCCGGTCCGTCACGTTCTACAACGACCCGGACCGGCTCCAGGAGCACCTGCTGGAGCTCTCGCCCGGCGACGAGCGCCTGATCCGGGCGTTCTGCCGGGACCTCAGGCGCTTCGCGGGGCTCGACCCGCACTGGGAGCTGAAGCCGCCGCCGCTCAAGTCCCTGGCGGAGAAGGCGCGCACGCTGCTCGCGATCCTGCCGGCGTTCCGGCTGTACTGGCGCACCGCGGCCACGCCCATGCGCCGGTTCGCGGACCGCTTCGAGGACCCGCTGCTGCGCCAGGCGTTCCCGAACATGTTCCTCCAGGAGCTGACCGGCTTCCCGCTGCTCCCCTTCCTCTTCACGATGTCCTGCGCCTTCAACGGCAACGCGGGCTTCCCGGAGGGCGGTTCGCTGGGTCTGGCCCGGTCCGTGGAGGAGCGGTACACGGGGCTCGGCGGGCACATCGGCTACCGCGCCCGGGTGGAGCGGATCCTCGTCGAGGACGGGCGGGCGGTCGGCGTGAGGCTGCGGGACGGGCAGGAGCACTTCGCCGACCACGTGATCGCCGCCTGCGACGGGCCGACGGTGCTGGACCGGCTGCTGGAGGGGCGGTGGAGCAGCCCGCGCACCGAGCGGCTGTACACGGAGCTGCTGGACCGGCCGGACAACCTGTACCCGGCGGTGGTCTCCGCGTTCGTCGGGATCGACGGCCCGCTGCCCGCCGGTGAGCCGCACAGCACCACGTACCTCCTCGGTCCGGAGCGGGGCGCGGCGCTGCCGGGAAGCCTCCAGCACAGTCTGGTGGTGCAGCGGCGGTCCGACTACGCCGACGGCTTCGCGCCGGCCGGGAAGTCGGTGCTGCACTGCACGTACTTCACCGACCACCGGTCCTGGCAGGAGCTGCGGAAGGCGGACCGGCGGGCGTACCGGGAGCGCAAGCAGGAGGTCGTCGACTTCCTGCGGGGCTTCCTGGCCGAGCGTCATCCGGGCCTCGAGGAGCGGATCGAGCTGGTGGACGTGGCGACGCCGGCGACGACGGAGCGGTACACCGGCAACACCTACGGCAGCATCCTGGCCTGGAAGGCGTTCTCCGAGGCCGACGACGTGTCGACCGCGCTGGTGGACCGGGACCGGATGCGGCTGCCGGGGCTGAGCGGCTTCTCGATGGCCGGGCAGTGGACCGGGATGGGCGGCTTGATCCGGGCCGCGACCAGCGGCCGGTACGCGGTCCAGTTCCTCTGCGACGAGCTGGGCCGGGAGTTCCGGGCCTGGCCGAGCGAGGGTGCCGGGCCGTGGCATCCCGGGAAGCTGGGCCGGCTGCCACGACTCGAACCGCGGGGCGACGCCGGGAAGGCGGCGGTGGCCGAATGACCAGAAGGACCATGCTGATCGTCGGCGGAGGGCTCGGCGGGCTCTCCACCGGCTGCTACGCCCAGATGAACGGCTATCGCAGCAGGGTGCTGGAGATGCACGAGATCCCGGGCGGCTCCTGCACGGCCTGGGACCGGGGCGACTTCACCCTCGACTGCTGTGTGAGCTGGCTGCTCGGCAGCGGGCCGGGCAACGAGATGCACCAGATCTGGCTGGAGCTCGGCGCGCTCCAGGGCAAGCGGATGCGCAACTTCGACGTGTTCAACACGGTGCGTGGCCGGGACGGGCGGGCGGTCCACTTCTACTCCGATCCGGACCGTCTCGAAGCGCACCTGCTCGCCCTCTCCCCCGGCGACGCCCGGGTGATCCGCGACTTCTGCGCCGGGCTGCGGACCTTCCGCAAGGCACTGGCCCGCTACCCGTTCCTCACCCCGGTCGGGCTCATGGGCCGCCTGGAGCGCTGGCGGATGCTGGCGTCCCTGGTCCCCTACTTCAACGTGATCCGGCGCTCCATCGGCACGCTGATGCGGGACTACTCTCAGCGCTTCCGGGACCCGCTGCTGCGCGAGGCGTTCAATTTCATCCTGTACGAGAAGCATCCCAACTTCCCCGTGCTGCCGTTCTACTTCCAGCTCGCGGCGCACGCCGACGCCTCGGCCGGGGTCCCCGAGGGCGGCTCGCTGGGCCTGGCCCGCTCGGTCGAGGAGCGCTACCGGGGGCTCGGCGGCGAGGTCATGTACAACGCCAGGGTCGTGGAGATCCTGGTGGAGAACGACCGGGCGGCCGGGGTCCGGCTGAGCGACGGCACGGAGCTGCGGGCGGACATCGTGGTCTCCGCCTGCGACGGGCGCACCACGCTCCTCGACCTGCTGAAGGGCCGCTACCTCACCGACACGTACCGGGAGCTGTACACCCGGACCATCACGGAACCCGACATGGTCTTCCCCGGCTACCTCACGGTCTTCCTGGGGCTGCGCCGGCCCTTCCCGGACGGCGAGCCCTGCACCACGTACCTCCTGGAGGACGCGGTCGCGGAACGGCTCACCGGTATCCGGCACCCCAGCGTCAACGTGCAGTTCCGCAGCCGCCACTACCCGGAGCTGTCGCCGCCGGGCACCTCCGTGGTGTACGCCACGTACTTCTGCGACATCGCGCCGTGGCGGGAGCTGAGCACCGGTCCCGAGCAGTTCACCCGGATCCGCCGCGGCGAGGAGCTGCACACGCTGCCGGTCGGGCGCGGGCGCGACTACCAGCGGGCCAAGCGGCAGGTGCGGGACACGATCGTGGACTTCCTCGACGAGCGGCACCCCGGGCTGCGGGACGCGATCGTGGTGCGGGACGTGTCCACCCCGCTCACCCAGGTCCGCTACACCGGCAACTACGACGGCACGGTGCTCGGCTGGCAGCCGTTCGTGGACAGCGGCGAGACCGTGGAGCAGGAGGTCAAGCGACACGGTCCGGGACTGCCGGGGCTCGCGGACTTCTATCTGTCCGGCGTCTGGGCCACCACCGGCGGCCTGATCCGGGCCGCGGCCTCGGGACGGCACGTCATGCACTTCGTCTGCCGCGACGACGGGCGGCCGTTCACCGCCTCCGTCGACGACAGCGCCCCTCTCCCCGTACAACTCATCGAACCCGCAGGAGCGACCCCGTGAAGACCGAGAAGTGGATCGTCAGCCAGCACAACGACGGCGTGCCGGACGTGGACCGGATGTACGTGAAGGTGGTGGAGGAGCTCGACACCGACCTGGCCGAGGACGAGATGCTGCTGCGCACGCGGTACGTCTCCGTCGACCCGTACCTCCACGGGATCGCCCTGGACACCCCGGTGGGCGACCACATGGGCGCCGACTCGATCATGGAGGTGCTGGCGGCCGGGCCGCGGGCGATGTTCGGCGTCGGGGACCTCGTACAGGGCTTCGGCGGCTGGCGCACCCACCTGGTCAGCAACGGCGCGGGGGCGCTGTGGCAGACCGGCACGTTCCCGATGGTCTTCCCCGCGTACCGGAAGCTGGACCCGGCCCACTACGACGAGGCGCTGCCGCTGAGCACCGCGCTCGGCATCCTCGGCGGCGCCGGGATGACCGCGTGGGGCGCCCTCACCACCTTCCTGGCCGTACGGCCCGGCGACACGGTCCTGATCAGCGGCGCGTCCGGCGCGATCGGCACGCTGGCCGGGCAGCTGGCGAAGCGGGCGGGCGCGCGGGTGGTGGGCACGACCGGTTCGCCGGAGAAGGCGGCGCGGCTGACGGCGCTCGGCTTCGACGCCGTCGTCGTCTTCCGGCACGGCGGGGACCCGGCGCAGCTCCGCGAGGACCTGGCGAAGGCGGCTCCTGGCGGCGTCGACCGGTACTTCGACAACCTCGGCGGGGTCATGACCGACACCGTCTTCACGATGCTCACCGTGGACAGCCGGGTCGCGGTGTGCTGGCAGTGGGCGAGCCAGGTCGGCGGCGAGTGGACCGGGCCCCGGCTGCTGCCGTACATCATGTTCCCGCGCACGACGATCCGCGGGATCTTCGCGCTGGAGTGGTTCACCGAGGAGAACTGGGCGGCGCTGCACGCCGAGCTGGGGCCGCTGGTGCGGGCCGGCGAGATCCGCTACCAGCAGACCGTGCACCACGGCTTCGACTCCATTCCCGCCGCCTACCGCAGCCTGTACACCGACCGCGCGGCGTCCTTCGGCAAGGTGCTGGTCGAGCTGTGAGGCGCGGCCACACCCGGGCGCTCACGGAGGGCCCGAGCCCGGCCGACGCGCACGAGCCGGTCCTGCCGTACCCCGACGGCTGGTTCTCGGTGGCGTTCTCCTCGGAGGTGGTGCGGGGGGCGCTGCTGACCCGGCCGCTCCAGGGCGAGGACGTGGTGCTCTACCGGCTCCGCGACGGCGAGGTGCGAGCGGTCCGCCCGTACTGCCCGCACCTGGGGGCGCACCTCGGGCTCGGCGCGTTGGAGGGCGACGAACTGCTGTGCCCCTTCCACCGCTTCGCCTTCGGCCCGGACGGCGCCTGCACGCGGACGGGGTACGGCACGCCCCCGCCGCCGTCCTCGGATCTGACCCTGCTGCCGGTGCGCGAGGTCGACGGCGCCGTCTTCGTGTGGCGGCACCACGACGGGCGGGCGCCGGACTGGGAGCTCACGCCCTGGCACACGCTCGGGACGCGGGCGCCGCGACTGGCCGCGTGGGAGATGGCGGGGCACAGCCAGGACGTGGTCGAGAACACGGTGGACATCGGACACTTCACGCCGCTGCACGGCTGGGGCGCGTCGGAGGTGGCCGAGCCGGCGGTCTTCGAGGGGCGATCCTTCCGAATCTCGGTGCGCTCCGAGGAGCGGGTGCCGCTGCTGGGCGCGAGTCCGCTGGAGGTGACGCTGGAGGGCAACGGGATCAGCCGGGTGCACGTGTGCACGGCGCTCCCTCGGTTCGGGGTGCGCACCTGTGCCGTATACACGACCACGATGATCGCGCCCGCGGCTTTCCAGCTGCGCCAGACGAGCCGCTTCGAGGTGGCCGAGCCGGCCGCCCTGCCGGCCCCGCTGGCCCGCTGGGTGAGCGGCTCGGTGCACCGGCTGCTGGCGGGTGTGATGTTCCGGGGCAACTGCGCTTTCGTGTCCCAGGACTTCCCGGTCTGGGCGACGAAGCGGTACGTGTCTCCGCCCCGGCTGGCCCGCGGCGACGGCCCGATCGGCCCGTTCCGCCACTGGGCCCGGCAGTTCTACCCGCCGGACCGGCTACGGGCGCGGGTGCCGTCGTCGGTGGTGCGGGGAGCGGCGGGGGAAGCGGAGAGCAGGGTGACGTAGCCCGGCCGCTCCGAGAAGCCGGGGGCGGGGGATTGTCAGAGGCGGTCGTTAGTCTGCGGCCATGATTACCTCGACGTGGGACGCCCTGGCGGCGACCCCCCTCTCCGAAGTACGGCGCCGCGCGGCCGTCATGGACGAGCTCGCCAAGGTCGCCCCGGTGACCGTGCCCGGCGCGCAGCGTCTGGCCTGGAACGACGGGGGCGGCCAGTCCGCCGTCTGGTACTTCGCGGAGGACGGCCGCGCGCTGCTGCTGACGTTCGACCACGAGGCGCAGCTGAACATGTTCGGCGAGGACGAGTTCGCCCTTCAGGAGGCTTTCTACAAGGGCGTCCCCGACGACCTCGTCGCCCTGGTCCGCGACCGTCCGGAGAGCTACGAGTCGCTGAACCTCACGGACTTCGCGACGGGCCGGACGATTCACTACGCGGGCGGTGTCTTCTGGTACGACGGCACGCGCTGGCACGTGGCCGACGGAGTGGCGGAGTACTGCCGTCGCGAGGACATCGACCTCTTCAACGAGTCCGGCTTCGACTACTGCCTGCGCGGTTACTGCTTCGGCCGGGAGTTCACGCCGGAGATCCCGTAGCGGTCCCTCGCCGACGAAGGCGTGCCGTTCAACGAACTGATCGCCGCGCCGGTGGAGCGGGCCGCCGTGGACGAAGGAGAAGCCGCTCGCCCCGGCCCTGCGTCGTCCCTGCCGCAGGACGACGGTCCGCCGCCGGGCCCGAACGCGGCCCGCCCCCGTCCCACGGCGGCCGCGCCCTGTGCCGGGCGGCGTCGGCTGCTGTGCGCGGTGCCCGCAGGTGCCTTACGCCTGCGCCCCGGGCCGCCCCGGTGCCGGGGCGGCCCCCTCTCCTCAGGTGAGGCGGTCCGCGGTGTACGCCTCGATGGCGTCGCGCTGGAAGGCGGCGAGGCCGGGGGCGATGGCCTCGTAGGCGGCACGCCAGTCGGGGTTGTCGACGACGGACCGCCCCATGGCCAGGTGCTCCTCGGCGGAGACCGGTCGCAGGGCGGACAGCATCCGGTAGTGGGCGTCGGTCTCGGCCTGCACCGGAGCGGAGTCCGCCGCGTGGCCGGCGGCCCGGAGTTCGGCGAGGCGGATCATCCGGGCGGTGCGTTCGCGCTGCCCGGCCTCGATGTCCTCCGCACTCATCCCGGCGACGTGATGGGCGACCCGCTCGGCGTGGGCGGGGAAGTCGCGCAGGCTCTCCTGGTACTGGTCGGGCTGGACGCCTTCGAAGAGGTTCTCGGGTCGGTTGATGGTCATGGGGGCGTCGTCCTTCCTGGACTGTTCCAGTTCGGCGATCGTGCGGGAGACGGTGGTGGCCAGCGTGTCGAGCCGGTCCCGTTCGGCCAGCAGCCGCCGGTGGTGGCCGCGCAGGGCCTCCACCTGGTCGACCTGCTCGGCCAGGACCCGGCCGATGTCCTCCAGGCCCAGACCCAGTTCCCGCAGGACCAGGATCTGCTGCAGCACCAGGAGCTGGCGCTCGCCGTAGTACCGGAGGCCGCCCGCCCCCGTGCGGGCGGGCGGCAGCAGGCCGATCTCGTCGTAGTGCCGCAGGGTTCGCGCGGTCACTCCCGGCATCCGGGCCACCTCGGCGATCGGCCAGTCCATCGCCGTCTCCCCTCGTCGTCGCCGTCCCGAGCCGGTCTCTCCGGCTCTGTTCACGACCGTAGAAGCTGCCGCAGCGGCAACCGCAAGCCGGGCGAACCGGTGGACGCCCCCACCGGCCGGCTCTCCGGCCGCCGACAGTACTTCTAGAGGGTCGCCGGGCCGGGGATCTCGTACTCGGCCCACACCGTCTTGCCCGGTCCCTGTGCCCTGGGGTACCAGCCCCAGCGGGACGCGATCCCCTCCACGAGCAGCAGCCCCCGCCCGTCGTCCGCGAGCCCGGGCGCGAGGAGCTTCCCGGGCCCGGGCGGCACCCGCTCGCCCCGGGTGTCGGTCACCTCGATCCGCGCGGCCGGGACGGGCCGTTCCACGAGCCGCAGCAGCAGATGGAAGTCCCGCCCGGCCACGTGCCCGTGCCGCACCGCGTTCACGGTCAGCTCGCCGGTGATCAGGACGACCGCCTCGTGCGTCTCCGTCCCGTACGGCAGACCCCAGGCGTCCAGCCGGACGCCGGCCAGGCGGCGGGCGAGCCTGGCGCCCCGGGGCGTGGAGGTGAACCGCATGGCGAAAGCCGGGGTGCCCAAGTGGGGCAATTCGCGGACGGGTTGCGCGGGGCGGCGAGGGCTGTCGATGTTGCTCGTCATGACCACGAGGGTCCTCCCGGTGGCGTAGCGTGACCAGTGGTGACGCACCGACGCGAACCCCTTGTACGAGCGGTGTCGGCACCGGTACGCGGGGCACGGCGCGAAAGAGCGGGGCAGGGTGCGATGACAGCTGAAGACATTGGTCCCGAGGCGGAGGGCGGCGCCCGGGCAGCGGACAAGGCGGGCCAGGACGTGGTCATCGCCTTCGGGCAGAGCCTGAAGACCTTACGGGTACGGGCGGGCATGCAGCGGGAGGAACTGGGCCGACGACTGGGGTACTCGGCGTCGACCATCGCCTCTTTCGAGCAGGGCCGCAGGATTCCGCCGCCGAGGGCGATCGACCGGGCCGACAAGGAGCTGGGCGCGGACAACCTCCTGGTGGTGTGGAAGGACCAGGTGGAGAAGGCGCAGTACCCGGCGTTCTTCCAGGGCATGGCGCAGTTGGAGAAGCAGGCGATCGAGCTGTTGGTCTACGACACACATGTGGTCAACGGCCTGCTCCAGACGGAGGAGTACATGCGGGCACTGCTCGCCATGCGACGTCCGTCTCTGGACCAGGAGACGATCGAGCAGCGAGTGGCTGCCCGGATGGCACGGCAGGACATCTTCGACCGCCGCCCCACTCCGCTGCTGAGTTTCGTGACGGATGAGGCCGTCCTGCGGCACCGGTACGGCGGCCGGCAAGTGGTGAGGGGGCAGTTGGAGCACCTTCTGCTTCTGGGCCAGCGTCGTAACGTCGAGCTCCAGGTGATGCCGACCGACTGCGAGGACAATGCGGGTGTGAACGGGCCGTTCACCGTCATCACCCGCAAGGACGGCAAGAAGTACCTGTACGTCGAGGCGCTGAACACCAGCACCCTGGCAACCGATCCTGAGCAGACGGTTCTCGCCGCAGCTCGCTATGGGATCATCCGTTCACAGGCTCTCAGCCCGCGAGAGTCACTGGCGTTCATCGAGAAGTTGCTGGGAGAACTATGAACAACACCGAACACCTCGCGTGGTTCAAGAGCAGCTACAGCGGCACGGAGGGCGGCCAGTGCATCGAGGTCGCGGCCGGTGCGGGAACCGTGCACGTCCGTGACTCCAAGGTCGCGGCCGGGCCCGTCCTCCAGGTATCGCGTGCGGCGTGGGCCGGGCTCGTCGGGCTCGCCGCGGCGCAGTAGTACAGACGGCGTTCGTACGCGCGGGAGCCCTGCCGGTCCGGACCGGCCGGGGGCCCCCGCGGGT
>NZ_JBEYCF010000038.1:0-74505 GCF_040632605.1 Streptomyces sp. NPDC019224 | reverse complement strand
GGGCCGTGGAGTGCGGCCCGCCCCCGGGGATGTGGGTCAGGTGGGTCAGGAACTCGACGGCGGCTGGGTGGGATACACCCAGTTCGTCGGCGTCGCAGAGCCGGTGGCCGACGGCCCGGACGCCGGAGTGCCCGAGGCCGAAGGTCCGGGGTCGGCTGGCGGCATGGAAGTCATGTCGCCGCTCGGAGCTGATGCGGCTGCGAGGTGACCGGAGCCGACCGCAACGCCTTGGGCAGTCGATTCGGACCCTTCCGGTTCGTCCTCGCCAGGACGTGTGATCAGCGGCGGGATCCCGGGGCGCTGGATCAGAGCCCGGCCCTTGTCGCCGCTTGCGTTCGGGTCTTCGCCGTACCGGAAGCGGGTCTGCTGTTTGGGCGGCCCGGCGTCGATGCCCTCCTTGCTGAGGTTGCCGCCGGAGGGGTTGATGCCGGAGGCGACGCCATCGGTGCCCGCGCCCGGGACCTGGTTCGGACCCTGCGGAGCGGGGGCGCCGGTACCGGCCCGCATCGCGAGGCTGCCTGCGGTCTTCGCGGCTCCTGCGGCGACCGCCATGCCGGCGGCACCGGTGCGGTGCATGTCGTCGTGGCCGCCGCCGTCGCTGGCCCAGTGGACGAACTTGTACGTCGCGTAGGGGCAGAGCAACACCAGGACCATCACGACGATGCCGGCCATCGCGTCGGACAGGGCCGCCATTCCGTCGCTGGCGTCGGTCTTGCCCATGGCGGAGACGCCGATCAGGAAGACCACGGTCATCAACAGCTTGGAGACAATCAGGGTGCCGGTGGCCTCGATCCAGCCGCGCCGCCACCGTTTGGCGACTTCCCAGCCGCCGCCCGCCCCGGCGAACACCGCGAGCGCGACCATGATCAGGACGCCGACCTTGCGGGCCACCATCACGCCCCAGTAGAGGAAGGCGCCGATCGCGCACCCGAAGGCCACCAGCGCGGGCACACCCCAGCCGAGGCCGTACATGGCCCCCATCTGATCAACCTTGATCACACGACGGATCGCGTCGTCGATCGAGGTGTTGGCGGCTTTGAAGAGGCCGTCGGACAGCGCGTCCACCACGGTGATGGCGACGGTCGTGAAAGCGATGGCGGAGAAGCTGAAGAGGACTCCGGTCATGGTGCCGAACGCCGCCTTGGCGAGGGCACGTTCGTCTCGGCGCCAGGCCGCGGTCATGAGCTGGATGCAGAAGATGCCGACGGTCAGGGCGAGGCCGATGGGCAGCAGTAGCTCGTAGTTGTCGCGGAACCACCCGGCGTTGAGGTCGATGGCCGTCGTCTTGTTGACGGCCTTGGCGGCAAGGTCGGCCGCGCTGGACGCCAGCTCGCCCGCCGACTTCGCGATCCACGCGCCGAGACCGTCGGTGACGGTGCCAGCGGGGTTGGTGGCGAAGTCGACAGCGCCGCACACCTTGTCCATCAGCGGGAAGTCGCAGACTCCCATGGGTCGTACCTCCGTTCTGGGGCGAGGGTCAGGGCGCGACGGACGGCATGACGCCGACCAGGGCGCAGGGGTGGTTGGGCCGGCACTGGACCGCGAGGGTGGTGGACCGGCTCTCCGCGCCGCCGGCGGCCGAGCCCTTCCAGCGAATCGACTGCTTGCCGGAGACCGTGACGGCGTAGACGTACGCCTGGGTGATGGCCCCGGGGTCGTCCTGGAGGGCCTGGGTGAAAGCGTGCGGGAAGTGCCCCTCGTTGATCTTGGCGGTGGCGACCTGCTTGTTGGCCGCCATCTCCTTCCACAGCACGGCCGAGGGGACCGCCTGGTCGACGGAGGCCGGGTCGGCGTACTTCGACTCCGTGGTCAGCCAGCCGCGCAGCGCCTTGCGCAGCTCGGGCTGCGAGTACGCACGGGTGTCGTACGACCACAGCGCTGCGGCGGCGGCCTTCCCGTACGTGATCGGGTCGTGGGTTTTCGGCGGAACGGGCAGAGCGCGGGGCCTGGTGTGCGGCCCGGACGGCGCCGCGGTCGACGAGGATGCCGTGGGCGAACTCGGCGGTGGGGAAGCGGTATCGGAGGGGCTTCGGCCCTCGCGGGTGAGGTAGGCGGCCAGGCCGGCGAGGGCGACGAGCACCGCCAGGACGGCAGTGCCGAGCAGCGCCCGGCGGCGCACGCGAGATGCGCCGCCGGGGTGGGTGGAGTGCTGAGCCATCAGTGGACCTGCGTCCCGAGCGTCGAGAAGAACGCCACTACACCGTTGGCCGCACCGAGAAGAAGGGCCGCGCCAGCGCTGACCAGCACGCCCTTCTTCCCGTTCGCCTCGGCCTGGTGACCACCGGAGTGGTGACCCCAGGCCCACACGCCCGCACTGACGGCGAGGGCTCCGACCACGGCGATGAGCCCGAACAAGTTGATCGAGCCCATCACCTGCTTGAGGACGTTGAGCCCAGGGAGCCCGCCCTCGTTGGGCTTGATTCCCGGGTCGTAGGCGAGCTGTATGACCTGTTCAGCGAGATACACGGGAACTCCAGTTCGAATGAGCGCACGCCAAAGCCCGGTGGGGCGAACCAGCGGTGCGAGGGGAGGTGAGGAGGGGGGAGGAGCGCTGTAGGTTCCGGGTCCACTTGTCATCGGACAGTGCCCTGAGCTGGGGGTATGGAGTGATGTCCGGGCAACTTGTCAGCGATTTGTCCGGGCGATCTGTCGAGTTCTTCGGGCGTAGCCCGTGCCTGGACCTGTGCTGGCGTCCTTGGACGTGCCTCCAAGGTGATGATCGATAGGCTCAGGTCCATGAGTGTTGAAGTGGAAGTCGTCCAGCAACCCAGCCAGGAAGTCGTGGAGGCGTTCGGCCGCTTGTTGCCGCAACTGTCGACGACGGCGAAACCTTTGGACTATGAAGCTGTTGGGCGGTTGGTGGGGTGCGATTCGAACGTCGTGCTCGTGGCGCGTGTATCTGGCGAAATCGTCGGGACGCTGACGCTGCTGCTCTTCCCTCTTCCGTCTGGGCTTCGGGCGAGGGTGGAGGATGTGGTTGTCGACCGATCGGCACGCGGTCAAGGGGTGGCAGCGGCACTGACCGAGCATGCTTTGGGGATGGCTCGGGACGCGGGAGCACGGACTGTGGACCTCACGTCCCGTCCGGACCGTGAGGCCGCGAACCGGTTGTATGAACGGCTAGGTTTCAAGGCGAGGGAGTCGACGGTCTTCCGGTTCCCTATGGGCAATTAACGGGCCTTCCGTGCGCGCTTGGACCGCTGAGTGCTTTCGCGTTGAGGCAGTCGGGCTCTCGACGTCTCGCTTATGTACTTCGTGCGAGGCGGCTCGGCGGCCTTCCGGGGTGAGGGAGTAGAAGGTGCGGCGTCTGCCTGGGCCCCGGCCTGGTGTGGCTCTGCTCATCCAGGTGTCGTCGTCTTCGAGCCGGCTGGTGAGCCAGCCGGCTCGTTCGAGCCGCTTGAGCTGGGGATAGACGGTTCCTGGATCGAGCCCGGTGCGGTCGATCACCTCGGCGCCGTAGGACTCTTGCCGCGCTCGGGCGAGCAGGTCGCGCAGGAGGGCGAGCGTTGGCTTGGTGATGCGGACGCGCTCGACCGCGATGTCGTTGAACGGGGTGGGCGGGCCGGGGTTGCGGCGAACCCGGAACTTGGCGTGGGCTGCTTCCAGGACGCGGTGGTCGGGCGGGTCTGAGGTGTCGTCGTGCGGAAGTGAGGCGGTCATCAGAGCCTGGACGCGGTCGGTTTCGAGATGTCGTAGCAGGCGTCGGCCCTGCTGCGTGGGCTGTTGAGGGCGGCCGAAGGCTGCCCTTTCGAAGAGGCTTGCTCCGATGTCGCGTTCCAGCCGCTGGAACTGTGTGACCAGCGCGTTGGGTTCGGCCCTTAGGTGGTGGGCGGCGCTGTCGATGGACGGGAAGCGCATGGCGATCTGGAAGCGGTGGAGGCGGAGCCAGCCGTGAAGTGTGCCTTCGGCGGCGGACCGGACGTCCCGGGGGAGGCTGGTGTCGATCTTGGCGGTCATGACTGTGCGGCTGTGCACTCCTGGGGGGCGCAGGGGAACGTTCAGGTGCTTGAGGCGTCGGCGGACGGTCTCGTCTTCGGTGCCGAGTTCTTGGGCGATGTCGAGGGTTGAGCGCTTGTGGGCGAGGTATTGCTCGCGGAGCCATGTCTCGTTGATGGGGAAGGGCTTGCGGGTGCGGCGGATGGCGAACCCGAGCGTGCGGGCGTGGGCGACGGCGATGTGGCGGGGGATGCCGGTTTCCTGAGCGATGTGAGCCAGCGACTTGTCGCCGTCGACGTACTCGCGTTGCAGGAAGGTCGTGGTGAGAACCTTCCTGGCCTGCTGGTGCAGGCGCCAGGAGCCGAGGCTCGATGACCTGCCCCACTCGCGGGCCTCGCGGGGAACCTGTTCGAGTGCGAATCGGATGTGAGTGAGGGTGGTGTCCAGTTCCCGGGCCGCCTCGCGAGGGGCCCGCTGTTCGGTGATGACGATGCGGCGTACTTCTTCCAGGTCGATGTCATCGAGATGCCGGCCGGGAAGATCAAGTCCGTCAGCGCACTCCTGCGGCGGCTCCCAGGTCAGGGGCTCGGCGATGTTCCGGTCGTGCAGGATGCCGATCGCGTGCTGGTGGAGGGCGTCTCGCTGGTCGAGGGTCAGGGAGGGCGGGAAGGCGAAGTACCGGGAGCGGTCGGATGCCGATCGCAGGACGAGGGGGTGGCGTGGGTCGGTCAGGTCCGCGCCGGTGAGGAGCTGGTTGAGATAGCGCTGCGCATTGAGGAAACGGGGGGCCTGGGTGGTCTTGGCGCTGAGCTGTTCACCGGGCTGAGTGCCGGTGCGGAAACAGAGTTCGCGCCACTGGTCGGGGCTGATTGAGACCGTGGGGATGAGACGCCGCCGGCGTTCGTAGTCGATGGGGCTCCCGTGGTCGTCGAGGTGATGGGCGAGGTTGCAGAGCGCGGTGAGCACGTCCGGGTGCCCGGACTTGAGGGCTCGCTGCAAGATGACGGTCATGGCGTTCGGCAGGTGCGGTCCCAGCCGGTCGGTGACTCCGCGTGCCCGCAGGACCGGTTCCCCGGGCAGGAGTAGGAGTGCGGCGGCGATGCCTCGGAAGAGGTTCTCCTTCGTTCCCTCTCGGGGAATGAGCCGCACTGTCCAGCCGGGCCAGAGCGCCTGCGGGACGTGTCGGATGCGTGTGTTCGCGCTGTTCTCGCCGGGTTCGGGGACGCGGGCGCGTGGGGTGGAGGAGGAAAAGCGGACGCGGTCCAGGGCGCCCATGATCTGATCGCCGGCGTGCAGGAACCGGCGCTGTGTTCCGGGTGAGAGCTGGGACCACTGTTCGGTGGTCATGCCCCGGGGGATCACCTTGTTCGGGGTGTCGCGCCGGGCCCGCAGTCCATGGACAACACGGATGGCGACGGAGTCGTTGGAAGTGTCGAGGAAAGGCAGAGCCGCGTGGGCGATGACGCCGTTGACGGCGGCGCCGAGCGGCTTGACCCGGTCGGCGGGAGTCCGCGTGGCCAGCGGCCTGCGGTTCCAGCGTTCTTGGACCGCTCGGCCCATCGACTGGATGTCGTTGTCGTTGATCGTGTGCATCAGCCATGGGGTGCACTGGTTCAGGTCGTTCAGGACCGTGTAGGCCGTGGAGGGGTCGGCAAGCAGAGCGTCGATGCGGTGCTGGGTGGCGAGCAACGGGTGATCGGAGGCCAACGGCACGAGCTCCGCGCTGGTGAGGTCGGCACCGCAGACCGACGCGAGGCGGGATCCGAGTGTGCAGGTTCCAGACGGGAACCGGAGGGTGTGTCCGGGGAGCCTGACGCGTGCCCCTTCACCGCAGCCGGGGCAGGTGTCGTGCAGCAGCGATTGGTGGGTGGTGCAGGTGAAGGTCCAGGGCAGCCACCACTTCAGCAGCCATCGTCCTTCCCGTTCGGCCAGGCACTGGGGACAGAACCGGCATCGTCGCTGCCGTCGAGGGCCAAAGGGAAAGTCGCTGCCGATCACCGCGGAATCGAGGCGGGCGGCCGGAAGGCCGGTGCGGGTCTCCAGCTGGCGCAGAACGGTGGTGGGCAGGTCGCTGACCAGCGGGCGGGTGAGGTAGTGCCGGGGCAGGCCCAGGACGCGCAGGAACGCGGAGAAGGTCAGACCATTGCGGCGGCCCAGTGTCTCCAGCCAGCTGTCCAGACCCTCACCGGGAAGGAGGGGCATCCGCAGGGGCAGCACTCGCGTCTCGGTCACGAGGCATCACCAAGCGCAGAGGTGATCTTTCCGTGTGCCATGGTGGCGGCCAGCTGCTGACGTGCCTGCTCGGACGCCTCATCCAGGCGGACCCCGTCGAGCACTTCACGGGTGACTGCTTCTTTGCCCGTGCGGATCGCGCGGTAGCAGGCCCGCATGAGGAGAGTGAAGTACGACCCAATGTGCCCGCTGGTGCGTTCGAAGAAGTAGTCGGCGTTGCGCAGGAGCATCCCTGGCCGGTGATCTGTGAGGACGAGCCGGTGTTCGCTGGTCTTGAGCAGGCTCCGCCAATGGCGGCGGCCCTCGTCGGTGTCGAGACGGAACGGATCGACACCGAGCCGGGTCCAGCGGCGGGCGGTCTGGGCCAGGGCCACGTTCTTGCCGGTCAGGCCGTCGGCGAAGAACCGCCGCTCGGCCAAGCCGACGCCAACATAGATGAAGGTGACCGGCAGCTCGTTGGCGAGCCACTTGAGGTGGTTGGACACGGCCAGGCCGTCGCGGCGGTCCAGGTCGATGAAGTGAATGTCGTCGATGATGCCGAGCTGGGTCTCGCAGGACAGAACACAGTCAAGGGCGTGACTGGCCAGGGCTGCCGCGTTCGCCCGGTCGGTGGCCGGGTGGCCGTAGTACTCGCAGATCATTCGGTTCAGGGTTCGCAGGGTGGTGTTGGAAGTCAGGCCGACGCGGAAGACGGGGATGCGTTCGTGTCCGGCCTCGGTGACCGTGGACAGGCGGCGCATCTGCTGGCGGTCGAATTCGCGGCCGAACAGGTTGGCGATGGTGGTCTTGCCCAGGCCCGGCAGTGCGTCGATCACGGCGGCGGAACGGATGCGGTCGCCGTCCTGCCGGTTGCTGGCCACGATCTGCTCAAGCTCGTCATGGATGCCCGCGAGCTGCGGGGTCTGCACGATGCCGAAGTTCGCGTGCCAGTCGTGCCGCGAGTCGTTGTAGTCCTCGGCAGCGGCCTCGCCCAGCGCGGCCAGTTGGACCCGGGTCAGTGTCTCGGGCCGCTGCCGAGGCGGGGCGTCGGCGAAGCGGCGCCAGCCTTCCTTGCGGGAGAGGCTGAACAGGTTGGGCTGCCTCATTCGATTACCTCGAAGGCGTCGGCGTAGAAATCGTCACCCGTGGGGGAGTCGAACAGTTCGTCTTCCTCGTCGCTGTCTCCGGCCGGCAGTTCGGGCACCAACTTGAGTTCCGGAGGTGCCAGTGGGCCAGACTGCTCGGGCAACAACGGCAGGGCCAGAGCGCCGCGTTCCGCCGACAGCCGCACTGCCATGCGGCGTTCGCGACGGTCGGTGACCATGCCCTGATCCCAGCGGGTCAGAAGATCCGCGAGTGCCTGCGAGGTATCGATGTGCCGGCCCTCGCGTGCGGCCAGACGGCGGGCATAGGCGGCGGCCTCTCCGCTGAAGGCCATCGTCAGCGCAGGGGCGTGCTCCCAGAGCAGCGGATGCCAGGAGTCGTCTGCCGGGTCCTGGAAGTAGACGAACCGCACGTCATCGGGGTTGACGTGGATCGGCCACTGCCGCCCGAAACCCGCGTAGGGGCTCGGTGCGTTGCGGTAGCCGTCCAGCACGGGCCCGTTGTAACGCAGGCCATCGACCTCGACGCCGTAGTGCTGGATCGTGCGCGGCTTGACCGCGAGGAACTGAAAGGCCAGGCCCGGTGAGGCAGGCATGCGAAGCCGACCAGCGCGGGCCAGACCAATGCGCAGCATCTCCAGCGGGGACAGCGACAGCTTCGGCCACTGCGGGATGACCAGCCCGTCGTGTTCACGACGGTGGTAGACCTCTGTGATCCACTCACGGACGATCTCCTCCACCTCGTGGATGAAGAAGAACGCGGCGTCCTCAACCGCCTGTCCGCGGCTGTGGACGTCGGGCCCTTTGTAGGCGGGAAGATGTTGGATCAACCCTTCCCGCAGGGTGCGGAAGAAGCGTTCGACGGTCGGCTTGTCCGTGGGCTTCTTGGGCTGGGCCGGTTGAATGGACATCCCCAGACGAGTGCAGACCCCGATCACGTGCGCGGACATGAAGGCCCGCCCGTGGTCGATGACCAGCGTTTCCGGCGGACACAGCCCGCGGCCCGGCACGAGTCCGTCCTCGGCGAACACCACCTCGTCCCACAGCCCGTGGTAGGGCGCCAGCGCGGGCCGGACCGTGTCCTCCAGCGGAGGGCAGATAGCCTCGAACAGCACGGCGGCGACGTCCACCGCCTTCGTTGAGCAGGCCGTCACCCGCAGACCGACGATGCAGCGCGAGAACAGGTCCTGGGCGACGGTGAGCTGGAGCGGAACCCAGCGGCAGGTCACCGGTTCCATGGCATAGATGTCCAGGTCCTGGGTGTCGAGCACGACGTACTCACCGGGCCGGGTGGCCCGCAGCCGCCCGTAAGTGCCCTGCGGCCTCTCGGCGATCGAGCGGCGGGCCTTGGCACTGCCGGAGACCGCGTTCGTGCCCTTGGCCAGCCAGGCGAGCCGGGCGTAGGCCGTGCTCCGGGACGGGACAGGAACAGTGCCCTTGCCGTACTCACCGGTCAGCCGTTCCTCGGCCCGCAGCAGCAGGGCCGACCTTGTGGGGGTCGAGTCGGTCACCGACTCGGCCATCACCCGGCGTACTGCTTCTTCCCACCGGGGATCGACGCTTGAGGTCTTTCCCGCGCGGGCATCGGCGAGGCCGGCCTCGCCGCTTTCCCGGTAGGCGGTCAGCCAGCGCTGAAGTGTGCGAGGCGAAATACCCAGCTCAGCGGCCTTGGCCGCAGTCCGGTCCTTCAGCGGGAGATCGGGATCGTATGGGGGCCTCGGCTCGGTCGGCAGAGCACTGCCGGGGTGTCCGGACCGGTAGCCGCTAAGCACCTCGCGTACGTGCCCTGCGCGTTCCTCCAGTCGCTGACGCTGGCCGGCCGACAAGGTGGCCAGGAGCATGCCGACCCCGTCCGCGGCGGCCGGTGCGGGATCACTGATCGACCGGGCTCCGGCTGCCAGCCGCCCGAGCGGAACGGAGCTGTACTCGCCCGTGCGTTCGTTTCGGACTGTCGTCTGCAGACCCTCAACTTCCACGACCTCGACGACGTCACCGCCGAAGAAGAGCCGGGCCCCCGCGAACAGGGGCATCGTGTACGCGTTCATGCCGCCACCCGGATTCGGCTCGCGCGGTTCAGCGGAGTACGCAGGTCGGCGACGAGCTGGCCGGACCAGATCAAGTGCAGGACGACCGGACGGACGATCTCGCACGGCTGCAAGGCCATCGTGGCCTCGATACCGCCGATTGTCGCCTGGTCCGCAGCGGCGTCCAGCACACGTGCGATGAGCGAGGTCTTCACCAGGTCGCGGCGCCGGTAGCCGGCCAGGAAGCGGACGTTCTCCACGACGGCAGGCTCGGCCCCCGACCAAGTCTCGTAGACCCAGCCGCGACGCGAACACACCTGGCGTGTCCAGTCGAACTGTGCGATCACCTTGGGATCCTTCATGCGAGTGGGGGCTTTGACATCCACGACGGTCACCAGACCGTCGGCATGGACGAGGAACAGATCGGGAACATGACGGCGGACGCGCGGGCCGTCTGGGCCGACCAGCTGAAAGGGCTGGGCCGCGATCTCCGTGATCTCGCTGGCGAAGTCAGCGATCAGGATGCGGGCGAGTTCCAAGCGGCTCTCGTAGGCGACCATCCGGCCTGTTGTCGAGGCGTGATACCAGCCCGAGTAGTGCTTCCGGCCGCGGTACCAGCGGAACTCGCGTACCGGGAGTCCGCTGGCGACGTCGTCCACCGGAACACGGTCGAGCTCGGCCTCGACGAGCCGCCCGTCGCTCCGCCGATATGTGGCCCGGACTGTCCGGCTATCTGTCGCGGCATCGTCGCGTGTACCAGTCCGCATGGTCGCCCCTTCGTGTCCGGTGTCTTCGACACCAGGACACTGGCCGCCACCAGCGCTAGCCTGAGCGGAACAGAGGACAAACCCAACGAAAGACTGGACCGCGGACCGCCAGACTGACGCTGGCGCTGTACCGAGTGGAGGCTCAGCCGGACAAGCCGGGCGACAAGTTGATGACAAGTCACTTGGACAACGACATCTCTATTCGGAACCTACAAGCGCCGGTCAGACGACTCGGCGGGCCGCGAGAATCCGCGATTTCCAGGACGCGACGGTGGTGATCCGTACGACGTCACCGGTGTGCGGGGCGTGGACGATCAGGCCCTGCCCGATCGCCATCCCGACGTGTTCCGGTACGGCGGCCGTCCCCTCGGTGAAGAGGAGGTCGCCCGGCTTGAGGGCATCGACCGAGACGGCCTTGCCGTCCTTGACCTGCGTGTACGTGGTCCGCGTCAGGCTGACCCCGGCGGCCTTGTACGCGCCCTGCATCAGAGAGGAGCAGTCGCAGCGGCCCATCGGGTTTTTGCCGTGGGAGTCGGTGCACGTGCCGCCCCACTGATACGGGGTGCCGAGCTGGCCGAGCGCCCACCGGATCGCCGTCTGTACCTTCGGCGGCGCGGAGGCGGGAATCTTGTACTCCTTCGGCAGTGCACCCGCCGGGATGGTGCCGAAGTCCGTCCCGTCGCCGTCCGCCGAACAACCCCCCGCGGAATCGGGAGAGGGGCTGGTGTCGGCAGAGCCGGACGGCGACGGGCTCGGCGATGCGCCGCCGGCCTTCTGCAGCAGGGGCTCGATGGCCTTCTGCAGGGCGGTGGCCAGCAGCTCCCATTTGGCGTACCCCTCCGGGAAACCCGACTTCTGTACCGCCTGGGCGGCCTGGGTGACAGAGAGGGACTGCCAGCCGGAGACCTTCTTGAGCCCCTCATAGAACTTCGTCGAGGCGTGCACCGGGTCGAGGATCTGGCTGGCCGTACCCCAGCCCATCGATGGCCGCTGCTGGAAGAGACCCAGCGAATCGCGGTCGCCGTAGGTCAGGTTCCGCAGGCCGCTCTCCTGCAGCGCGGTCGCCAGGGCGACGACCTGCCCTCGGGCGGGGATGTTCATCGCGACGCCCGTGGCCTGGATCGTCTTGGCGTTGGGCACTTGGTCGGCAGGCGCGTCCAGCCCCGGCACGGAGACCGAGCCCTTGTCGCCGCCGTCCAGGATGGCCTTCACCTGCTTGGCGACGGCGGAGGCGTCCACACCCTGCGCACCGTCGGTCGAGCACGAAGCCGAGGCGGTCCCGGCGCCGATGCCGAGGATCGGCAGTGCCAGCAGGAGTGGTCCGGTGGCGCACAGACCGACGAGGGCTCCCGTCGTCTTCTTCACGGCCGCCGCCGTTCAGCGCGACGGTGGTGCGGACCAGTCGAGGGAGGTGGGTCGGGGCGCGGGTGTGTCAGGGCATGCTGCATCGCAGCGGCTCCTCGGTGTTCGAAGGAGACGCGGTGCCGACTTCTCGTGCAAAGCCGTCGGCACCGCGCCGATGTGCATCCGCCTCTCGGCGGGCCCGGATCAGAGGAGTTGGTAGCTCCCGGACGCCGGTTTCAGGTCACGCGCGGCAGCCAGCCGCGCTCGTAATCTCAGACAGTGCACAGGGGCCTCCTCACGGCGCTCGCGGGCAGATGGGCAACATGCCTCCGACGCAGCTCGATTGGACGAAAAAGCACGGATAAGCACAGCTCAACGGGGGTGGAGCAGCGCTCCTTCCCGGTGGCACGGCGAGACAGTAGACCGGGATTCCGGCCGCACCAAACGACTGCCATCCAGGGGCCCGAAGCAGGGAGCCACCTCGTTAGGCGCGGCCGGATTTCGCCGCTAGCCTCCGCTGCAACCTCGCACCGGACGCACGCCGTTGAGCGCTGCCCGGAGCAGGTCCAGACTCCGCCGCGCCCGAAGAGAGGCCCTCCCCATGAGCTATACGCTGCACCGAGGCGACGCCCTGACCGTCCTGAAGTCCCTCCCGGACGAGAGCGTCCAGGCGGTGATCACCGATCCGCCGTACAACTCTGGGGGCCGCACCAGCTCCGACCGGACCGGCCGTACCGCACGTGCCAAGTACGTCACGAGTAACTCGGCGCACGACCTCGCCAACTTCCCGGGTGAGAACCGTGACCAGCGCTCCTACCGCTCCTGGCTCACCGAACTGCTCACCGAGGCGTACCGGGCCTCGACCGAGCACGCGGTCGCCATGGTCTTCACCGACTGGCGGCAGGAGCCGACCACCTCCGACGCCCTTCAGATGGCGGGATGGACCTGGAGCGGCACCATCCCGTGGATCAAGCCGTCCAGCCGACCCCGCAAGGGCGGGCCGAAGCAGGACTCGGAGTTCATCATCTGGGGCGTCAAGGGCTCCCTGGACAACACCCGCGACCTCTACCTGCCGGGGCACTACATCGCCTCCCAGCCCCGTAAGGGCCGAGTTCACATCACCCAGAAGCCAGTCGAGGTCATGCAGCAGCTCGTCCAGGTCTGCCCCGAGGGCGGCACCGTCCTCGACCCGTTCACCGGCAGCGGCTCCACCGGGGTCGCGGCCCTGCGCGAGGGACGCCACTTCGTGGGCGTCGAGCTGTCCGCGCACTACGCCGACGTTGCCGAGGAGCGGCTGCGAGCCGAACTGACGAAGGACGACTTCGAGCTGGCCGGACCGGAGGCATGAGCATGAGAGCGGAGAGCCGGGGGCTGGCGTCCCGCAGACGCTAAAGGGCGGCTGGCGCACCGAGTGACCGACGCACCAGCCGCCCTTCCCGTTGCGTCAGGCAGTCTCGAAGGCCTGCCGGATCAGCGGCGCCGCCTTTTCCAGGTCGGCCGCCGAGAGAACGCGCACCTCCAGGTCGCCGGTCCCGAGGTGCCCGATGCCGCGCATGTCCCGGGTGAAGCCCTCCTCCAGCCCGACCGTGTCCGGGTCGAGTCTGAGGTACACCAGGATCGCCTCGTGCCTAGGACGGAAGATCACCGACGCGACGTTCACCAACCGCCGGTAAGCGATGTAGTGCCGCAGCGGCGCCACCTCCACCTCGCCCACGCCTTGAGCGCCTCGTCCAGCTCCGCGTACAGGGCCCACAGGCACTCCGGTACCGCTCCGCCACCCGTCGGCGAGGAGATCACCGGAGCCGCCGGAACGTTGTCGGCCGCCGTTGCCCGCTTCCGGCCCCGGCGGGACGAGGTAGCGCTCGGGAAGCCGGTCACGGATTCAACGAGCAGCAGCCCCAGCAGGCCACCGTCGAAGATCCGGTAGCGCACCAGGTCGATCCGCTCGGGCAGCCTCTGCACGGCTACCCGGTCGTGGTGCGAGAAGCCGGCCGCGATGCAGATCATCCGCGGGCGACGCCAGTCGATGGACTTGGCGGCTTCCGCGCCTAGCACCTTCCGCACGAGCACCTCGAACTCGTGCTGCGCCGACTCGAGCCAGGACAGGTACGACACCGCCTGCGACATCACCCCGTTGTCCGAGCCCTTCTTGAACTCGATCACCACCGGGCTGCCGTTCTCGTCCAACCCCAGGGTGTCGATCCGCCCCCGGTGCCACGGTCCGGTCGGATACTCCGATGCCAGGAACCGGACGCCCAGCATCTGCTCCAGGCCGGCCTCGACGCGCCGCTGCAGCTCTACCTCCAGCGCCACCGTCGAACCGGGCAGCTCGACGTCTCGCCCGCTCGCGTCTCGCCGGAACAACATCAGCTCGGCCACCAGCGCACCCTCCCGCTATCTCTGCAAGGAGACAAATCGAGCGAACGCTCTGGATATTCCGCCTGTGGGTAATCCGAATCCTCGGCGGCGGGTCTGTCCTCTGGCGGTGCTCATCCTGGCTAAGCTGACGGTAGGTCATGACCCTCCTCCACTTGTGCCGTGAGCTGTCCAGGGTGTGGCCCCTGAGCTGAGCAAGCAAAAGCGGCGCGGCTTGACGGTGGGCCGGTCGCATACTCATCTCGTCCGAGGCCGAAACCCGCAACGCGCCCGGCGCCGTCGGCGAACCCGTCTCGGCCAGCCGGTCCGCAGCAGTCGTCAGGAGCTACGGGAGGAGGCCCCCGCGCCGGGCGGCGACCACGGCCTCGAACCGTGTGCGGGCGTCAAGCTTGCGCATGGCGCTGCGCAGGTAAGCCTTGACCGTTTCGGGCTTGAGGGACAGGCGGGTGGCGGCCTCTGCGTTGGAGCATCCCAGGGCGACCTGCGCCAGGACGTCGAGCTCGCGGGGCGACAATGCCGAAGCGGGATTCGGTGCGTGAGTCGCGCCGAGGCCGGCCAGGCGCCGCGAGACGTCGAGCAGTCGGTCGCGCAGTATGTCGTCCTTCACGGTCTGCGCGAGAGCGCGGAGTTCCGCGTGCAGCTCACGGATCTGCTCGGCGTCGCTGTAATCCGTTCCGCGGTCCGAGCCGGTCTCCGAGGCCAGCCGGAATCTCAGTCGCCGGTCGACCTCGTCGCGCAGAGTGAGTTCGGTCGCCAGCTGCCGGGAGGCGCCTGTCATGGCGTCGGCCGCACGGTCCCCGAGCGGCGTCGAGGCCCGCGTCGCCCCGTACAGCACCCCGCGTACCGACCCGGACACCACGATGGGAACGGCCACGACCGAGCGGATGTGTTCCGCGAGGACGGGGGCGTCGTAGTCGTGGGTGATGGAGGCGTCCGATCCGTAGTCCGCCACGGCGGCGGGGCGGCGCTTCACGAGGACATGTCCGCCCAGGCCGGCGGCCGCACGGACGGAAAGCCCGCGCAGCCCGGCAGTCCGGACCCCGATGTGCTGTGTCAGATGCAGGACTTCGCCCTGGACCGGGCCGCCGAACGCGACCGGGATGTCGCAGCGCCGCTGGGCCAGGCGCAGCGCCTGTCTGAACGCGTCACCGTCGTCGGGACGCATCGACATATCCGAAATGGGCTTCATTGCCCCTGCCCCTTTCCGGGGGTAGTCGGCCATCCACGTGACCCGGAGCATAAGTCCCCGTAACGCCCTCGCAAAGAGTCGGCGGACCGAGCCAGGAAGGTTCCGATCATGAACAGCACCGGTCATTCCGTCAGCGAGAACAGGGAAGCGTGCAATCCGGCAGCGGAGGCGGAGCGGATCCGGGAGCTGCTGGCCCGCTTCGGCTCTCCGGAGGCGAGTGTCGCCGAGCTGCTGTGCGACCGGCACCCTGCTGATGCCGTGGCCTTCACGGTCGTGGAGACGGATCTGTCGGCCCGCGACCTCACGTTCGGTGAACTCCGCCGCGAATCAGCACGGTTCGCTGCCGCCCTGGCCGGGATCGGCGTGGAGCCTGGTGACGCGGTGGCTGTTCTGATGGGCAAGTCCGCAGACCTCGTCGTGGCGCTGCTGGGTATCTGGCGACGCGGGGCGGTTCACGTGCCGTTGTTCACGGCCTTCGCCCCGCCCGCCATCGCGCTGCGCCTGGAGGCGAGCGAGGCGAAGGCCGTGGTCGTCGACGCCGATCAGCGGCACAAGCTCGTTCACGGCGAGGACTTGCCCGCCGATGCCCGGTGGCGGACCGTGGTCGCCGGCGGTGAACCGGCGGCGGGCGAGCTGTCGTTCAGCGACCTGCTGGCCCCGTACAGCGGGGACGAGCCGCAAGGCCGAGCGGTCGTTCGTGGGGGAGAGGCGGCGCTGGTCCAGCTCTTCACCTCCGGTACCACCGGCACGCCGAAGAGCGTGCCGGTGCCGGTCAAGGCGCTGGCCTCGTTCCAGGCGTACCTGGAGTACGGCCTCGATCTCCGGCCCGACGACGTCTTCTGGAATGCCGCCGATCCGGGCTGGGCCTACGGGCTGTACTACGCCATCCTTGGCCCGCTGGCCGCGGGCCACCGGAGCCTTCTCCTGCACTCCGGCTTCACGCCCGCACTGACCTGGCGGGTCATGCGTGAATTCGGCGTCACGAACTTCACCGCGGCACCCACCGTCTACCGCACCCTGCGCAACGACGAGACGGCCGTACCGGACGGCGTGAAGCTGCGTACGGCGTCCTCCGCCGGTGAGCCGCTCACCCCTGAAGTGATCAGCTGGGCCGAGCGGACGCTCGGCGTCCCCGTCCGGGACCACTACGGCCAGACCGAACACGGCATGGTGGTCGTCAACGGCTGGGCCGACGCCGTACGGTCCCCCCTCCGGCCGGGATCGATGGGCAGGCCCCTGCCCGGCTGGTCGGCCGAGATCCTGCACGACGGACAGGACGAACCCGCCCCGGCCGGGACGGCAGGCCGTGTCGCGATCGATGTCGCCGGCAGCCCGCTGATGTGGTTCACCGGATACACCGGTGACGCCGACAGGACTGCCGAGCGCTTCTCCGCCGACGGCCGGTGGTACCTGACAGGTGATGCCGGCAGTCGGGACGAGGACGGCTACTTCTACTTCTCCGCCCGGGACGACGACGTGATCATCATGGCCGGTTACCGCATAGGCCCCTTCGACGTCGAGAGCGTACTGGTGCAGCACGAACTGGTGGCCGATGTCGCCGTCGTCGGAGTACCTGACGCGCTGCGCGGAGAGGTCCTGGAGGCCTTCGTCGTTCTGCGGCCGGGCGCGCTCGGCGACGACGCACTCGTCACAGAGCTCCAGTACCTGGTCAAGAACCGCTTCGCCGCGCACGCCTACCCGCGGGCGATCCACTTCACCGACCGCCTGCCGAAGACACCCAGCGGGAAGATCCAGCGCTTCGTCCTGCGCGAGCGGCGCCGGTCCGAACTGGACGGTCACTGAACCTCCCAACCCCGATCGAGATACCGGAGACCGTACCCATGCCTGTCTCACGCCTGCTGCCGACCGAAGAGTCGGCGGACCTGCTCGACCTGACCCGCGAGATCGCCGACCGCCACCTGGCACCGCGCGCCGGGGAGCACGAAACCGCCGAGCGCTTCCCCCGGGAGGTGTTCCGGACCCTGGGCAGGTCCGGCCTCCTTGCCCTGCCCTATCCCGTCGAGTACGGCGGAGGGGGCCAGCCGTACGAGGTGTACCTCCAGGTCATCGAGGAGATCGCCATCCGCTGGGCAAGCATCGCCGTCGGCATGAGCGTGCATGCCCTGTCCTGCTTTCCGCTGGCGGTACACGGCACGGCCGCTCAGCGCGAGCGTCTGTTGCCGCAGATGCTGTCCGGCGATCTGCTCGGTGCCTACTGCCTGTCCGAAGCGCACGCCGGCTCGGATCCGTCCGCCATGACCAGCCGGGCCCGGCGCGACGGCGACGCGTATGTGCTGACCGGCGCGAAGGCATGGACGACGCACGGCGGTCACGCGGACTTCTACACCGTCATGGCGCGGACCACCGAGGACCGGGCCCGCGGGATCTCCTGCTTCCTGGTACCGGCCGGCACATCCGGTCTGGAGGCCGACCCGCCGGAGCGCAAGATGGGGCTGACCGGCTCGGCCACCGCGACCATGCGCTTCGACGGTGTCCGCGTGCCCGCGGACCGGTTGATCGGGGAGGAGGGCCAAGGGCTGGCCATCGCGTTGGAGGGTCTGGACGCCGGCCGGCTCGGCATCGCCGCGGTGGCGGTCGGACTCGCCCAGGGGGCGCTGGAAGACGCGCTCGCCTACGCGCAGCAGCGGGAGACCTTCGGCCGCAAGATCATCGACCACCAGGCGATCGCCTTTCTGCTAGCCGACATGGAAGCCGCGGTCACCTCCGCCCGGGCGACCGTGCTGGCCGCGGCGCGGCGCAAAGACGCCGGGCTTCCTTACAGCCGCCAGGCCAGCATCGCCAAACTCGTCGCCACGGACGCCGCGATGCTGGTGACCACCGAGGCGGTACAGATCTTCGGAGGTGCCGGCTACACCCGTGACTTCCCCGTGGAGCGCTACATGCGGGAAGCCAAGGTCATGCAGATCTTCGAAGGAACCAATCAGATCCAGCGCATGGTCATCAGTCGCGACCTCGCCCGAGGCAATCCCGGTCCCGTCGGCCACGTCCTTACCGCCCCCTTGCAGGAGGCCCACCGATGAACCCCGACACATCGGTCGCCCTGGTCACCGGCGGCGCCAGCGGCCTCGGCCGCGCCGTCGCCGAGAAGCTCCTCACCGCAGGCGTCCACGTAGTCATCGCCGACCTCCCTACGTCCCCGGGCGCGGACGTCGCGGCCGAACTGTCCGCCCTGGGCAAGGCGGTGTTCGTCCCCTGCGACGTGACAGACCCCGAATCCGTACAGACCGCGGTGGACACAGCCGCCGGGCTCGGAACGCTGCGTACCGCCGTGAACTGTGCGGGCGTGGCCACTCCCGGCAAGCTGCTCTCACGCCGAGGGCCGCTGCCACTGGAGGACTTCGAGCGCGTCGTCCGGGTCAACCTCATCGGGACGTTCAACGTCTTCCGCCTCGCGGCACAGCGGATCGCCGACGCCGAGCCGGTGGCGGGGGAGCGGGGCGTGCTCATCGCCACGGCCTCGATCGCGGCGTACGACGGACAGGTCGGTCAGGCCGCCTACGCCGCTTCGAAGGGTGGCGTGGTGGGCCTGACGCTGCCTGCCGCGCGAGAACTGGCACAGCATCAGATCAGGGTCGTCTCCATCGCTCCGGGGCTCTTCGACACCCCTCTCGTGGCCGGACTGCCGCAGGAGGCCCGGGAATCCCTGGGTCGGCAGGTTCCGCACCCCGCGCGACTCGGCGACCCCGCCGAGTTCGCGGCGCTCGTCCACCACGTCGTGGTCAACCCGATGCTCAACGGCGAGGTCATCCGGCTCGACGGCGCCGTCCGCATGGCTCCTAGCTGACACGACTCACGGGCGCCGGGCGGCCAGTCGACCTGGGCGGACCCCGAGACCGGCCTGTCCTTCTGCCTTCTCGTCAGCGGCATGGACCGGGACATGGTGCGCGATCACCAGCGGCACACCGCGATCGAATCGATGGTCTCTGAGTTGACATGAGTTCGACATCTTGACGTGAAGTAAAGCTCGCCCTAGCTTAACTTGACGTAAAGAACCCGCGCGGGCTCGCGCCCTCGGTCGCGGCGCACGCGAGTTGCGGCTGGCGAACCCGCAGTTGGTTGACCCCTGCGGGGCCCTCCCGCTCCTCTTGACACCGGCCCGGCGCACCGAACCTGACCCCGGCGCGCCGGGCCGGGGCCCACCCCACCTCACGGAGGTCGATGTGAGATCGAAGAAAACCCTTGTCATGCTCGCGGCAAGTGCGGTGGTAGCGACCTTGCTGCTGGCTCCGGCGGGCCCGGCCGGAGCAGATGATTCCGCCGGCAACGAGCCGCTGCCCGGATATACGGACGGCACTCCACCGCTGGCTCCGCTCATGGTCGACGGCGAACCGACTCGCGTAAAGCAGGGCATGTACCGGCACGCGGCCTATTACGTGGAAGTCCCGCCCAAGTGGAACGGAGAGCTGGTCGTCTGGGCGCACGGCGATCAGGGCGACGGGACGGTGCTCAAGGCAGAGCCGCCGGTCGGCGGGCTGCGTAAGCAGTACGTCGAGGAGGGCTACGCCTGGGTCGCATCGAGCTTCCCCACCACCGGCTACAACGTGGGACCCGCAGTCGAGAGCTCCCACGAACTCGCTGAGTATGCAGCCACTGAACTGCTCGGCCACCGGCCAAGCCGCACCTACATGGCCGGCGGTTCTATGGGTGGTCACGTGGTCGCCCGTGCGCTTGAGGAGTACCCGAAGTACTTCAACGGCGCGCTGTCCCTGTGTGGTCAGGTCGGTGCCCGCCGCCTCTACGATTACTTCCTCGACGGGAACCTCGCGGCCCAGGCTCTGTCCGGCGTCGATGCCTATCCCCTAGGGGACGACTACCAGACGGACGCGCTGCCGCTGATAAAGAAGCGGCTCGGGCTCACCGACCTCAAGCCGGGTGAGAACCCCACGACCGTGGCCGGACGGCAGTACCAGCAGATGTTGACCGAGCTGACCGGCGGGCCGCGGCCGGCGGCGGAAGCGGCCCTTGGTATCTACGCGGATGCCATGCTGGCGGGTGGGCTGCCCGCGATTGCCGGCCATCAGGCACAGAACCTCACCACGCGCTACAAGCCGACCGCGCCGGTGGACATCAACCCGACCGTCGAGCGCGTGGCTCCCGACAGTTGGGACGAGCGCAACAGCATGGCGCTCAACGACATGCCGCGGGTCCTCGGCAAGCCCGGCGTTCCCGTGATGAGCCTGCACACCATGGACGACATGCTTGTGCCGCTGTCCATGCAGCAGACCTACACAAGGCAGCTGGCCGCCAACGGCCAGTTCGACCTGCTCGTCAACCGCGAGATCCGGTCCGCCATGCACTGCGACTTCTCCGACATGGAACTCGGTAAGGCGTGGAAGGACCTCACCAGTTGGGTGGAACGCCGCGAGGCCTATGGTGAGAAGGTGGCCCGCCCTGCCGGCGACGACATCCTCGACCGGACGACGGTCGCGTCCCCGGCGTTCGGCTGTCGCTTTACCGACCCGGACGCGCCTGTGACGCCTGTGAGTGCGTCACGGGAGCTCTTCCCCGACTGCTGAGTTGAAGTTGGCCTGGGCCATTGGCCCGGGCCAACTCGCGCACGCTGCCGCCAGGTTCCGCGCACGACAGGGTCGTCGGCCTTCACTGTTACGGTTCAGTGGCCCAGGGCGGTGTGCGGGCTGGGGAGGCTCATGGTTCGGCGGCGCCTGACGGCGGACGTGGCACGGGAGGCGGGCGTCTCCCAGACCACCGTCAGTTACGTCCTGAACGACGTGCGCCATCAGAAGATCGCTGTCGAGACGCGGCAGCGTATTCACGCGGCGGTAGAGAGGCTCGGCTATACGCCGTCGGCCGCTGCTCGGACCTTGCGCAAGGGGCACAGTGACATCGTCCTGCTCCTGCTGGCGGGCATGCCGCTGGGGCACACGGCGATCCAGCTCGTCGAGGAGCTCACTCAGGTCCTGCAGAAGCAGGGGCTGAGCGTGATCACCCGGATCGAGGGCGGTGGTTCGGATGCTGCCCAATGGGCGGACCTCGCACCGCGCGCCGTTGTCGTGCTCGCTCCGGTCGAAGCGGCCCGTCGCAAGCGCATGGAGGCCGCGGGCACCCAGGTGATCAACGCTTGGCGGCGTGATCCCAGGGAAAGTGCGCATGACACCCTCGCCCGTTCCCAGCACCATGTAGGAACGTTGCAGGGCCGCTATCTGGCCGCGGCCGGACACCAACACCTCGGGTACGCGGCGCCAACCGACCCCCGCATGGGCCCCTTCTACGAGCTGTGCCTGCAGGGAGTACGGGATGCCTGCGCCGAGCTGGGTCTTGCCGCACCCGTGGTACGGGGTGGTCGAACCCGACGCCGACCAGGCGGCAGAACTGTGCAGGAATGGCGAAGCGGAGGCGTGACCGCGGTCTGCGCCTTCAGCGACGAGGAGGCGTTCGCCTTGCTGGCCGGGGCGCGCAAGGCTGGCGTGTCTGTCCCAGAGGACCTCTCCGTGATCGGTGTGGACGACATTCCGGTGGCTCGGTTCGCCGACCCCCGCTCACCACGGTCGATCAGCGCACGCGCATCATCACCGAAGGGCTGGCGGAGGCGATTGTGCGCCGTGAGGTCTTCACCGAGAACGCCGGGCGACCGAGCGGAGCGTCGGCCACCGTGGCCCGGGACTCCGCGTGAGCGAACCGGTCCTCGAGCAGGTACCTATCCCTTGATCGCGCCTTCGGAAAGCCCCGACACGATGCGGTGTTGGACGAAGAAGTAGCCGATGACGAGGGGGAGGCTCGTGAGAACGACGTGCGCGAAGATCAGGTTCCACCGCACGATCGACGTGTCCGGTGATGCCGACGCGAACTGGTAGAGGGCCATCGGGAGCGTCGCCCTCTCGCTGCCCTGGAGAAGGAAGGCAGCGAAGAAGAACTCGTTCCAGACTGTGATGATCAGGATCATCGATCCGACCAGCAGCACAGGACGCAGCAGCGGCAGAACGATGTGCCAGTAGATCTGAAGCCTGCTCGCACCGTCGACCTCCGCGGCGTCCTCGAGTTCGGCCGGCATCGCCCGGATAAAACCGGTGGCGAGGAAGACCACCGTGCCCAGGCGCGTGCCGGTCATCACGAGGAAGTAGCCGAGCCGGGTGCCGTCGAGGCCCGTCAACTGCAGCTCGTAGATGGTCGGCAGGACGGCTGGCGGCAGCAGGATCGACAGCACCGTGAGGTTGTAGGCGACCTTCATCGTCGTGCTGCGCGCTCTCGCGTACGCCCAGGCCGCCAGCGAACCGAGAAGCAGCGCCGAGGCGATGGTCGGCACCGCGATCAGGAGGCTGTTCATCACGGCCGTGTCGTAGGCGCCCTCGTGGATGACCGTGGAGTAGTTGTCGAGGGGGGTCCAGGTTTTCGGTAACCCGAGCCCAAGCGCACTGGCTTCCGCGAGGGGCTTGAGGGAGTTCACCAGCAGAAGCCACAGCGGGATCCCGATCCAGCCCACTGCGACGACGGTCAGGAGCACGACTCTAGTGGTCTCCCGAAAGCGGGTGGTGGTGCCGGCCATCACGCCTCGATTTCCCGACTGCGCAGGAACGCGATCAGCGGAAGGGCGATCCCGGCCACCAATGCGGTCACCACGAGGCTCAGCGCGCTCGCGGTGCCGAAGAACCCACCCCCATACTGCGTGAACACCGCGATGTTGAGCACAGTGGTGGAGTCCCCGGGACCGCCGCGGGTCGTCGCCATGATGATGTCGAAGGCGCTCAGTGCCCCGATGAGGGTCACCACGATCGTGAACGTGAAGGCCGGCGCCAGGAGGCGGAAGAGGATCCGCCAGAACCGTTGCCAGGCGTTCGCTCCGTCCATGGTGGCGGACTCGATGAGGGACCGCGGGATCGCGTTGAGTCCGGCGATGTACACCAATGTGGTCAACCCGCTCCACTTCCAGGCATCGATGAAGGCCGTGGTGGCCAACGCGCTGAAGCCGTGTCCCAGCCATGCGTAGTCGAAGCCGGGAACGATCAGGCCGATGGCCCGGTTGAGCGGCCCCGCCGGAGCGACAATGGCGCCCCAGATGTAGCCCGCAGCTACCGGGGCGATGAGAACCGGCAGGAAGAACACGGCACGGAAGGCACTGTTGACGCGGCCGGAACGCTGCAATGCCAGAGCCAGGCTGAGGCTGAAGACGTTCTGCACGACCATTGCGATGACCGCGTACGTGAGCGTGGCCTCGAGCGCGCCAGTCAGGACGCCCTGCTCGGCCATGCTCCGCAGGTTGTCGAGCCCGTTCCAACTGATGTCCTCGACATATCCGTTCCACCGGGTGAACGCGAAGCGCACATTCAGCAGGAACGGAAGTAGGAAGAACGCGAGAACCAGGAGGAACGCCGGAAGGGCGAAGGGCCACCAATGCCTCCGGCCGACGTGCGCCTCTCCCAAGGGACCGATGCTCACCACCCCGGCAGCCCCGCGGACGTGGCACCCTGTTCGAAGGCGGTCTGCGCCTTCCTCGCCACGGCCTCCGGCGACTCCTGGCCGCTGAGAATGCCCGTGGTGTAGGCGGGGAACTGGCTGCTGAAGCCCACCAAGTCGGTGTTGAACGCCAGAGCCGCATCCGTCTTGTACGCCTCGGTGATCTGCTGCTGCAGTTGCTGCACCTCTGCCGGATCATTGAAGCCCGCAAGGAGCGGGGCGGTCTTGGACTCGTCGATGTACTGCTGGTACCCCTCCCCGGTTGCGTACTTGATGAAGGAGAGTGCCGTGCTCTGCCGCTTCTCGTCACCGGATCGGGGCACGTACCAAGTGCCGGATACATTCGGCGCCCAGGTCGCGACGGGGCCGTCCGCGGACACCGCGGCGAAGCCGATGGTCGCGTCGGTCTTTTGGGTGTCGTCGCCGAACTCCTGGTTGAACGGGCTGAGATCTGAGCCGAGTGCGACCATCGCACTCGATCCGTCGGCCACGGATCTCGCCGACGCCTCGAACGTGGCAGTGGTGGCGTCCTTGTTGAAGCAACCATCCTTGCGCAGCCGCTCATATGCCGACGCTCCGGCGACGAACGGGCTGCCGCGCTCGTCGAGCGCGGCTCTCTTGTCCATGACTCTCTGGCCCCAGTCATCCCGCTTCTGAGCCGAGCTAAGATAGAGGATTCCGCCCAGAATCTGCGTGGGCCACTGCGAACCTCCGCTCTCCCAAAGGGGGTTCACTCCCGGGGCTTTTACCTTGAGCACGGAGCAGATATGGCTCAGGTCGTCGTATGTCTTCGGAGCCTGCAGTCCTGCCTTGTTGAGCACTTTCTTGTTGTAGAAGATGCCGAAGAGCCCCGGGCTCTGGGTGACCGCCGCGTACACCTTTCCGCGGTACGCCCCGACGTGCTGGTAGAGGTCGCCCGACTTGGCGACGTACGGCATGTTCGAGAGATCCAGCATGTTCCGGGCAGGGTTGAGGGCCCAGAACGCGGAAGTCGCGTGATACTCGAGGATGTCGGGCCGGTCTCCGCCAGCCCATTTCGTCTGGACCTGGTTCTCGAAGCCGTCCGCGGCGATCTCGACGATGTTCATCTTGACGCCGTACTTGTCACCGAACCGCTTGTAGACGTTCCTGATCGATTCGGGATCGGCGCTGTTTGTCCACACGGTCAACTCCCTTGCCTGGACCGTAGCTTTTTTGTCGCCAGGAGGCCGGGAGTCGTGGCCGGCGCCGGGGTTCGAACACGCGGTCACCGTCAGAAGCCCGAGGATTCCCATGACTGCGCCGATGCGCGCGGCCCCCCTCACGTTCTTCATTGGGCAAATTCCTCCCGTGCGGGTGCGGAGTGGGTCCCCGCAGTTCGAGGTTCGTTTCCGGCGGGGGCGAGGACCTAGTACTCCTCGCCCCTGCCGCCAGACGTGCGCGCGGCGCCGAGCCGACGGCTCAGCCGAGCCGCAGGCTCGTCGACGTGATCGTCTCGCCGGCCGTCACCTCGACGGTGGCCGGGCGGCCTCCGGGGACCGTGACGACAGCGATGCCGCGGGCGTCGGTGAGCGCGTCCCTACCAGGCGTGTCGATCCGCGCATGTGTCACCGGCCGGGTTTCGATAGCGGACCCGGTCGGGCCCATGCCGGCGATGCTCGCGGTCACCTTGATCTCGTAGCGGCCGTAGCCGATCTTCTTGGCCGTCGCCTTCATCCGCGGCTTCCTTGGCAGTTCCTCGGGGCAGGCGCCCGGCTGCGTCAGCCACGAGGGCGGCCCCGTGAGGGTCCTGCCGTCATACGTCACGGTGGACTTGCCCTTGTAGGTCGGCTTGCCGGAGGCGTTGCCGCCGGTGATCTCGAGGTCTTTGCGGAGCGATCCGGTGTGCTCGCCGGTCATCACGAGGTCGGTGACCTCGTGGACCTTTGTGACACCGGGTTCCAGGACACTGATCTTCTTGGACCCGTTGAGGAACGTCTTGCCGTCCTCGGAGTAGTTCCTATACGTGGCGGAGAAGTCGCCGTAGACCGCGCCCTGCTTGCCGTTGTAGTTGATGTCCACGGTGCCGCCGCCCGGACCGTCGAGGGTCACGTCCCCGACGTAGCCGAACGGGGGGTGCCAGTCGGCGGGAGCCGGGGCCCAGTCGCCGACCTCGGAGCTGACGACGGGCAGCGGCTTGGCGGGCTTGCGGCTGTTCATCTCCGCGATGGCCAGGTAGTCGGGGACCTCGCCGGAGAACAGTCCGGAGCCCTTCTTGACCGCGTTGAGGGCGAACTTCGTCCCGTCCGGGCTCCACGCGGACCACCCCACGACGGTGGTGTGCGCGTGCACGTCCGGAGCGATGATGGGCTGTCCCGACACCGAACCGCCGTGGTCGCCCTCGCCGGGCGTCAGCCACACGACGCCGCCGCAGGCCAGGTTGTTGGGCGTGTTGATCAGCATCCCTGCCTCGGCGGCGGCCATCGGCGCGTCGATGAAGCTGCGGTGGGGCATAAGACCGCCGAGCGCGTCCCACATGGTGTGGGTCCGGTTACTCCACACCACCGAGCTTTTGCCGTCAGGTGAACCGGCGAAGTCCTCGTCCCAGTCCGGGTGGTGGGTCAGCCGCTGCCGGACTCCGGTCTTGAGGTTCACCTCCCAGACCTCGGGGTTCTCCGAGTGGATGCCGCCGGAGTGCACGTACGTCACGTGACTGCCGCCACGGGTGAAGGTCTTCAGCTCGTACAGGCCGGTGCTTTCCGACCAGGCGTCCACGTTCCGGTCGGTCGCCGACGTGGGGCCGGGCGGGTTGATGACCTTGGGATCCTCGGCGACGTACTTGTCCTCCTTTCGCACGAGCTTGGCGACCACCATCTGTTCGAGGCCGTCCGTGCGCACGTCCGAGTAGCCGATGTGCTCCCCGTCCTGCGACAGGGTCGGGTAGGCGCCCTGGCGGACGACGGCCTGCGTTCTGTTGGCCGCGCCGCCCGGCGGGATCACGCCGCCGGGAGGGTTGGCCGCGGACAGGTCGTACGGCAGGTACTTGGACGTGCGGCAGTTGAGGATGCTGGGCGCGCACTCGAGTACACCGCTGAAGCCGAGGAAGACCCGCTTGCCGTCCGCGAATGGGAAGACGTAGGCGTAGGGGAGTGTCCGGGAGTCAGCCTCGATCGAGCAGGTGATGCAGCGAAGGCCTTTGCCCCTCAGGTCGGTGATCCATACATCGTTCCGCGGCTTGCCGTCCACCGTGTGCGTACCGGGGAACAGCAGATGCTTGCCGTCGGGGGTGAAGGACGGGGAGGACCCGCGTACCTCCGGTGGCAGCGGGACACGCTTGAAGGTGATCGGCTCGAACGGAGCCTCGCCGCCCCTAGCGGCGGATGCGGCCTGGCGCTCGGCGGCCGCTTCGCTGTTGCTGGCGCCGGCATCGGTCGCCCCCAGTGTCAGAAGCAGAGACGCGGTGGCGCCCAGAGCAGGCAGGACCCGCCAGCGCACGCTCGTGCTCACTGACGGTTGTGGCGACCGCGAGGCCATCCCGGCTGCGCGACGGCGCGAACGGGAAAGGGACATCTCTCCTCCATGCGTACGAACTTGGGTGTGGATGCGGGTGCGAAGGTGCTTGAGAGGGCGGGGGAGAAGCGCTGTGTTCTTTACTTCGCGTCAAGTTAGGGCCGAGCTTTACGTCAAGTCAAGAAGTCGGCCTATGCTTTCGTTCATGTCTGACCGCACTGCGTTCGGTCCCAGCGGCCGCCGCTTCGATGAAGACCATCTGCTCGACGCAGCCCGTGCCGTGCTCCATGCGGTCGGTTATAGCGCCGCCCAGCTCACCGACATCGCCCAGCGGGCGGGAACGACCAGGCCCACGCTCTATGCCCGCCTCGGTAGCAAGGAGCAGATCTACCGTCGCGTCATCAAACGAGAGGCGGACGTCTTCAGGGCATGGATCGTCGAGGCATACGATCAAGGTGCGGATCTGTCGCTCACGCAACTTGCGCGCATGGGGATGGATCCACTCTTCCGTCTGGCCGCCGAACGCTCCGAAGGATTCGGCCTGCTCTTCCTCGGAGACAGGACCGGCGACCATCCAACGAGCCTTCGCCGACAGGTTCTTGGCGCCGTCACCGAACAACTCGCCTGCCTCATCGAGCGGCGGCGAGAGTCCTTCGGGCCGGCGCTCGGCCCGACCGCCGAAGCGCTTGCAGCCGCTTGCGTCGGCGTTGCTATTCACGTCTGCGAGCATGCCATCGACCGCGGCGACGACCTTGAAGGCGCTCGCCAACTGGCCGCACGCTTCGTGGCCAACGCCTTCCACAATCTCGACTTCGACGCGCTGGCCGACTAGCGCGAAACTCGGTGCTGGGGGGTGGAGTAACGGTGCATGGATCTTCAGGAGCCGTCGATCACTCGCACCTGAAGCCGCGCAAGATTCTCGACGGCTCGGACCGAGTCGGAGGGGTCCCCCTGGCGGTGGCTCGCTACGCGCACTACCACCACATAGGTGCCCGCTTCCGTGAAGCAGTGCTCGAACTCGGTGGTCAACGTCGGCGCCGGTTCCTTGAGGTGCGCCGTCTGCTCAAATCGCCCCGATCCGTCGACATCCCAAGCCGCCGCGACCACCGATCCTGCACCGGGTGGTACTTCGATGTGGGCAGTGAAGCGCACGGTCACACCGATCCTGGTTTTGGTTGGCCCATCCAGGGCGACGAGCGGTTGGACTCCGCCTCGCTGCGCTGCTGTTGGCGCAAGTAGCGTCCTGTTCCAGGCGTCCAACTCGTAGGAGGTGTCGGCAGGCGGTTTCATGTCGTCCTCCACCCATGCCACGAGGTCGTCGAGTGCCTGCAGTGCGGTGCCGAGAAACCTGATGAACCTCAGATTGATTTCCCTGCCGAGCTCGGGTGAGGCATCGCCGTGCATGGCGTTGTCGAGGATCCAAAGCCGTATCTGGTCGTCGTCGTTTGCGCATCGGGCGCGCACCGTCTCGACGTAGTCGTGCGCGAAGACCGGCGGACACAGGTGGTCGAGGGCGCTCTGGACGACGATCATCTTGCCTTCGAACCGGCCGGTCGGGAGGGCGCAGAGTACGGCGCGGTGTTCGGCGTCGGCGGGGCGCTGCGGCCAGATCGGCCGGCCGTTGCTCGCCCAGTGCCGCATCGTCGGCCGCTCCGGATCGACGATGTGCCGGTGGTAGTGGGACCAGGCCTGCTCCAAGGTGCTGTCCAGGGTGATCTGGTCACCCACCTGCGGCGTCGGACGCGCGTTGAAGTCGACGAAACCGATGCAGCCGCCCGCGACGACCGTGCACACGCGCAGGACCTCATGACCGGGCTCGCCGACGGTGAACCGGCAACCGATGAGGTCGTCGGAGAGCTCCAGACCGGAAAGCCGTGCGCCGACGACGCGGTCAGGCGGAAGCAATTCACGGAGCCCTTCGGGGAGTGGTTCGATCAGCGCGCGCGCTTCCGGATCCGAGGCCCGCACCAAGCCGGTGACGGTGCCGGTCGCGCGGTACGGTTCCTTGCCCTCCCCCGCGTAACCGGGGAGGTTCCAAAAGTCCTTCGCGTATTCGGGGTCGATGAGGGGGGTCCAGTTCGCCCAGTCGGACGCCGCCAAGCTGAGCAAGGTCTCGGCGCCTTGCGGATATCCGACGCGGTAGAGGTCGGACAGGGCCTGCCGCTGCTCGTCGGTGTCGAGGACCGTGAAGGGGTCGGAGCCCGCGTCGACAGCGGCGGTGATCTGTTCCTTCTTGTGCCGCAGGGCGACTTCCGCACGGATCCAGAGCGACCAGTAGTGCCAGGCAAGGTGCTGATTGACCATGACGATCGGGACTGCTCCGTCCCACATACCGGGCACCTGTTCCATGCCCGACACCGACCGCGCGCCGCCGCCGCTGCCGCCGATGAGGTAGGAGTGGTGCGGCCGCGCGCCAAGCAGTTCCGCCGCGACTGTCTTGGCATGACGCGCAGTCTGCGCGCTCGCCCGGTGCGACAGGATCGTGAGGTCGTCAGGGAGTCCCGGCCCGCCGACTCCGGGCCGCTCCGGAGTCAGCATCCACCCCTGGTTCGAGGCCACGACGAAGGCGCCGAGGTCGAAGGCGGTGCGGAGCAGCTTCTCCAGGTACGCGGGAGGGTATGCCTCGAGGCCCCCGACGCCGCCCGCAAGTTCCTGCACCATCCGGCCCAGATAGGCGCCGCGCTCCGGCAGGTACATCACGAAGCGGGTCTCGGTGCCCTCGAAGCCGCCGTGCAGGTAACGGTGCGGGATCGGGCTCTCGCGCCACTCGTCGACATCGATGAACGCGGGGCCGAACGCGGGGTCATCCTGGTGGGGCGCATCGGGTACGGCGGTCAGTTCCTGGTCGGTCATTGCTTGGTGACTCGCAATCTCGGTCGGGAGGCATCGGTCGTAGACTCACCAGTCCTCGGAGGATCACCGAGGATCCGGCAGACGCGCTCATGCGGCGCAGGCCACCGCCGCCGCACTCAGGTCGCGGCAGCGCCGCACGACGCGGACGTCGTTCCGGTCGCAGCCATTGGTCAGGTAGACGAAAGACAGACCACTGACCGGGTCGGCCCAGCTGACCTGGCCAGCAGCTCCGTTGTGCCCGAAGGTTTGTGGTGTCGCGCCGCCACCACCGGCGCGATGGAGGTGCGTCGGGTCGTCGCCCTGCAGTTCAAGGCCGCGCGTTCGGTTCGCGATGATGTCGAACGGTGTGACGGTGAAGGTGTTCCGTACGTTGGTCGTGACGTCGCGTCGTACCTCGGGATCCCATACACGCTTCGGGTCATGTAGAAGGTGCTGGTAGAACAGCGCGAGACTGGCCGCGTCGCTCACGCCTGAGGCACCCGGGATGCCGAATGCGACCAGGTCGGGCCGCTGCAACTCGATCAGTTGGGCCTCGGGACGCACGCTCGCGTGGCCCGCCGACGCGTTGATCGCCTCAGTCACCTCGCTCGGTAGCGAGTGGACCCCCAAGAGGGCCTTCACCTCCTCCAGCGTGCTGGGTTCGCCGGCCCCGACGACGGCCTGGAGGTCCCCCTGGCGATCCTCGGGGACGCCGAGTTCGAGCCGGTCGAGGCCCAGGGGTTCGAGAATCCGTTCCCGCAACGCCGTCCGGTGGTCCGTGCCGGTCACCCGTTCCACCAGCTCAGCCATAACGTAATGCGCACTGAACCCGTGATAGCCGTACGCCGTGCCGGGTTCGAACGCCGGCACCCACTGCTCCATCTGCCGCACTCGGGCCGCACGATCGAAGATCGTGTCGTGGTCGAGGACCGCCTCCGGGAAGCCCGAAGTAAACAGCAGCAGGTGCTCAAGCGTCACGCCGTCCTTGCCGTGAGCCCCGAACTCCGGCCACAGGTCCACAACCGGCGCGAGCGGATCCAGCTTGCCCTCCCCCATCAACTGCCAGACGAGCGAGCTGAACACCGGCTTGGTCGTCGACCAGATCGAGAACCGTGCGTCCGATGGCGCCTCGCCGAGCGTCTCCTGCGCGAGCACCTCACCATGCCGTGCCAGCGCGTACTGACAGGCTGGCAACTGGCCCTCTTCGACGTCCTGTTTGGCGCGCGCCTTGAGTTTGGCGACGCGTCGTGCGGACAGTCCTGTCATGTCGGCTCCTCGTGCTTCGTGATACGTGAGCGGCTGCGGGCAGGCTGCGGTGCTTGATCGCTCCGAGTGGTCCTCGCATGCGGGGCGGCCATCGACCCCGAAAGGCATGGCGACTGCCGCTCGCTGCCTACTGCTCCGCGTTCAGTTCTCCGTCGGAGCAGCGCAGAGCGCCTCGACTGAATCTCAAGTGCTACTCGAAATTCATAGTGTCGGCCGACCGAGTCTCCGTCAACAGCCGTGCGCTAGGTTCCTGATCTGCTCGGCGCTCGACCGGTTGTACCGCCATGGGGCGTACTACCCCGGCCGAGGCGTCGGATACGGTGCTGACATGTCAGAGCTCCGTCGGCGCGGTCCCTATGCACGAACGCGCGAACGCCGCGCCACCATCGCGGAGGCCACGTTGGCGCTGGTGGTCGAGCACGGCCACCGCAGCGTGACCACGCTCGGAGTGGCGAAGCGCGCAGGGATCAGTGAAGCGGGCCTTCTCTACCATTTCCCCTCCAAGGAGACGCTCCTCGTCGCGGCTCTGGCCTTGTTCGATGAGCAGGAGATGAGCCTGCTGGCGCCAGGGGAATCGGTCGCGGCCGCCCCTGCGTTGGCCGTGGACGGCGTGCGCCGCACCAACATCGTCCACCTCTACGCATCGCTCCTCGGTGAGGCCGGCAACCCCGAACATCCCGCGCACGACTACTTCAAGGAACGCTGGCGGCTCTCCCGCGCGCAGCTGGCCCGAGACATCTCGCTACTCCAGGAGGCGCGAGAAGTCGGCCCCGCGGTGGATCCGGACCAGGCCGCGGCTCTGATCATCGCGGCCTGGGATGGGCTGCAGAACCACTGGCTGGTCGACCCGTCGTTCGACATCGGCGCTCAACTCGAAGCCGTCATCGACGCCGTCCTGCTGCGCTCTCCCGGTGGTCGTCGCGACAGCGCACGCAGCGTCACGCCCTAGTCGGTCAGCGTGCGGCAGTCGCCGCCCTTTGTTGCGGTTCACCCTCGGCGTTGAGCGCGCTCGACAGGTCAGATCCTGCTTGCCGCCGGCGTTGATGCGCTGGTGTGCATCCAGGTGTGACGCCCTGTGGTCGCCCACGGGGTGGTCATGCCTGCTGCCCCGCTCGGCTGCTCACTCTTGAATTTCAGTGGACACTCGGTATTGACGACGTCCCGACAGTGGTCCTACTTTGAGCCCGAACTTCAAGTGTCACTGGAAATTCAGCGGTCAGAAACCGATCTGGAACATCGACCGCCGTCGACACCCCACCCGACCCACCTCCGGAGAGCGCCGTGCGCAACTTGCCCACCGCCGTGCCGCCAGTCATCGCCCCCCTGTCGGACGCCGCTCGCTCGGCTTCCGTAGGACACCCGTCCGTGCAGGACTCGCTGTGCTGAAGCTCCTTGGGCACCGCCTGCTGTGGTCGCTGCCGGTCGTCTTCGTGGCCACAGCCCTGTCGTTCGTGCTTACCGGCCTGGTCCCCGGCGACGCCGCGCTGACGATGCTCGGTCCGAGAGCCACGCCGGACCAGGTCGTCGCCCTCCGCGAGAGCCTCGGTCTGGACAAGCCGATACTCGAGCAGTACGGAAGCTGGCTCGCGCACGCCGTGCGCGGCGACCTCGGTACCTCGATCTTCTCCGGCGAAGTGATCAGTTCTCGGCTCAATCAGCACGTGGAAGTCACGCTCTCGCTGTTGATCCTGGGCACGCTGGCGAGCGCAGTCCTCGGGCTGGCCCTGGGCGTCACTTCGGCCGTGCGCGGCGGGGCCACCCGCAGCATCGTCGACGTTCTGTCCCTGGGCGGCATGGCGATCCCCAACTTCTGGCTTGCGGTGGTCCTCACCTCCTTCTTCTCGGTCGCGTTCCGGATCTTTCCGGTCGCCGGCTACGTGAGCTTCGCGGATTCGCCGGGGCAGTGGGCGCGGTCGTTGGTGCTGCCGGTGACCGCCTTGGCGGTCGGAGCGGCCACGGTCATTGCCAAACAGACCCGTGACTCCCTGGGGCAGGTCCTGAACCAGGACTTCATCAAGACGTTGCGGGCCAACGGCCTCTCGAACCGGTCGATCCTCTTCCGTCACGCACTGCGCAACGCGGGCGTGCCCATCATGAGCATCATCGGGGTCGTGTTCGTCGGACTGATCGGCGGCACGATCTTCGTCGAGCAGGTCTTCGCCATGCCGGGCCTCGGATCCATCGTCCAACAGGCCACGGCCGCGCAGGATTTGCCACTGATCCAGGGAGCCGTCGTGTACTTCACGTTGCTCGTCGTCGCCGCGAATCTGCTGGTCGATCTCTGTTACGGCGCGATCGACCCCCGGGTGCGTGTCCGATGACCGGCATCGAGCAGACCGCGATGGCGACCACGCCCGGCGACTCCGCGCTGAAGGGCGGGGAGGTGCATGAGGCTCCGGTGGCCAAGGGGCGGCCTCAGCGCGGTTTGACGGTACGGGCACTGGTCCGCAGACCCTTGGCAGTCCTCTCGCTGCTGTGGCTGGCGGTGCTCGGCGTGATGAGCGTGGCCGCCGACGCCCTTGCCCCGTACGCGCCCACGAGCACCGACCTGGCCCATGTGCTGGCTGGTCCCAGCGGGCAACACTGGTTCGGTACAGACCAGTTGGGCCGGGACATCTTGAGCCGGGTGATGTTCGGTGGCCAGGGGGTGTTCCTCGGAATCGCGGAAGTGACGCTCGTCTTCGTCTTCACCGGGACCGTCCTGGGTGTACTGTCCGGGTACTTCGGTCGCTGGGTGGACTGGGCGGTGCTGCGTTGGATCGAGATCACGGTCGCGCTCCCGGCCATCCTCATCCTCCTTGTCATCCTGGCCGTGTTCCCTGGCAACCAGCATTTCGCGATGGTTGCGCTCGGCGTGCTCGGTGGGTCGGGCCTCGCCAGGGTCATCCGCGGAGAGACCCAACGTATCCGCACGGAGCAGTTCGTCGCGGCGGCCCGTGTGTCCGGCCTCAACGACTGGCAGATCCTGCGCCGACACATCGTGAGCCGGCTGACGACGACGATCCTGGTGCAGGCATCCCTGGTGGCCGCGGCCGCGGTCGGCGTGCAGGCCGGTCTGTCCTTCCTCGGGCTGGGTGTGCAGGAGCCAGAGCCGTCCTGGGGCGGGCTGATCACTCAGGCCAGCCAGGTCCTCGACCGTTCGAGCTGGATGCTTGTGCCTTCGGGCGGTGTCATCGGACTGACCATGCTCGCCCTGGCGCTTCTTGGCGACGCTCTGCGCGATGTGACGGTACAGCGGTGGAGCACGGCGCCGGCACGCCACAGTGGTGCGGAGAGTGGTCAGCCGGCTGTGCGGGAAGAGGACGAGGACGAGTCCGCCGTACTCGGTGGAGACACAGACCAGTCGACACCGCAGACGCTGCTGGCGGTCCGCGGCCTCACGGTCACGTTTGGCGCAGGCTCGACGCGCAGCTCGGTCGTCCAACGCGTCGGATTCCACGTCGACCGGGGCGAAATCCTCGGCATCGTCGGCGAGTCCGGCTGCGGCAAGTCGGTTACCGTCTCTGCCGTACTCGGCCTGCTGCCGGCCAGCGCCAACGTCCGAGCACGCTCCTGTCGGTTCGACGGATCCGAACTGCTCGCCCTGTCCGCCCGCGACCGCCACGAGCTGCGCGGTTCCCGTATCGGCTACGTGTCCCAGGAGCCCATGACGGCGCTCGATCCGACGTGCCGAGTCGGTGATCTGCTAGCCGAGGCAGTGCGTCGGCACCACCGTCTGGACCGAACCGCCGCGCGGGCTCGTGCCGTCGAACTGCTCGATCTGGTCAACATCCCGGACTCGGAAGCCGTTTCGCGCCGGTACCCACATCAGATCTCCGGCGGTATGGCTCAGCGGGTCGCCATCGCGCTCGCCCTGGCCGGCGACCCCGAACTCCTGGTCGCCGACGAACCGACAACCGCGCTCGACGCCGGTGTCCAGGCCGAGATCCTCGCACTGCTCCGGCGCCTCCAAAAGGATCGGGGACTCGCCATCGTCCTCATCACCCATGACTGGGGCGTTGCTGCGCAGTTGTGCTCGCGCGTCGTCGTCATGTACGCCGGGCAGGTGGTCGAGCAAGGGCCGGTCCGCACCCTCTATCATGCACCCGCGCACCCGTACACAGCCGGACTCCTTGCGGCGAACCCGCACCGCGCTATTGCCCGCGCAGACGGCGCGGACACTCCGCGCCTTAAGAGGCTGCCGACGATTCCGGGCACGGTGCCGCCGCCGGCCGACTGGCCTGTCAGCTGCCACTTCCAGGATCGCTGTGCCCTTGCCGCGGCCGCTTGCAGGCAACGTTCCATCCCACTGGTTTCGGTCACGGCCGACCACCTCAGCCGCTGCGTCCGTACGGAACACGTGACTGCCCTCGACATGGAGGATGCCTCGTGAGCGGGATCACCGACTCGACGGTCGCGGAGCCCTTGCTGAGCGCTCGCGGCATCGTCCTGGATTACCCGCAAGGGTTCGGTCGCAAGTCCGCCCGGGTTCTGCACGGAGTTGACATCGAAATCGCCCCGGGCGAAACGCTGGGCCTGGTCGGCGAGTCCGGATCCGGCAAGAGTTCGCTTGCGAACCTCGTCCTGGGATTTCGGCCTCCGACCTCTGGGCACATCCGATTCCGGGGACGCGACATCACCGGATGCGGACGGAGGGAGCGGCGGGCGCTCAGTTCGGAGATCCAGGCGGTCTTCCAGGATCCGTACAGTTCGCTCAATCCGACGCGGCGGGTGGGGACGTCCATTGCCGAGCCGCTGCTGAGGCAGTCGTCCTCGCTGTCGCGTCGGGACGTTGCGGCTCGTGTACAGGACATGCTCGTACGGGTTGGCCTCCCGCCCGACGCCGCGAACCGCTATCCGGCGCATTTCTCGGGTGGACAGCGGCAGCGGATCGCCATCGCACGTGCCCTGATCATCAATCCCTCGCTCGTCGTCTGCGACGAACCGGTCAGCGCTCTCGACCTCTCCGTGCAGGCCCAGGTCCTCAATCTCCTCGCCGAACTGCAGGAGTCGATGGGCCTCAGCTACCTCTTCATCGCACACGACCTGGCCGTTGTGCGCTTCCTGTCCCATCGCATGGCCGTGATGCACAAGGGCCGCATCGTCGAGACCGGCCCGGCGGAGCGCGTCTACAGCGCACCCGTCGACCCGTACACCCAGCAGCTGCTCGCGGCGGTTCCAGACCCGGATCCCGACCTCGCATCGTCCCAGCGACCAACCGTCGCGCGGGACTCGCGATAACACCGTCGCCCTACGCGATAACACCGTCGCCCTACGCGAACGGATCCGCCGGCTCGGAATGCCGGCCCCGGCGCGCGGCACCCACCTGTTCCATGGAGGAAGTTCCGTGAACCGAAGGTTCTCCCGAGCCGCCACATGGCTGGCCGGTCTTCTATGCGCCGCGCTGACCGCAACGGCCTGCAGCGGCACGACCGAGGCCCCCAAGGGCAAGTCCGGAGGCACTCTCAACGTCGTTTCGCTCACCCCACCAGCGAGCCTCAATCCGATGCGAGCCGGCATCAGCGTAGGTGAGAATTGGTACGTCCCATTGGCCTATGACTCACTCATCCGTCTCGGCCCGAAGGGCAAGTTCGAGCCCGGCCTGGCGACCTCCTGGAAGTACGTGGGCGAGGGAAACCGCGAATTCCAGCTCACCATGCGCTCCGGCGTGAAGTTCGCGGACGGCACACCAGTCACGGTGGACGCGGTGGTGAAATCCTTGAGGTTCGCAATCGCCGATCCAGTCAATCCGATTGCGCAGACCATCGGCAAAGCCACCGTCGAGGCGTCCGGGGACGACACCGTCACCATCAAGGTCCCCCAGTCCAACCCGGAGCTGGAGTGGCTGCTTTCCTCGACCACTCATTTCAGCTCGATCATCAGCGCGAAGGGGCTGGCCGGCCCGAAGGCGCTGGGACACCGGACGTTCGGCGCGGGCCCGTACGTGCTCGACGAGAAGGCGACCGTGTCCGGTGACCACTACACCTTCACGCCCAACCGGAACTACTACAACAAGTCCGCGATCCGCTACGACAAGATCGTGGTCAAGGTCGTGAGCTCGACCAACTCGGCGCTTTCACTGCTGCGTACCGGCGCTGCCGACGTGGTGCAGGGCGACGTCAATACGGTGCAGAGCGCCGAGAGCGCCAAGCTGAAGGTGTATTCCACACTCGTCGCGCAGACCGGAATCATGCTGACGGACAAGGCGGCGACCGGGGCGAAGCCGCTGAGCAACAAGCTCGTCCGGCAGGCGCTGAACCATGCGGTCGACCGGAAGACTATTGCCGAGGGGCTGCTGCATGGCACAGGCAAACCGGTCAACCAGGTCGGCACACCAGGCACGCCCGACTACCTCGACTCCGAGGCCAACCGCTACGCCTATGACCCGGAGAAGGCCAAGTCCCTGCTCGCAGAGGCGGGATACCCGAACGGCTTCAGCGCCAGCATGGTCATCTTCACCGCGAACCCACCCGCCGGCGACGTCGCACAGGCCGTGATCTCGGACTGGGAGAAGGTCGGTGTGAAGGTCAACGTGGTCAACGTCGCCGACGGCGCCAAGTACCAGGCCGAATACATGAGCAAGAAGCACGCGATGGTGTCCTACGGCTATGGCTACCAGCCGTTCTTCCTCTACGCGAAGAGCTTCTACCTTCCGGCACCCGGCACCATTTACAACCCGGACGACTCGAAGCTTTCATCCCTGGTCAACCAGAGCAACGCCGCGACAGGTACCGAACAGCAGTCGCTCCGCGACCAGGCCACACGTCGCGCTCTCGACCTGTCCTGGACCGTGCCGGTCGCGAGCTTCTCGGTCTTCTACTACACGTCACCCAAGGTGAAGGGTGTGGATGTCGATATGAAGCGTCCGCTCCTCGACCTCACCGAACTCTCTCCAGCCTGACAGCCGCCCCTCCGACTGGAGCAGGGTCCGGCGCGCGCCGCGCGGCTGGGATACCTCGGCCTGCCGCCAAGGAGGTCTCGGGCCTGTGGTCCGAGACCTCCGCCACGCGGCGGACAGCCCCGAACGAGAAATGGACAACATGCTCTCAGCACAGTTCGAAGCCGCCGGCGCGGTGTTCGTCGGCTCACCCGAACGACGCGTGGGTGAGCCAGGCGATCCGGCGGTGTACTTCCGGACCGAGTTCGAAGCCCGACCGGGCCTCCTGAGCGCGACCTTGCACATCACCGCCCTCGGCATCGTTGAGCCTTATCTGAACGGCGCCCCGGTCGGCGACGAGGTCCTGGCCCCGGGCTGGACCTCCTACCGGCACCGCCTGCTCGTCCGCAGCCACAACCTCACCACCGTCGTACAGGTCGGCAAGAACGCGTTCGGCGCGATCGTCGGCGACGGCTGGGCCCTCGGCCGGCTCGGCTTCGAGGAGATCACGCGGCCTCGGATCTACGCCGACCGCCCCTCTCTGTTCGCCCTGATCGAGCTGCGCTATCCGGACCGCACAGAATACGTAGCCTCTGGTGACCGCTTCCGGTGCGGGCAAGGCCCCGTACGCGGCAACTCCCTCTACGACGGTGTCACCATCGACGCACGCCTCGAACCGGCCGGGTGGACCGAGGTCGGATTCGACGACCGTGCCTGGCACAAGGCCGAGCCGGTCGACTGGGACATGGCCACCTTGACCGAGGCCACCGCGGAGCCGATCCGACGCGTGGAGGAACTGCCACCGAAGAAGATCTGGAAGTCTCCCGCAGGAACCACGGTCGTGGACTTCGGACAGAACCTTCCCGGCTGGGTCAGACTCCGTCTGGACGGCCCGAGCGGAACGTCGGTAACCGTGCGGCACGCCGAAGTGCTCGTCGACGGCGTGCCCGACTACACGACACTGCGCACGGCCAAGGCTACCGACCGGTACGTCCTGGCCGGCAACGGCCCTGAGGAGTTCGAGCCACGGTTCACGTTCCACGGTTTCCGGTACGCGGAGATCGACGGGCTCACCTGCGACCTCCTGGAGGAGGACGTGCGGGCCGTTGTCGTGCACAGTGACATGATCCGTACGGGATGGTTCGAGACGTCGAACGACCTGCTGAACCGTCTGCATGAGAACGTGGTCTGGTCCATGCGTGGCAATTTCGTCGGCATCCCCACTGACTGCCCGCAGCGCGACGAACGACTCGGCTGGACCGGCGACATCAACGCCTTCGCTCCGACGGCTACTTACCTTTACGACGTCCGCAAGGTGCTCACGTCCTGGCTGGACGACCTCGCGCTCGAGCAGAAGGACTTCGGGTTTGTCCCCTACGTCGTTCCCGATGTCCAGCCCGGCCACGACACACCGACGGCCCTGTGGAGCGACGTCGCGGTGCGCCTGCCTTGGCAGCTGTACTGGGAGTACGGCGACGAGGAGGTGCTGCGCCGCTGCTACGACTCGATGGCGACCTTCACGCGCAGCGTGGTGCCACTGCTCGATCCAACAGGCCTGTGGAACTCCGGTTTCCAGTTCGGTGACTGGCTTGACCCGTCCGCCCCCGCGCACCAACCCGGTCTCGCCAAGGCCGACCGTCACCTTGTCGCTACAGCCTTCTTTCACCAGACCGCGCGGGAAATGGCGTGCGCCGCAGCCGTCCTGGACCGCATGGAGGATGCCGACTACTTCACGAAGGTCGCAGACCGAGTTCGCGAGGGGTTCCGTGCCGAGTACGTGAGCCCCAGTGGCCGCCTCACTGGCGAATGCGCGACGGCATATGCGCTGGCCATCAGGTTCGGGCTGCTCGACGCGGCCCAACTGCCTCGTGCCGGAGCGCGACTCGTAGACATAGCGCGGCGCGACGGCTACCGGATCTCGACGGGCTTTGCGGGCACACCGCATGTCGCGCACGCGCTGACGGAGACCGGGTACACGGACGACGCCTATCGTCTGCTGCTGCAGACCATGGCACCCTCGTTCCTTGATCCGGTGGTCCGCGGAGCCACCACCATCTGGGAGCGGTGGGACGCCATCCTTCCTGACGGGACGGTGAACCCGTCCGGGATGACCTCCCTCAACCATTACGCGCTCGGCTCCGTCGCGAACTGGATGCACACCGTCATCGTCGGCCTACGGGCGACGAGTCCGGGTTTTGCAACGATGCGGATCGCACCGCAGCCCGGCGGCGGACTGACCCATGTCCGAGCCGCGCACGACACAGCTCACGGCCGGGTGAGCGTGGAATGGAAATGCGCGGACGGCACTATGACCGTCCGTGTGGCAATCCCGGACGGCACTACCGCCGTGGTGGCTTTGCCCGAGCACCCGGACCGGGCCGAGCACGCCGTCAGTGCCGGTCGCCACAAGTGGACGTACACGCTCGCTCCCGCAGTCGAACCGCTCACGCTCGACAGTTCCGTTGAGCGTCTTGCCGCCGACGACACGATCCTCATGTCGGTGTCGGCAGTCCTGAGGGAGTACCTGCCACCTCACGTGGACGTGGCGCAACTGCTCGGCCAGTCCGCGACCCTGCCACTGTCCGTGCTCCTGAACGAGCTCCCCGGAGTGACCGACCGCACCCGCCGTGAACTTGCGGCCGCCATCCAGTCCGACAACTGATCAATCCCGAGTGCGACAACTGATCACTACAAACGAAGCGAGATTTCCGATCCCATGACCTACTCAGTCCAGCTCTACACCGTCCGTACCGCGTTGGAAGCAGACTTCGGCGGTGCGATCCGGCGCCTCGCCGAGATCGGCTACCGCAAAGTCGAACCCTGCGCCTTCGAGACCAACACCGAGGAGCTCGCGGCGGTTTTGTCGGAGAACGACCTCACGGCTCCGACGGGCCACACCCTCCTTTTCCCCATCGGGGCACCCGCTGACATCGCCGCCGACATCACCGCCGAAGCTCTCCCTGACCAGGACAAGATCTTTGCGGCTGCTCGGCGTCTCGGTATCGGCACCGTGGTCCACCCCCTCGTGCCGCCCGAGCGCTGGCAGGACATCGAGGCGATCCGCGCCACCGCGGCCCACCTGAACGCCGCGGCGAAGAAGGGCGCGGAGTACGGAGTCCGGGTCGGGTACCACAACCACGACTGGGAGATCTCCTCGAAGATCAAGGGCACCACCGCCCTGGAGGTCCTAGCGGACCTGCTCGACCCCGAACTCGTCCTCGAAGTCGACACTTACTGGGCCGCCGTAGGTGGCGAAGACCCCGCCCAGCTTCTGAAGCGTCTTGGTGAGCGTGTGATCGCCGTTCACATCAAGGACGGCCCGGCCACGAAGGACACGGCCGCGCAACTGCCGGCGGGTCAGGGCGAGATCGACGTGTGGGGAGCCCTCGAAGCAGCAAAACACCTGGAGGTGGGCATCGTCGAGTTCGACGACTACGCTGGCGACATCTTCGAGGGAGTCGCCTCTTCCCTCCGCTACCTCGAGGCCGGCCCTGGTGCCGAGCTGTCGTACGGCGGTGCCCGATGAGCCGCGGGCCGGTCGGCGTCGCCGTCATCGGCGCGGGTGTGATCAGCAAGCAGTACCTGGACAATCTCACGTCGTTCCCCGACCTGAAGGTCCACGCTGTCACCGACCTTCTCCCCGAGATCGCGAAGGTCCGCGCGGGGGAGTACGGCATCACAGAGCACGGCACCCCCGAACTCGCCTTGGACCATTCGGACGTCGAGATCATCGTCAACCTCACGACACCGGCGGCCCACGTCGAGATCGCGACGGCTGCGCTGCGGGCGGGCAAGCATGTCTGGAGCGAGAAGCCCTTCTCGCTGGACCGCGAGAGCGGGCTCGGTCTGCTGAAAGAGGCAGACGAGACCGGGCTGCGGCTGGGGTGCGCCCCGGACACCTTCCTCGGTGCCGGCCTGCAGACGGCCCGGCGGATCATCGAGCGAGGCGACATCGGAGTTCCGCTCACGGCCCAGACTATTTTCCAGACGCCTGGTCCGGAGTCGTGGCACCCCAACCCGGCCTTTCTGTTTCAGCGCGGCGCAGGACCGTTGTTCGACATGGGCCCGTACTACCTCACCGCACTGGTGCAGACGTTCGGGAGCGTCCGCCGTGTCTCCGCGGTCGGCTCCACGGCCACGGCCACGCGCACCATCGGTTCGGGACCGCGAGCGGGCGAGCGGTTCGAGGTCGAAGTGCCCACGCATGTGAGCGCTCTCATCCAGTTCGAGGCCGGCAGTTCCGCGAACAGCATCTTCAGTTTCGACACGCCTCACATCCGAGCGGGGTTCGTCGAGATCACCGGCACCGAGGCGACACTGTCGCTGCCCGACCCGAACAACTTCGACGGCGAGCTGAAGATCTGGCCCGCAGGCGGAAGCGAGTGGACCTCGGTCGCGACGACGGGTCCGGCGGACGGTCGCGGACTCGGGGTGTTGGACATGGCACGGTCCGTCCGCAGCGGTGACCCGCACCGTGCCACCGGGCACCTGGCCCACCACGTCCTCGACGCGATGGTGTCCGTCACCGAGTCAATTGATACGGGCTCCTCCGTCGACGTTGCCAGTTCGGCACCAGTCTCCAGCGCGCTCCCGGAGGACTGGTCGACGTGCGAGGTGACTTTGTAGTTCGGGGTCTTTGTCCGGCGCGCCGACGAACCTGGAAGGAACAGCAGTAACCAATGAAGCGCATGTCATTCAACGACAGCTGGGAATGCAGGCCGAAGGTCAACCTCTTCGCCGAGGTTTCCGGTACAACGCCGTACCGGCCCGTGTCGCTCCCGCACGACGCGATGCTCGGCCGACAGCGCACCCCGGACGGGGAGAGCGCGGGTGCCTACTTTCCCGGCGGAGCCTACGAGTACCGCAAGACCTTCCAGGTGGCGGCCGAGGACGAGGGCAAGCGCATTCTGCTCGAGTTCGAAGGCGTCTATCGAGATGCGATGGTCTACGTCAATGACGCGTATGTGACCCAACGCCCGTACGGCTACTCACAGTTCCGTGCCGACATCGGGCCGCACCTGCGATACGGCGAGTCGAACCAGATCCGGGTCGAGGCCCGAACACACCAGGACTCCCGCTGGTACACGGGCGCCGGTATCTACCGGGACACCTGGCTCCTTGTCGGCGGCCCGGTACGGATCGCACCTGAGGGCGTTCGCGTCACGACGCTCGAGTACGACGAGGAACGGGCAGTGGTGGAGGTGGCCGTCCGGGTTGAGAACGACGAGCCCGTTCTGCGCACTGTGCGACTCGGTGTGGAGATCGCAGGAGCCGACGGCAGCGTGGAGGCCACAGGCTCGGCGCCGGTTACCGTGGAACCCGGATCACACGCGATCACCCGACAACGGTTGTACGTCCGCGCCCCAAACCTGTGGAGCCCCGCCCGACCCGCGCTCTACACCGCCACCGTCACGGTGGACGACGACGACCGGGACACCGAGCACACCACCTTCGGTATCCGCGTCCTGAACCTTGATCCGACGAATGGCCTGCGCCTCAACGGAAATCCGGTGAAACTGCGCGGCGCCTGCGTGCACCACGACAACGGCCCGCTTGGCACAGCCACATACGCACGCGCCGAGGAACGACGTGTGGAACTCCTCAAAGACGCCGGCTTCAACGCCGTCCGGATGTCGCACCATCCCATGAGCAAAGCCATGCTGAGAGCTTGCGACCGGCTCGGCATGTTCGTCGTGGACGAGACCTTCGACATGTGGACTTCCGGGAAGACCTCCTTCGACTACAGCCTGCACTTCGCCGAGTGGTGGGAGCGCGACCTGGAGGCCATGGTCGCCAAGGACTACAACCACCCCAGCGTCATCATGTACTCGATCGGCAACGAGATCCCCGAGATAGCCACGCCCTCCGGCGCGGTGTGGGGGCGCCGCCTCGCCGAGAAGATCCGTGCGCTTGACCCGACGCGCTATGTCACCAACGGCATCAACACCCTTCTGGCCGTCATGGCTGACCTCGCTGCTATGGAGCAGAACCAGGACGTGCAACAGGCAGGTGAAGACAGCACGGGAATCAACACATTCATGGCCGATCCGGCTGCCGGCGTGGACGCCATCAACACCTCCGAGCTCGTCACGCGTAAGACCGAAGAGTCGTTCGCGCTGCTCGACGTCGCCGGCATGAACTATGCCGAAGCCCGCTACGACTTCGACCGCAAACTCTTCCCCGACCGTGTCATCCTCGGCACCGAGACACTCCCCAGCCATATCCACCGCATCTGGAGCCTGGTCAAGGAACACGGCCATGTGATCGGCGACTTCACCTGGACCGGATGGGACTACCTCGGCGAGGCCGGCATCGGCCGCCCGCAGTACCGCGCCGGAGACGAGTCGCAGGAGAGTTTCATGGCGGCCTACCCGCACTTGACGGCCGACTGCGGGGACATCGACATCATCGGACTGCGCCGCCCCGCGTCCTACTACCGCGAAATCGTCTTCGGCCTGCGTACCCACCCATACGTCGCGGTGCGTCGTCCGCAGCACCATGGAAAGACCTACACCGGCACCCCCTGGGCGTGGAGCGACGCCATCTCCTCCTGGACCTGGCCGGGATTCGAGGACGCGCCGGTCACGGTCGAGGTCTATGGTGCCGGAGACGAAGCCGAACTCTTTGTGAATGGCCGTTCCCAGGGCCGCCGGCGGCTGGAGTCCTTCCGTACCGAGTTCGAAGTGTTCTACAGCGCCGGTGATTTGCTGGCCGTCACCTACCGCGGTGATGTGGAGAGCGGGCGCCACACGGTACGCACCGCCGGCGCTCCGGACCGTCTGCGGGCAGAGAGTGACCGTGCCGTCATCGCGGCCACCGGTGGGGATCTGGCCTTCGTCTCACTCACTCTCACCGACGCGAACGGCATCTGTCACCCGGGCGCCGACCGCCCCGTCCACCTCGATGTCACCGGCGACGGAGTTCTGGAGGCCTTCGGAAGCGCCCGCCCCTCGACCGACGAACGATTTGACGCGCCCGACCACCAGACCTACGAGGGCCGCGCGCTCGCGATCCTGCGCCCCACCGGACCGGGCGAAATCTGCCTGCAGGCCTCCGCTCCGAACTGCACCACAGCGATGGTCAAGGTAGCGGTGAAGGAGGGGCTTTGAGTGGAGAGGACGCCATGATCCGTTATTGCCTAAAGCAAGGTCGCCATACGTTCGGTTTCGGTGCGACCACACGCCCTGGGAGTTGGCCGAGGGTGAGGACACGGCAGGCGGCGAGGGTCGTGTCGACCGTCATGTCTACGAAGCGTCCACGGGCGTGAACGACTACCTGGTCTACATTCCCGAGGGCTGGAAACCGTCGGACAAGCTTCCCCTATACGTGATGGTGCACGGTTGCGGTACGACAGCCGAGCAGCAGATGCACGCCAATCTGCTCAATCCCCTCGCGGACCGCGAGCGGTTCCTCGTCGCCTACCCCGACAACGGCGGGCAGTGCTGGCGCGCAGTAAGCAATGACAAGGCGAGTACGACCCGAGGGGGAGGGGGCGACGCGGACGTCGTCGCCGGGATCACCCGGCAGGCCAGCTCCTCGTACAACGCCGACACCGACCGCGTCTACCTCATGGGAATGTCGTCGGGCGCTTTCCAGACGAGCGCAACCGTTGCCGCCTACCCCGAGTTGTACGCGGCGGCCGGCGTGTCGGCGGGAGGTGGCTACGGCATGGACTTCCTTTCCTGCATGGTCCTGCCCGATGCCACCGCCCCTCTCTACGCTCCGCAGGCCGTCGAACAGATGGGGCCGCGGGCACATGTGATGCCCTTCTTTTCGATCGGTGGGACCGGTGACCCGCTCGGGGAACAGCCGGTGCTCGGCGGATGTGCTCGGCATGCCTACCTGGCGTGGCTGTCCGTCAACAACTTCCTGAAACCGGGGGAGGACGGTGACACGTTCCGGGACGACCCGGCTTCGGCCAGGACCGGGCAGGTACCTGACGGCTACGCCTGGACCAGCAAGGTGGCGCAAGGGCGGGACGGCTGCCAGATCGCCGAGCGGTGGACTGTGGACGGCATGTCGCATTACTGGCCCGGCGGTACGACAGACCCCGCGTACGCAGGAAAGTTCAATGATCCGAAGGGGCCGAACGCGTCGGAGGCCTCGTGGCGGTTCTTCGAGCAGTTCACGCTCAGCGGCGGGAACTCGGCCTGCCGCAAGTGACGACGGCGCGTTGCACAAAAGTGCAGTTCACAGATGCGCAACTGCGCACGGTCGGTGCATTCCAAGCGCAGGTCTCGTTCCCTAGCGTGGCGGGCGCCCCGCAATTTCGCTGATCGGACCGCATGCCGGATGACCGTTGGCATGCGGTCCGGCAACGGTCTGCCTCAATCCCGAGGAGAGGTCATGAGATCCACCCTTGTGCGTGCACTGACGGCACCGGTCGTCGCGGTGCTCACGCTGGTCTTGCTTCCGGCATCGTCCGGGGCCGCGACGGGGCCGCCCGTCCGGTGCGAGGAGCTGGCCGAACTGGCGATACCCGCTGACGTTTTGGGCCTGCCGACGTCCGGCGGGCGTGTCACCGGGGCGAAGACCGTACCCGCCGCTGGGTCCATCGGTGTGTACTGCGAGGTCGACGCGGAGCTGTTCCCCGTCGACCCCGAGGCTCCGAATATCGAGATACGCGTCGCGCTGCCAGCCGAGTGGAACGGGAAGGGGATGATGTTCGGTGGCGGAGGCTACGACGGCGCCATCCCCTCGCTGACCGCGGACGTTCCGTTCTCAGGCACCGGCGCGGACGTGCCGCTCGCCCGCGGATTCGCTGTCTTCGGCAGTGACTCGGGCCACCAGGTCGCCCCCGGTGACTTGCTCAACGCGGGCGCCTTCGCGATGAACGATGAGGCGCTGCGCAACTTCGCCGCGGACGCGCTCAAGAAGACACGCGATGCCGCGATGTTCCTCATCGACAGGCACTACGGCACGAAGCCCAGCCATTCCTACTTTGCTGGTGTTTCCAGCGGCGGTCGTGAGGCGCTGGCCGTGGCGCAGCGCTGGCCCCGGGACTTCGACGGCGTGCTGTCCGGGGCCCCGGCCTGGAACGCCGCCACGCTGGACCTGTTCTTCGGTCACATGACCGAGATACTGAAGCGTCCCGGAGCCTTCCCGAGCTCTGAGAAGCAGAAGCTGGTCTACGACCGGGTGATGGACACCTGCGACGGTGACGACGGGGTACGCGACGGAGTCATCTCCGACGAGGCCGGTTGTGACTTCGACCCGAAGGTCTTGCGCTGCGAGGACGGCATGGACCGCGGTCCCAACTGCCTGTCGGATGCGCAGATCGAAGCGGTGCGGGAGCTCTCCTCACCCATCGAGTGGGGCTACAAGTTGGGCAGTGGTGAACGCGGCTACCCCGGTCTGCCCTTCCTCTCCGGAGCTGACATGGGCACGTTCGGGCTCGGGATCGGGAGCAGGCCGCCGTCGCGCCCCCTGGATTTCACGGCAGCCTTCGCCGCCAATTTCTGGGACCAGTGGGCGAAGTACTTCATCACCCGCAACCCTGACTTCGACGGCCTCGCCTTCGACCCGAAGAAGCCCGGGAAGTGGAAGAAGCGCATCAGCGAGCTGACCGAACTGCAGGACATCAACAACCCCGACCTCACCGAGTTCGCCGAGGCGGGAGGGAAGCTGATGCTCGTGCACGGGACGGCGGATCCAGTCGTCAGCCACCGTTCGACCGGCGAGTACTACGAGCGGATCCGCGCGACGATGGGCCCGCGAGCTGCATCCCAGTTCCTGCGGATGTACGCCATCCCCGGCATGGGCCATGGCGGGCCCGCCGCGTTCTGGGGCGGCTGGGACTCGCTGACCGCTCTGGAGCGGTGGACCGAGAAGGGAATCGCCCCGCAGGAGCCGGTCGTCACCGACATTGATCCGGCCTCGGACGGGCGCACCCGGCCGCTGTGCGAGTACCCGCGATGGCCTCGATACAACGGTCTCGGCGACCCCGACCGTGCCGAAAGTTTCACCTGTGTGCGCTCGTGAGCGACGCTCCCGGCGGCCTCACGACTCCGGGGCCGCGGTGGTGGAGAGCACGCCTCCCATCCCCTGCATCGTCCGCCGAAGTTGCTTGACCATGGCGGCAACCGCAGGGCGGCGTAGGGTCTCCTCGCGGGCGACGAGCCAGTAGGCCATCTCGACCGTGACCTCGTCAGGCAGCAGCCTGACGAGGCCACGGTGCGGAGCGATCATGAAGGTGGGCAGCAGCCCGATCCCGCCGCCGGCGCACGTGGCCTCGATATGGGCGAAGACGTTGGTGGACGTCACCGCGTCGCGCATCTCGGGCAGATATCGGCGTCCCACATCCAGGTCGTCGACCTGCAGCATGGACGAGATGAAGTAGATCAGGCGGTGCCGGGCCAGATCGTTGAATCCCGCCGGCTTGCCATGGAGCGCCAGGTATTCGGGGGTGGCGTACAGGCCGAGGACATAGCCGCCCAGCCGCAGCGCCCGGGCCCGCATCACGCGCGGTTCGCCTACGACGATCTCGATGTCCAGGCCGGAGCGGTGCTGCGCTGCCCGCCGGGTCGCGGAGACGATCTCCACGCTGATGCCCGAGTGTTCCTGGTGCAGTCGGGCCGCCGCAGGAGCGGCGACGAACGTGGTGAAACCGTCCGGGGCCGAAAGCCGCACCACATCCTCGATCTCTGCCCCGACCTCGGAGCCGGACTCCAACTTCTGCAGCACACCGTCGACTTGCTCTGCGGCCGCCAACGCCCGGCGGCCCAGGTCGGTGAGTTCCCAGCCGGACGGCGATCGGACAAGCAGCTTGCCGCCGACCGCACGCTCCAGCGCCGTGATCCGCCGAGAGACGGTGACCTGATTGACGCGCAGGGACTCGGCTGCGCGGCTGAACCGGCCGCTGCGAGCTACCTCCAGAAGGACGAGGAGGTCGTCGGCGCTCGGACGCGGGCTCTGCATGTTCACATTTTTGCAGGGCTGCCCTGCGGATCAAGCCCTGTGCAACGCATTGACCCGACTTTCCTGTCGATCGAAACTCTGTCCCACGCCCCCGTCGACGCGATCCCTCCCCAAGACGTGTGTACGCGACGGGACTTGCGCTTCCGCACCCCCTTGCGCCGATGGCTCCCCGCCCGCTGCGTACCGCATCGATAACGGACAGGAACTTCCATGCCCCATCACTCCGCTCCAGAAGGTTCACGCGGTCCCGCGCTGCGCCGCATCGTGTACGCGTCGATGGCCGGCACCATCGTCGAGTGGTACGAGTTCTTCCTCTACGCCACGATGGCGACCTTGGTCTTCGGGAAGCTGTTCTTCCCGCCCGGCGACAGCGAACTTGACGGCATTCTCGCCGCGTTCGTGACGTACGCCGTCGGCTTCGCTGCCCGACCGCTGGGCGGTCTGGTCTTCGGCCACTTCGGCGACCGGTACGGCCGCAAGTCGCTGCTGCAGGTCAGCCTCGTGCTGGTAGGCGTCGCGACGTTTGGAATGGGGTGCATCCCGAGCTTCGACGCGATCGGCTACGCGGCGCCGGTACTTCTCGTCGTCCTGCGCTTCGTCCAGGGCTTCGCGGTGGGCGGCGAATGGGGAGGGGCAGTGCTGCTGGTCGCCGAGCACAGCCCCGACGAGCGACGCGGCTTCTGGTCGAGCTGGCCCCAGGCGGCCGTACCGGTCGGGAACATCCTCGCCACATCCGTCCTGCTGCTTCTCACCTCGACCCTCTCCGACGAAGCATTCCTGTCCTGGGGCTGGCGCGTCGCATTCTGGCTCTCCGCGGTGATCGTCCTGATCGGCTACTACGTACGCACGCATGTCACGGACGCACCGGTGTTCCAGGCGGCACAGGCGGAGGCGGCCCAGCACTCGGCTGAGCAGTACGGCGTTTTCGAGGCGGTGCGCAGGTATCCCCGTTCCGTGGCTACAGCGATGGGACTCCGGTTCGCCGAGAACCTCATGTACTACCTGGTGGTCACCTTTTCGATCACGTATCTGAAGGTCGTCGTGGAGACCGGCACCGACCGCATACTGCGCCTGCTGCTTCTGGCTCACACCTTGCACTTCTTGGCAATCCCGCTGGCCGGCGCACTCACGGACCGGGTGGGCCGTCGTCCCGTCTACGCGGCTGGTGTCCTCCTCAGCGCGGGTTGGGGGTTCATCGCCTTCCCGATGATGGACACCGCCCACGAAGGGATCATCCTCGCCGCGATCGTGATCGGCCTGCTCGTGCACGCCCTTATGTACGCGGGACAGCCCGCTCTCATGGCGGAGATGTTCCCCACGAGGATCCGTTACTCCGGAATCTCCCTCGGCTATCAGGTCACCTCGATCGCCGCGGGCTCGCTCGCGCCGATCATCGCCGTCGCGCTTCTGGAGCGCTACGACAGCTCGACCCCGATTGCCCTCTATCTGGCTTCCGCTTCGGCCGTCACCTTCATTGCGGTCCTCAGCCTCCGTGAGACACGTGGCATCTCCCTCGCGGCTCTTGATCGTCCAGTCGATGCGCACCAGCACAAGGAGACTCACGTATGAGTTCCGCTACGTTCCAGCGCGCGTGGGACTCGGCCGTGCGCCGGCACCCCGATGCCACCTTCCTCGTATTCCGTACGGAGTCGGGAGAGGTGTCCGAGTGGACCTATGAGGAGTTCGACGCGGTGGTGGCCCGGACAGCGGGGGCGCTGCGGGCCGCCGGAGTCGCGCAAGGCTCACCAGTGCACGTCGCACTGCGCAACTGCCCTGCCTTTGTGGCGCTGTGGCTGGCGGTGTCCCGCCTCGGAGCCTGGCTGGTGCCAGTCGATCCGGCTTCCTCACCGCGTGATATCGCCCGACAGGTGGACCGGGTGCGGCCCGCGGTCGGGGTATGCGCAGCCGCCCGTGAAGCGGTCTACCGCGAGGGCGCGAGCAACGGGACCCCTGTAGTGCTCGCGCTGACAGAGGATGCACGTGACGTCAACGACACCACAAGCTCTCTGTTCTGCACCGACCCCATGGTGACGAGCGAGCGGGTGCAGCCGGACGACCGTTTCGCGGTCATGTTCACCTCCGGGACCACCTCGGAGCCGAAGGGTGTGGTGCTGACGCAGGCCAACTACGCCCACGTCGCAACCGTGATGGCAAACGCGGCACGGCTGCGCCCGTATCACCGCTGGTACGTCACCCTGCCCCTGTTCCACGCCAACGCCCAGTACTACTGCTTCGCACCGGCCATCGCCGTCGGCGCGAGCGTCGCATTGAGCGCTTCATTCAGTGCCTCCGGCTGGGTGCCGAACGCCCGTGAGCTGGGGGTTACCCACGCGAGCCTGTTCGCCGCTCCGGTTCGGATGATCCTGGCCCGTACCGCGAGCGAGGAGCAGCCGCTCGACCTGGAGCACGTGTGGTTCGCGCAGAGCCTGGGCGCCGAGCACTACGAACGGTTCGCGCGACTGGTCGGCACCCGGCCACGGCAGCTGTACGGCATGACCGAGACGGTCGCGATCGTCAGCGCCGACATGGGGGAACGCCCTGTCCACGACGTGATCGGCGCACCTGTCGACGACCGCCGTATCCGCGTGATGGACCAGGCGAGCGGAGACGCGGCGGCACCCGGAGCACCGGGAGAACTCCAGGTGCTCGGCACTCCCGGGCGCGACCTCTTCGTCGGCTACCTCGACGACGAGCAGACCACCGCCCGGGCCTTCTCCACCGGTCCGGAGGGCACATGGTTCGCCACCGGCGACCTCGTCACTCGAGGCGTCGACGGCGTGCTGCGGTTCACCGGCCGTGTGGACGACGTCATCAAAGTGTCGGGCGAGAACGTCAGCCTCACGGAGGTCGAGGCTGCCGTGGCACAGGCCCCGGGTGTTCTGGAGGCAGCCGTGGTCGGCGTGTCCGACCCCGTGCGCGACACGGTTCCCGTCGCGTATGTCGTGGCCCGGGACCCCGAAGTGCCACCCCATGCCGAAGACCTGGACGCCTGGGCCGCCAGCAACCTCGCGCCCGCGGCCAGGCCGCGCGCCTGGCACGTCATCGACGAACTCCCGCGCACCAGCGTCGGCAAGGTCCGGCGCTTCCGCGTCGGCAGCTGACATCCACCCACAAGTACATGTCGGCAGCTGACACCCCACCCACGAGAACATCCGGAGCACGCACGTGAACGCACTCTCCGCAGCACCGAAGGCGCAGCCTCGCGTGGCCCTGGTCACCGGGTCCGCACAGGGTATCGGCGAAGCCATCGCCCAACGACTCATCGCCGACGGCGACCTCGTCGTACTCCTCGACATCGCTCCGGCGGTCAAGGACACCGCGGCCCGCATCGGGGCCACCGACTCCGTGCGCGTGGACGTACGCGACATCCCCGCGCTTCAGCAGGCCGTGCACGACGTAGCCAACCGCTTCGGCCGGCTCGACATCCTAGTCAACTGCGCGGGCACCTGCGGACGCGAATCATTCGAGGACCTCAGCCCGGCCACCTGGCAGCGCGACATCGACACCAATCTCACCGCGATGGCGTTCGCCTGCCAGGCGGCGGTCTTCCCGCACATGAAGGCGCAGGGGAGTGGGCGTCTGATCAACATTGCCTCCGTATCCGGCAAGGTCGGCGGCATCGGCCCGGTGGACCCGTCCGGCGGCGGCGGCCGTTCCGGCGCGGCCTACGCCTCGGCGAAGGCCGGAGCCATCAACCTGACCCGCTGGATCGCCCGACAGGTCGGGGGCTGGGGGATCACCGCGAACGCGGTGGCTCCCGGGCCGATCGCCTCCCCCATGGCTGCAGGGGGCGAATACGGAGTGTCCCGCTCACCGATACCGCGCATGGGCGAGCCGGCCGAAGTGGCGGCGGCCGTAGCCTACTTGGCCGGTCCCGATTCCTCCTACACGACAGGAACCTGCCTCCATGTGGACGGCGGGTACGTGCTGGCGTAGCCCACTTGAGGGCAGCCGCTGTGGTCGTCGTCGGGTGAGGGCCGGGGGCAGTGAGCCGCCCCGCTGCTCACCTGACGTTCTTCCCCCGGACAATCGCGACGACGCCGACAAGGACCGCGAGTGGCGAGAGCACCCAGACCACGCGAAGTGGGCGCCTCCTGCCGTGACATCCGCCTGCGGACCGAACTGCACACCCCGGGCGACGGCCACGCCGAACCGCTCACCGAGCAGTCCTCACTGGGGGTGTGGCTCGCCCACCCGGTCGGAGGCAAGCTCCTGAGGGAACGGCTTGACGCTCACCCCGGCACGGTCCGCCTGGACGACGTCGATCCGATGGCCCTGGCAACTGCGGACCAGATACCGCTCACCAAGTTCAACGGCCCCCTGCTCGGGCTCGACGCGGACGCCATCAGCGCCCTTGTCGCCGCCGCGGCCGCGGAGAACAGCGCCACCGCCTGAACGCATCGCACGAATCCCTCCCACTCAGCCCCGCACACCGATGGAGATCACGTGCCCGTACGCCCGCGTCATACGTACGATCCGGAACTCGGCCGCCGTATCGACGAACTCAACAAGAAGCCGGCCGATACCCGCGCCATCGCGGACTACGAGGCGCTCGGCGCACCCCTCGGCCCCTCTGAGGACTGGGACCTGGAGATTGAGAACCTCGCAATTCCCGGACCGGGCCCGGAGATCCCCGTACGGGTCTACCGTCCGGCCGGGCCTGCTCCGTCTCCGCGACCGTGCCTCGTCTGGCTGCACGGCGGTGCCTGGGTGGGCGGTGACCTCGACATGCCCGAGGCGCACGAGACCGCTCGCGGTGTCGCCGGGCGGGCCGACGCCGTCGTCGTCTCGGTCGACTACCGCCTGTGCAGCGAGACCGTGCACTTCCCCGCCCCGCACGACGACGTCGTCGCCGCCTACCGCTGGGTCCGCGACAACGCCCTGGAGCTGGGTGTCGACCCGGCCCGCATCGCGCTCGGCGGGGCCAGCGCAGGAGGTAACCTCGCGGCCGGCGCCACTCTGCGGCTGCGGGACGAGGACGAGACACCCTGGCAGGCGCTGCTGCTCTACCCGCTCGTACACGTCCCCATCCCCGCGCCGTCGGACGAACTCGCCGCCGCCCTCACACAGGTCCCCATGCCGATGATCCTTGTCGACGAGCAGCTGGAGGAGATCACGGCCCTCATGCTGGACGGCGCTCCCGCCGAGACCGCGCCGGCGTACATGTTTCCCGGCCGTGCCGAGGACCTGAGCGGCTTCCCTCCGACCTACATCGACAACGACGAGTTCGACAGCCTGCGCAGCAGCGGCGAACTCTTTGGCGAGCAGCTCCGCGCCGCCGGGGTCGAGGTTGAGCAGGTGCTCTCCGAGGGCGTACTGCACGGGCATCTCAACATCGTGGGTCTCGGCGCCGCGCACGCCACTCTCGACCGATTGGCCGGCCGTTTGCGCATGAGCTGACCCGTCGACCGGCACCGTACGAACACCGCCAGCGAAGGGAGGACCAGTGAGCAGATCCGGAACACCGGCCGTGGGATCGGCCGGCCAGGCACCGCGGCCCGGGACGGACATCCCGTCCGATGTCGGAGACCCGCCGACGAACGCTTCCGGCCGGTGGTCGCGGCGTTCGCGGACACCGTGGCCGAGCCGGAATCGACGGGAGCGGCGCTGTCGGTCTGGCATCACGGCGTCGAAGTGGTCGACGTGTGCCGCGGAGTCGCCGATGCCCGGCATGGTCGGACATGGGACGAGCGGACACCCACCGTGCTCTTCTCGTCCACGAAGGGACTCGCGTCGCTGACCGTGGCGTGGCTCGCCGAGCGCCGGCCATTACTTCGCGACCGGCGCCTCGAGGTCGATACGCCCGGAGTTCGGCGTGCACCGCAAGCAGGCCCTCACCGTCGGGGACCTGCTGGCGCACCGTGCGGGACTGCACGCACCGGACGCGGACCTCGGGCTGGACGAGGTGCTGGACAGCCGTGCGTTCGCTGCCCGGCTGGCGGCGCAGACTCCCCGGTGGTCGCCTGGTGAGGCGCATGTCTACCACGGCGTCACCTGGGGGCCGCTGGTCCGGGAGACGGTCCTACGGGCAACAGGCCAGGACCTGCCCGACCTCTTCCGCGAGATGACGGGACTCGCCACGCCGGCCGATGTCACGCTGCGGGCGACGGACGCCGAGCTCATCCGTGTCGCTCATCTGCGTAACTCACCCGAGCACGATGCGATCGGCCTGAGGATGGCGGAGATCTTCGCCGCCGACGAGAACGCGATGCGTTTCCTCACCACCGGCGGCGCTTTTCCTGAGCCTGGTCACCGAGGACGGCGGCTTCAACGACCCGCGGGTGCAGAAGTCCGGCCTGGTCAGCGCGAGCGGCATCGGTACCGCATCGGCACTCGCCCGCATCTGGTCGTCGGTGGTCGCACCCACGGGCGGGCAGCAACCCCTGCTGTCCGGCCGCGGCATCGAACTCCTGACCCGGGAACGGAGCGCTGGCCCCGGGGCCTTCGACGCGAACAACCCCGGCCCCTTCCACCGGTGAGGCGCGGGAGAGCAGTTGTACTCCGATGCGCTGCGGCTGCTCACGGAAGACTCGTTCGGACACGACGGTGCCGGCGGACAGGCCGGATTCGCCGACCCGCGTCACTGGATCGGCTTCGGCTACCTCACCAACCGCATGGAGACCGCGAGCAACGTGCCCCAGGTCGTCGCCGCGCTGAAGGCGGTGCTGGAGGGTACGGAGATGACATCGCGAGATAGCTGCCGTCGGGCATGACCCGGACGACCCACCAGCCCATAGCTGAGGAGAAGGGCCACCGCCGTGCTGCAACACGCCACCATGATCACCGCCGACGCGGACCGAGGGGTGGCCTTCGTGCTCAGCGCCTCGTTCACGCTGGACCGACCCGCCGGGGAGGTGGCGATAGCAGTACTGAGGTCCACAGCCCACGGGGTCTACGAGGTACGGATCAACCGGCGCGCGGTGAGCGAGGCCGTCCTCGCGCCACGGCTGGAGCGCCTACGAATGGCGTCGGCCGGCCCGGTCCGACTGACACCGCCGAACTTATACCTCGCGCCGGAACGGATCACCGGTCCAGGGATCCGAGATCGAGGTTGTGGAAGGCGCTCTCGACGAAGCGGGCGGCTATGCGCCGGGCGGATTTCAGATCGCCGCCGTGGTCGATGGTGTGCTCGCAGATCTGGAGGGCGACGCCGACACACGCGGCGGCCAGGGCATCGGCGGCGACTCCGAGGTCGGGGCCGAAGGTCTTCTGGCGGCGCGTGATGAGGCCGGTGAGCTGCTCGGTCACACCGTTGACGACCTCCCGTCGCAGAATTCCCGGCTGGTCGCCGGCCTTCTCGCCCCTGAAGAGCAGTTCGAAGCCTTCGGCACGCTCCGCCGCGAAACGGAAGAGCGGATCCATGCCAAGCTGGGCCAGGTCCGCGAGGGGCAGACTGCTGCCCTTCTCGTAGGCGTCCGCGATCCACCCGCGGAAGACCTCTGCCTCACGCCGGACGACGAGGAAGTAGATCTCTTCCTTGTTGCCGAGGCGCGCGTAGAGGGTCGGCTTGGTCGTGCCGGCCCGTCTCGCGATGTCCGCGATCTGCGCGGCGGCGTAACCCTCGGCGTGGAAGACGGCTCGTGCGGCGTCGAGCAGATGACTCTCCTCGAAACGGCGGCCGCTGAGACTGGTGGTCATGGATTCGGACACCAGGCAAGTCTACGGAGCCGCACGTCCACCCGGACCGGCCGGAGCCCTCTGGCTCCGGCCGGTCCAGACCGCCCGCGGGTACCGGCCCGCGGGCGGCCGCTCCACATCAGTAGATGTCGACGCGGGCGGGCAGGAACGATGCGCCGCCGTCCACGCTCACCGTCGATGTTCCGGCCCTCGGGCGCAGGACGGCTCTACCGTGATCGTTCGTCGTCGCGGTGGCACCTCCCGCTGTGACCGTCGCGCTGCGCAACGGCCGGCGGTCGACACCCTGCTCGGCGGCCCTCGCTCCGTCATAGGCGGAGGTCACCTCGACGACGATGTTCTTGCCGGCCCGCTTGGCGCTCACGCCGAGTGCCGTGGGACGCGGGAGCAGGTCGCGGATCTCCGTACTCCGCTCGTCGAGCGGCTTGGGCCCGGTCACGGTGGTGCCGTCGGCTCCAGGCGGGCGCGGTCACCGGTGTAGCGGTAGAGGTTGTGCACGCTGTGCACCCAGTGCAGGGACCAGTCGGGGATCGTAAACCCCTGGTATTGCTCGAAGTCGCCCGCGACGCTCAGGGGCAGGATGCCGTCGGAGCGCGGTGAGTTGGCGAGCTCGATCTCCTCGTCGTCGCAGGTGAAATACGCCCGCCCGGACTGCGGGTAACCTGCTCCCGCACCGCAGCGCCCGCGATCGTCACCTCGGCCGAACCGGACGCATGCACCGTGAGGTACAGGTAGCGAAGGCCAGCCATCTCCAGGGCCGAGTAGACGGACCGGCCGCCGGGGCAGATGTACCGTGCGCCGGCCGCGTAGTCGGACGTCGTTTCCACGGCAGCGATACCCTTTTGCTTCTCGCGGTAGCCGAGTTCGACGACGGTTCCTGCCGGGGCGTCGATGTCCAGTTCCACGAAGCCCGCGGTCATGGCGCCGAAATCGACGACGACGTCGAGCGTCCGGTGGACGTCGATCGAGGCGACGAGGGGCAGGCGGCCTTCCACACGGACCGGCACCCCCGGGGACGCGAGGTGCTGTACGACCCTGGCCCCCGGGTGCGGGCTCGCCCAGTCGGGTTTCGGCCGGGTCCGTGCGTCGAGCACCGCCACGGGACTGACGGTGCGGCCGCCGAGCCGCGCCACCGGCCGGGGGAGGAGTTTGCCGTACGGACTGACCGGAGGACGACTGCGTCCCAGTCCGCCCCAGTGCCGCGCAGTCAGCACGGTGGCAGCCGCCAGCCGCTGTCGTCGAAACTCGGACGTGTCCACCGTGTCGGCAGCGCGCGTGCGTCCAGCACTTCGCACGGGACGCCGGAGGCCGCGATCGTGCTCCAGGCGGTGGAGCGGTGGACCCGCCACGAGGCATCCGTGACCAGGTCCCCGGCCCCGTCCTCCATGCGTGCGTCCAGCACGAGGCCGGCGTCTCCGTTGATCCCGCCCTCCGGCGGGGCCGGGCTCCACCACGAGGTCGCTCTGCCGTAGTAGGTGACAAGGACGGCGACAGCGTTCGGTGCAGGCTGCAGGAAGGGGGCAATGTCGAAGCTCTCGTACCGCCAGCGGCGCGGCTGCGCCCGGACCGGTCCACGTCCGACCTCCTGGCCGTTGACCCAGAGGACGAACCGGCTGTCGGACGTCAGCCGCAGCGGCACGGCTCCCGGCACGGTGCCGAGCGAGAACGGTGTCGCAGAGGTCCGCGACGACGCCGAAGTTGTGGGTTACGAGAATCATGCCGAGGCCGCGTTCCGCGCGGAGTTCACGCAGCAGGTCGAGAACTTCCGCCTGGACCGTCACGTCCAGGGCGGTGGTGGGCTCCTCTGCGATGATCAGATCCGGACCGGCCGCGACCGCGCCGCAAATCAGGACGCGTTGTGCCATTCCGCCGGAGATCTGGTGCGGGTAAAGGCCGAAGACATGCTCCGGGTCCTTGATCCCGACCCGCGCGAGAAGGGCCAGTATCTCGCCCCTGGCTTCCCATCCTCAACCTCGCCCCGCTCCACCCCGATGCCGACGCCCATGTCAGTAGGTCGCCCGTCCTCCGCTGATGTCGTAGACGGCGCCGGTGGAGAAGCTGACGCGCTCGGAGGCGAGGAAGGCGACGAGTTCGGCCACTTCCTCCGGGCGTCCGATGCGCTTCATCGGGATGAGGCCGGTGATGTGGTCCAGCACCTCGGGTGAGGTGGAGTCGTTCATGGGAGTGGCGATGACCGCGGGAGTCACGACGTTCACCAGGACGCCGCTGGTGGCCAGTTCCTTCCCTGCGGATTTGGTCAGGGCGATCACGGCGGCCTTGGACGCAGAGTAGACCGACAGGTTGGGATTGCCGTCCTTGCCGGCCATGCTGGCGAAGTTGACGACGCGGCCCCAGCCGCGCTCGCGCATGCCGGGCACGAAGGCGCGCATGGTGTTGACGGTTCCGATGACATTGACGTCGAGAACGCGGTGCCACTGCGCGGGTGTGGTGTCGAGAAGAGGGGTGTTCGGACCGACGATGCCGGCCGAGTTCACCAGGATGTCCATCGGCCCTATGTCATGGGCTAGTCGGAGCAGGGCCGACTCGTCCGTCACGTCGGCCTCGATGTCGGCACCGGAGAGGTCGAGCGTGATCGCTTCGACGCCGTCGTTGCGCAGGCGCTCGGCGGTGGCGGCGCCCAGTCCGCTTGCGCCGCCGGTGACCAGGGCAGTCCTGGCAGTGTTCGTCATCGTGCGTCTCCTGGAGTGGTCAGTGGGATTCACGGCTGACGGCGGAGCCGCTGGAGCCGATGAGGAAGTCGAGGTCGGCCCCGGTGTCAGCCTGCTGGACATGGTCGACATAGAGGCGCTCCCAGCCACGTCGCGGATCGGCGAAGCCGTCGAGGGTGGCCCGGTTCGCCGTGCGCCGGGCGAGCTCCTCGTCCGGTACGTCCATCTCGATGCGGCGTTCCGCGACGTCCAGGCTGATGACGTCGCCGGTGCGGACCAGGGCGAGCGGTCCTCCTGCTGCCGCCTCGGGGGCGACGTGCAGGACCACCGTGCCGTAGGCGGTCCCGCTCATCCGGCCGTCGCAGACGCGCACCATGTCCCGTACGCCCTGCTCCAGAAGCTTCTTCGGCAAGGGCATGTTGGAGACCTCGGGCATGCCGGGATACCCCTTCGGGCCGCAGCCGCGCAGGACGAGGACGGAGTCGGCGTCCACATCCAGGTCGGGGCTGTCGATGCGGGCGTGGAAATCCTCGACGGAATCGAAGACGACGGCCCGGCCGCGGTGGCGGAGAAGGTGTGGCGAGGCAGCGGCCGGTTTGATCAGGGCGCCGCCTGGGGCGAGGTTTCCCCGCAGGACGGCGATGCCGCCCTCGGCCACCAGCGGCCGCGTACGAGGACGGATGACTTCCGCGTCCCAGGTCGGCGCATCCGCGAGGTACGAGACAAGAGGGCGGCCCGTGACGGTCAGTGCGTCGGGGTCGAGCAGGTCGTGTACCTCGCGCAGGACTGCGAGCAGACCCCCGGCCCGGTGGAAGTCCTCCATGAGGAACCGGCCCGCGGGCTGCAGGTCGACGAGGACGGGGACGCGTGAGCCGATCCGGTCGAAGTCGTCGAGGGTGAGGTCGACGCCGAGGCGCCCGGCGATCGCGAGGAGGTGGACGACGGCGTTGGTGGACCCTCCGACGGCGGCGAGCGCCACGATCGCGTTGTGGAAGGACGCCTTGGTGAGGAAGGTGCCGGGACGGCGGTCCGCGCCGACCATCTCGACGGCGAGGCGGCCGGTCTCGTGCGCAGCCTGGAGCAGACGGCTGTCGGGCGCCGGAGTTCCGGCCACACCCGGCACGACGGTGCCGAGCGCTTCGGCGACCAGGGCCATGGTGGAAGCGGTGCCCATGGTGTTGCAGTGGCCGCGGCTGCGGATCATCGCCGATTCAGAACGGGTGAAATCGTCCTGGCCGAGCGTGCCGCCGCGCACCTCCTCGGACAGCTTCCACACGTCCGTGCCGCAGCCGAGAGGTTCACCGCGGAACGTGCCGGTGAGCATCGGGCCACCGGGGACGACCACGGCGGGCAGGTCGACCGAAGACGCCGCCATCAGCAACGACGGGATCGTCTTGTCACAGCCTCCCAACAGCACCACTCCGTCGAGGGGATTGGCTCGCAGCATCTCTTCGGTTGCCATCGCGGCCATGTTGCGCCAGAGCATCGCGGTCGGCCGCATCTGGGTCTCGCCCAGAGACACCACCGGCAGGTCGAGCGGAATGCCGCCTGCCTCGTAGACGCCGTTGCGCACCGATGCGGCGATCTCGTTCAGGTGTGCGTTGCACGGAGCGAGATCGGACGCGGTATTGGCTATGGCGATCTGCGGGCGCCCTGTGAAGGCGTCGTCCGGTACGCCACGGCGCATCCAGGCGCGGTGGATGTAGGCGTTGCGGTCCTGGCCCGCGTACCACTGTGAGCTACGCAGCTTCACACGAAACTCTTTCCAATAGTCGGTACGTAGGTCTAATCTTTGGAACGCTATGGACGATACGCAGACGTTCGACGGACCGAAAGCCCTCGGAGCGGAAAGGAGCGAACGCGTGACGGCTCACTCGACCGACGCCGGGACCAAGGGTCCTGTCGGATCGGACCGGGTGCTCGCGGTCCTCAAGGAACTAGCCCGCCACCCGGACGGCGTGGGCCTGGAAGAGCTGACCCGGGTGATCGCCAGCCCCAAGCCGACCGTGCACCGCGCCCTCCAGTCGCTCCGGCGAGCCGGCCTCGCCGACCAGGACGTACGAGGCCGCTACCTGCTGGGAGACGAGTTCCTGCGGATGGCCTTCGCGCATCACGAGGCGCGCCCCGAGCATGTGCGCGTGCGGCCCGTCCTGGAGGCGCTGGCCGAGCGGTTCCAGGAGACCGTGCACTACGCCGTACTCGACGGACGCGAAGTCGTCTACCGTGCCAAGGTCGACCCGCCCACCGGCGCCGTCCGTCTCACCTCCACGGTCGGGGGACGCAATCCGGCCCACGCCACAGGCGTCGGAAAGCTGCTCCTCGCACACGAGCTGACCACCCTCGGCGAAGTGGAGGAGTGGATCGGCGAGAGCATCCTGGAACGGCGTACTCCGCGGACCTGTTGCACCGCTGCAGAACTGCACCAGGAGTTCGAATCCGTCCGTGAGCGTGGATACGCGGTGGACGACCAGGAGAACGAGGCAGGCGTCAACTGCCTGGCTCTGCCGCTGTACGCGACCTCGGCGGCAGTCCCGTCCGGTGCGGTGAGTGTCAGCGCGCTGACCTACCGCACCCCGCTGAGTTCCCTTATCGATGCCTACGACGAGATCCGGAGTCTGCTCGGCCCGTCGGGAGGGCCGATCCGATGACCACCGCGACACCGGCCGCCGCGACCGGCGAGGCATTCGGTCTGGCCGAGGGACCGGTCTGGGACGCCGTCCGGCAACGCCTGCTGTGGGTCGACATCCACGCCGGACAGGTACTGGAAGGCGCCCTCGGCCCCACCGGCCGGATATCCGTCACCCGCCGCCACCAATTCGACTCGACGGTCGGTGCGGTGGCCGTTGCCGAAGACGGCACCCTGCTCGTGGCCGCCCAGGAGCACCTGGTCGTCGTTGCGGCCGACGGCACACGGTACGACGGCCCCCGCATCGTGGGCGCCGGTGAACGCCGCCGCCTCAACGACGGCTCCATCGACCCCACGGGCCGTTTCCTCGTCGGCACGCTCGGCCTCGACGGCGGCTCGCGACGCGAAACCCTCGTGCGCCTGGAGCCAGACGGGGAAGTCACGACCCTCGACTCCGACCTGACGCTGTCGAGCGGTCTCGCGTGGACCGCTGACGGGCGCACCCTGTACAGCGTCGACACCCTCCGGCGCACCGTCCACGTGCGCGACTACACCCGCGTCGGCACCGAACGCCGGACGCACCTGCGCCTCGCCGACGGCTACCCCGACGGCATCGCGATGGACGCCGAAGAAAACCTCTGGGTGGCCGTCTGGGGAAAGGGCGAGATCCGCCGCTACGCCCCCGACGGAACGATTGCCGCACGCTGCCGCGTCCCGGCACCGCACACCTCATCCGTCGCTTTCGCGGGTCCTGACCTGCGCACGCTCGTCATCACCACGGCCACCTCCGAACTGACCCGTGAGCAGCGGACGCAACACCCCGATTCGGGACGCCTCTTCACCGTGCGCGTCGACGTACCGGGCATTCCGGTACCCGCCTGGTTGGGCTGCCCCTCACTCCTTCCCTGTTGAACCACCACTCCCGCTTTGGAGATCGAGCACGTGTACCTCATGCGTATTGGTGCCGCAGGCGCCGAGAAGCCCGTCGCCCGCTTGGACGACAACACGTACGTGGACCTCTCCGACGTCGTCACCGACTTCGACGAGACGTTCTTCGGGTCGGACGGCCTCGACCGCATCCGGCCGGTCGTGGCCGAGCGCACAGCGGCGGGGCAGGTCTCCCGCTTCGCCGGGGAGCGCGTCGGCGCCCCCATCGCCCGCCCTCACCAGATCCTGTGCATCGGTCTCAACTACCGTGACCACGCGGCGGAATCCGGGATGACGGTACCCGAGGAGCCGATTCTGTTCACCAAGTCGCCCAACACCCTGATCGGCCCGTACGACGACGTGCGCATCCCCCGTGGCTCCACCAAGCCCGACTGGGAGGTCGAGCTCGGTATCGTCATCGGCCGCCGTACCAGCTATCTGGACTCGGTCCAGGAGGCGCGCGACGCGATCGCTGGATTCGTCGTCGTCAACGACGTCAGTGAACGTGCCTTCCAGCTGGAGCGCGGCGGGCAGTGGGCCAAGGGGAAGTCCGCCGAGACCTTCAACCCCGCCGGCCCCTGGCTCGTGACGACCGACGAGATCGATGACGTTCTCTCCCTCGGCATGTGGCTCGACGTCAACGGAGTGCGCCGCCAGAACGGCAACACCAAGACGATGATCTTCGACCCGTACTTCATCGTGCATCACCTCAGCCAGTTCATGACCCTGGAGCCCGGCGACCTCATCAACACCGGTACTCCGCCCGGCGTCGGTATGGGCTTCACCCCGCCGGTGTGGCTCCGGGCCGGCGACGTGATGGAACTGGGCATCACCGGCCTCGGCATCCAACGCCAGCACGTCCTCGGGCCCCGGTGAGGGAGAGCATGCGCGCCTTCGTTCTCACGGGTCCCGGTACGTACGAGGTCCAGGATGTGCCGGCGCCGGCCGCCGCACCCGGCGAGGTCGTGGTCGATGTCGAGAGAGTCGGCGTGTGCGGCACCGACATGGAACTGTTCTCCGGCGAGATGGCGTATCTGCACCAAGGCCTGGCCGCCTACCCGCTCCGACTGGGACACGAATGGTGCGGCCGTGTGGCGTCCCTCGGCCCCGGTGTCGACCCGGTCTGGTTCGGGCGGCGGGTGATGGGGGACACCATGCTGGGCTGCGGGACATGCAACCGCTGTGTCCGCGGGCGCGGGCATCTGTGTGAGCTGCGCCAGGAACTCGGGGTGCGGGGATCGCGCCCCGGCGCGCTGGCCGAGCAGGTCGCTGTACCCGTCTCGTCGTTGCACGCCCTGCCCGCATCCGTCGACGCAGCCGCCGGAGCCCTCGTGGAGCCCGGAGGCAACGCGCTGCGCGCGGCCAGGGCGGCAACTCCGGACCAGGGGGGCCGGGTCCTGATCCTCGGCCCGGGAACCATCGGACTGCTTGTCGCCATGTTCGCCCGCGCCCGCGGCGCGGAGGTCCACCTCATGGGAGAGACGCCCGCTTCGCTCGACTTCGCCCGCCAGCTCGGTTTCGCCCATGTCTGGCGCGAGGAGAACCTCCCTGACCTGGCGTTCGACTCCGTCGTCGACGCCTCCAATTCCGCCCGCCTCCCGGCTCTGGCACTGGACCTGGTGGAGCCGGGCGGCCGTGTCGTCTGCATCGGCCTCGCCGGAGAACCGAGCCGGATCGACACGCGTTCCCTGGCTCTCAAGGACGTGACCGCGGTCGGCGTACTCTCCGCCTCCCCTGCTCTCGACGACACCATCCGGGCCTACGCGAGCGGGTCCGTGGACCCGAGGCCGCTCGTCGCGGCCACCGTGGGACTGGACCAAGTCGGCCCCGTACTCGCGGGAGAGCGGCCGGCAGCCGCCGGCGCGGGCCCCAAGATCCACATTGATCCACGGGTGAGGATCGACTGAGCGACTCGGGCATCGGGGCTGAAAGCACGAGCAGAAGTTGGAATGAAGTCTTCTCGACTCAGCTCCCACCCATGGCAGCTCACTAATAGCGGGAAAGCCGGTTCCGTCCTGGCCCACCTGCACGTTGCACCTGCGCTCGCGTCGCGGCGGGTTTCCGCCGTCCGCGCAGGTGTCCGTCTCGAGAACGGCGGGTTCAACGATCGGCAGCGTGGATGATGCGGGTGCCGAGGGCGTGGACGTCGGATGTCATGGGACATGCGGGACGCGCGTGGAGACGTGGCACTGGTCTGCCCTCAGGGTCAGGATTTTGATTCCTGCCGTAGTGGGGACGGCCTTCCCACAGGGCGGCACCCCGTCGCCGCATGTCAGCTTTCCGCCGTCTTCCGCGTGTTCTTCGCGGCCAGAGTGGGCGACGTCAGGAATATGATGAGTCCGGCCGTGGGAAAGGCGAGCAGTCCGACCCGGAGGGAGGACGCGTCCGCGATCATGCCCACCAATGGGGGCGAGACCAGGAAGCCGACTCGCATCAGCCACGAAATGATGGTGAGGCCGGTGCCGGGGCGAAGCCCGGGCAACTCGTCTGCCGCTTGCATGGCCGTCGGTCCCAGAGTGGCGACGCCGAAGCCCATCGCGGCGAAGCCGGCCACAGTGCCAGGGACCGTTGGGAAGGTGAGTGCGGCTCCCATTCCCACCATGATCAGGATTCCGCCGAGGCGCGTGACCTTTTGCTGACCGAATCGGTCGATGAGCCTGTCACCGAGAGCCCTGCCCGCCAACTGGGCGGAGGCGAGCGCCACGTAGCCACCTGCGGCGATCGTTGCCGTCGCGCCTAGCGAGTCGGTCAGGTACACCGCTGCCCACGAATTCCCCGCGTCCTCGACCAGGCACGCGGCGATCGCAATCGCAGAGATACCAGCGAAGACCGGGAGGGCCCGAGGGCGTAGCCCCGTTCCCTGGGAGTAGGGCACCTGGGGCCCGTCGGCAGGTGCCTTCTGCGGCTGCTCGCGCTCTGCGAGGCAGTAGCGGTATGCCGCCAGGGCAATACCGACGGAAAGGGCGCCGGATACCGCGAGTTGCACGGTTCGGGAGACATCCAGCGCGATGGCCCCCGCGGCCAGCACCCCGCCGAACACGACTCCCGCCGACCACAGGGCGTGAAAGGAGTTGATGACGGATCGCCCGTAGCGGCGCTGTACCCGCAGGCCGTGGGCGTTCTGCCCGACGTCGGCCACGGCATCCGAGCCGCCCGCGGCGAGCAGGGCGAGTGCCAGTAGCGCCATCGAGGGTGAGGCACCGGCCGCCAGGATGGCACCTGCGGTGAGCATGGTGCTTGCCACCGCCACCTTGGCGGACCCGAACCGGCGCACGAGAAAGCCCGCAGCCAGGCCCACGGTCAGCGCGCCGACCGGGAAGGCCGCGACGGTGAACCCGTAACCGGTGTTCCCCAGATCGAAGTCCCGCTTGATCTCCGGGTACCGCGGAACGAGGCTTGCGAACATGGCCCCGTTGGTGAAGAACAGCGCGGAAACGGCGGCTCTCGCACGCCGCACGTGGGGTTCTGCCGACACACTTTGTCGTTGAGCGGTAAACATGAGGGGCACTATACGCACGTACGAATAATCTGCACCCGACGGTGTTACCGTGAACTCCGCATCGCCCGGGCGGGCGGAGCAACTACCGTCAAGGACAGAGCGTGACTGGACCGCGCCAACGAGCGATCAAAGCAACCCTGGACCTCATCCACCGGCAAGGCGTGGCAGGTGTCACGTACCGTACGGTCGCAGCTCAGGCAGGCGTACCGCTGGGCTCCATGACCTACCACTTCGCATCAAGACACGACCTCGTCTTCGCGGCCTTCGAAGAGTTCGCGAACGAATCCTTCGAACACCTGGAACAGGCGGCCACAGGAGACGCCGAGGACGTCGTGCAGCAGCTCACATCTCTTGTGCTCGCCGAAGCAGACGGGCGGCCCCGAGACCGCATTCTGCTGGCCGAGCTCTACGTCCTCTCCTACCGGGACGAGCGGTACGCGGAACTCACGAGACACTGGATGCGCCGCGCTCGATCGGCCATCGCTGGAACTCTGGGGGACGAAAAGGCGCGAGCCGTAGACGCCGTCCAGGAAGGACTCACCTTGCAACGCCACTTCATGCCCGACGAAGTCCACCCAGACCTGATCCGCGACACACTGCGACGCGTTGCGCTCGATCCGCTGGGGCCCGACGCCGCCTATAAGGCTGACCAAGATTCGCCGGACACCCTCTAGTAGGGCTTTGTTAGGTGGTGTCGTAGGGCTGCCATGGGGTGGGTTGCCGACAGGTGGGGCAGGTGCCGGTCCAGGTGGCTAGCAGGTGTTGGAGGAGGGCCAGGGCCTGGTAGAGAGTCAGGCCCTGGCAGGGACTTTTGGGCAGGACCGCTGCTCGGTCAGGAAGAGGTGGGCGGCGGTCACGAGGGTGACGTGGCGATGCCAGCCGGTGAACGAGCGGCCCTCGAAATGGTCGAGGCCGAGCGTCGTCTTCAGCTCGCGGTATTCGTGTTCGATGCGCCACCGTAGCTTCGCGAGTCGGACCAGGTCCCGGGCCGGGATGTCGGCGGGCAGGTTGGAGATCCAGTATTTGACCGGCTCGTTCTCACCTTCGGGCCACTGGGCGATCAGCCACCGCAGACCGATGACACCGTCCGGGGCGGGTTTCGGGCGGCGGCCGGCGAGGCGGACCCGCAGGAACACGAATCGGGCGGACATGGCGGCTTTCGAGCCCTTGCGCCAGGTGACCGCGACTGCCTTGTTGCGTCCTGCGGCCAGGACGTGTTCGCGCAGGCTGATCGGGCGGGTGCGGTAGCGGGGCAACGGTCTGGGCCCGAGGCCGCTATAAGGCGGCTCGTAAGGTTCCGCGGTCTCGGCATGGGCTGTCATCTCGCTCTTGACCTGCAGGGCATAGGCCAGCCCGCGGCCTTCCAGGCCATGGCGGAAGTCGGCATTCGCCCCGTAGCCGGTGTCCGCGACCAGCACCGCCGGCCGTAGTCCGAGCGCGGCCAGTTCGTCGAGCATGTCCAGCGCCAGCTGCCACTTCGGGCGGTGATGCTCACTTTCGGGGATCCGGCAGCGGGCCCGACGGTCCGCAGCTTCCGGTTGGTCCCAGCTGCCGGGCAGGAACAGCCGCCAGGACAACGGGCACGACGCGGTGTCGGACGCGGCATGGACGCTGACCCCTATCTGGCAGTTCCCGACCTTGCCCAGGGTGCCGGAGTATTGCCTGGCCACCCCGGGCGAGGACGTGCCGTCTTTCGGGAACCCGGTGTCATCCACCACCCACACCTGCGGGCGGACCGCCGCCACCGCCCGGCGGGCCAGCCTGGCGCGGACCTCGTTGACCGGCCAGGTCGATGACGTCATGAACTGCTGCAACTGCTGATGGTCCACACCCAGGCGTCCGGCCATCGGCTGCATCGACTTCCGGCGCCCGTCCAGCAGCAGGCCCCGCAGATACAGCCCGCCCTTCACCCGCTGGTCAGCACGCGCCAAAGGCGCGAACACCTCCCCAGCGAATGCCTCCAACCGGCCCCGACACGAACCGAGTTCATCTGCCCTCATACCAGCAGGAAACCAGCAGAACAACCACCTGCCTAGATACCTAACAAAGCCCTACTAGTCGGGCGGCATCTTCCAGGGTGCGCTCTCCGCGCGCGCGGGGAGGACGCCGGCCATGGCCCACACGTAGGTCGCCGCTCCTACGGCTCGCAGCTCGTGACCGCACCGCTCACGGACCTGACCGCCTCTCTCGCCTTGAAGGGAAGAAGCCGGCACGGTCGCCTTCTTGCAGTCCGAACCGGTGGGTGCGGGCTTGGGCGATGACGTCGTGGGGCGGGTCAGGGTTCTCGAAGATGATCACTTGCCCTGGGAAGGTGAGCATGTTCCGATAGAAGTGATCGACGACAGTCGATGTCATCAGTACGTCATCACCTGGGGCGTCCCTCTGAGGGTCGCTTTCATGGGGGGCCCGGTAGGTAACGACGGGCGAGTCGAGGACGACGAGCCCGGGGTGAGGCCGGTCGTGCTCACGGCAATAGTGGGCCAGGGCCGTGGTGAAAGCGGAGTGCAGCACGGAACGGACGCCCTTACCCCGAGAGGCCCGCAGTCGGTTACCCGCCCTGATCTCCATTTGGTACTGGTCGTACTCGGCGTACTCGACGGAGGGCACCTTCCACGCTTCCAGCGTGTGCTGGAGGACCTGGTCAAAGGCGGAGAGTGTTCGGTTCGGAATGTAGTCGGTGGGCCGGTGGGCGGGCGTTGCGGCTTCACCGTCCAGGTGCGACCTGCGTTCTTCTAGTTCCTCGATGCGCTGGTGGAGATCCAGGTCGCGTTCGATTGCCGAGCGGACCTCAAGATGCTGGTCCATGTCTTCGCGCAGGGGGGCGAGCCGGCCTCGGGTGACGGAGATGTCCGCGTCGAGTCGAGCAGCGGATGCTCTCAGTTCCTCCCTGCGGCTGCTGAGCTCTTCGAGCTGACTGCGCAGGTCGCGCATGGTCGGGAGAAGGTCATCGAGGAGGGAGGTGGTCTTGGTCATCTCGGTCTCCACAGCGAGATGCAGCTGGGTCGTCTCGCGTTCGCTGTGGCCGGGGTGCTGGTATTCGGGTTCGGCACCACAGAACACGCAGGTGCCAACCTTGAAGAACCCTAGGAGGTTGCCAGCCTCGGTGACCATGACGAGCCGGTCGATGTCGGAGTGGTACTGCTTTTGTCGGCGTACACGTGAACGCACATAGCCGCGTACGGATGAACGTGCAGAGTTCTTGATGCGCTGAGTGCCGGCCCCCGGCACGCTGCTGCCTGTTGTCGAAGGTCGCAGAGAAGGGGTGGGCCATGGTCTTGGATCCGCAGCGCTGGCTCGAGCTCCGGCGTTTTCGCGGTTTGGTGGAGTCCGGGGCGATGAGCCTGTCGGAGGTCGCCAAGGAGACCGGGCTGAACTGGCGGACGGTTAGCAAGTACCTGTCTGCTGACTCGTCTGCGCCTCCGCGCCGGGTGGCAAGTGGTCAGCCGCGCAAGCGGGTTGTCGACGAGGTCGCTCCGCTGATCGACGCGATGCTGAGGGCGGAGATCCTGATGAAGGCTGCGGTGATTCACGAGCGGCTGGCCGCGGAGTACGGGTTCACCGGGAACTACCAGCGGGTCAAGCTCTACGTGCAGGAGGCCCGCCCGAGGATCGCGGAGGAACTCGGGATCGCTCCGCGGGAGCTGGCGGGGATGCATCGCAGGTTCGAGGTGATTCCGGGTGCTCAGGCTCAGGTGGACTGGGGCGATGAGGGCAAGCTCCTGGCCCACATGGGCATCCCGAAGGTCTACTCCTTCCACATGGTGCTGTCGTACTCGCGCGATCCGTTCTGCTGCTTCACCACCAGCCTGGACCTGCAGACGTTCTTCGACTGCCATCGGCGGGCATTCGCGCACTTCAACGGGGTCCCGATGACGATCGTCTACGACCGCACCAAGACGGTCGTGCGCCGTCACGTGGCTCCTGGTGAGGCGGTTCCACTGCATCCGGAGGCGGTCGGGTTCGCCGGCCACTACGACTTCGACATCGATGTGCTGGCCGCCTACCGGCCCCAGGGCAAGGGCCGCGTCGAGCGCCAGGTCCTGATTGTCCGCGACCACGTTCTCTCGGGCCGGGCCTTCTCCTGCATCGAGGAGATGGACGCCGCGTTCACCGCCTGGGTGCCGAAACGGCGAACCCAGACGCACCGGACTCACCAGCAGGTCATCGGTGAGCGGGCAGTTCGTGACCACGCGGCTCTCAAGCCGTTGCCACCGACTCCGTATCTGGTGGCCGAACGTCATCTGCGGCCGGTCGGCAAGGACTGCCTGGTCGCCTTCGGCGGGAACCTCTACTCGGTCCCCGCCCGCAAGGTCCGACCGCGTCAGCTGGTGGAGATCAGGGCCACGAAGTCGCAGGTCATGCTGCATTCCACCATTGCCGACTCCAGCGGCGAGACGCTGCTGGCCATGCATCCACGGGCCGTCGGACGCGGGGTGCGTGTCGTCGAAGAACAGCACTGGGACGGCCTGCCCACCGGCAAAGGACGCCGGATCACCACCGGCGACGCCTTGCCCCGGCCGCGACACGATTACCCCCTGGGCGAGGAGAGCGGACCGCTGCAAGCCCTCCTCAACCGGGCTGCGGCGACCCGCGTCGAGGTCGGCCGCCGACCATTGTCGGTCTATGACGAGCTGACCGGGACCCGCCCCTTCACCAGTAACCGAGCGAAGAAGGAATCGTCTTGAGCGAGCTGACCGGTAACCGCATCCGCACTACGGCGACCAAGCTCGGCCTGCCCCATCTGGCGGAAACCATCAACGAGTACACCCGGCGGGCGGACGAGGGGAAGATGGGCTACCTCGACTTCCTCGACCTGGTCCTCTCCGAGGAACTCGCCGTCCGCGACGACCGCCGCTTCCGCCAGGGCCTGCGGCTCTCCCGGCTGCCGCACCACAAAACGATCGATGAGTACGACTTCTCGTTCCAGCCCGAGCTCGACCCGCGCAAGATCAAAGACCTGGCCACCCTGTCCTTCGTCGAAGAGAAGGCCAACGCTGCCCTGCTGGGTCCGCCCGGCGTCGGCAAGACCCACATCGCGGTCGCGTTGGCGGTCGCGGCCTGCCGGGCCGGATACTCGATCTACTTCACCAGCCTCGACGACATGGTCCGCAACCTCAAGGCAGCCGAGGCAGCCGGACGTCTGACCAGCAAACTGGGCTCCTACCTGCGGCCGAGCGTTCTCGTGGTCGATGAAGTCGGCTACCAGCCCCTCGAACGCGCCGAGGCGAACCTGGTCTTCCAGGTCATCTCCAAGCGCTACGAAAAAGGCTCCATCATCCTGACCTCAAACAAGACCTTCAGCGAATGGGGCCAGGTCTTCGGCGACGAAGTCCTCGCCACCGCCATCCTCGACCGCCTCCTGCACCACTGCGAAGTCGTCGCCATCAACGGCCCCAGCTACCGGCTGAAGAACCGTCTCATGGCCATCGAGCGCGAGACGGAGGTTGCCTGATCTACGAGTTCAATCCTGGCCCAGCTCCTCGCCCGGCGGGATGAAGGCGTCGGCACTGTCGGCATCGTCAACATGCCCGTGAGCGTCCATCGTGATGGCCGTTGCCCGTCCCTGCGAGGTGATCAGCCACGCGAGTACCTGTTCCGTGAGCGGGGTGTTCCCCGGGCCCTCGTCTTTCCAGTGGGCCCGCCACCCGCCACCAGGAACGGCGGCTACGACCTGGTCGGCCTTCTCAAGGTGGGAGAAGTCTTCGTAGTCCGTGACGGGACGCATGGCGCCTCGCCTCGGGTCGACTACAAGCGCCGCTCCAGTTGCCGGGTCCCATGCCTCCACCCGCACCATGCGGCCGATCTCGGTCTCGGTGCCATTGAAGATCGCGGTCCAGCCGGTCTGATTGAAGTAGCGAAGGTCCACCGCACCATCCTCTCGCATGGCGATGAGCGAAGCGGGCGGCTACTTGCTCTGCACGTTCATCCGTACGCACCCCTGCACATAGGCAAGTACGCCGACAGCTTTTCCAGCAGGGCGAACCGAGACATGAGATCGCCGACCTCGGTCAGGCGCCCTTCGATCTCGGCCAGTTCCTCCGTGATCGACATGCGTTCGGCCACCGAGTTCAGGTGCTGTTGGGAGATGGTCTCGACTGCACGGGAGTAGCCGTCGATAGTTACCTGCAGGCGCCGGTGCCGGTCGCGGAGTTCCTGGATATTTTCAGAGGTCCTGAGTTTGGTCTGCAGGTCGAGGATGATTCGATCGAGGAGGCTGACCTGACCTTTATTGACGCGGCGCTGGCCGGCGTTCATGCCGGGGGTGGCCTCGGCGTTTCCTTCTCCTGTCAGGAGCAGCCGCATGACGGAGGCCGCTGCGGCTTTCCCGCTTGCCGAGGAGGAGTGCAGGACTGGGGAGCGTTTGTCGACCATGCGGTTCTCGGGAACGACCGAGAGGTGCACCAGGTCGCTCAGGCGTAGCTCGCGCGTGCCGCCTGCATCGTTCGCGCGGATCCGTAAATCGTTCCACCCGAGGCTTCCGAGAAGGAACTGGGAGAGGCTGTTTTTGCTGCGCGCAGTGTGCGTGGCCGTGACGTCGAAGTCGGAGGGGCGGGTGACCAGCTCCCGCAGGTCGGCCCGGTGCACGTGGATAGTGTTGGATTCCGGGACGCGCAGCAAGGTGAGCGGGATGCCGCCATCGAGTTCGAGGCCCAGAAGGATCTGGCTGTACCCCTCGGCTTCGGAGAGGTCCAGCTTGCTGCCGCCGAGCATGTACTCGATGGACTCCGCGACGAATGACTTGCCGGTGTCCGAGGCGCCGTAGACGACGGTGAGGGACGGGTCGAAGTCCACTGTGGCGAGCGGCTTGGTCGCGGAGGCGTAGGTGAGATGTGTCAGACGCAGGTCAGCCATGGCCAGCCCCTTCGGATGCGGAGCCTGTTGCGGCACGGTTGATGATCTGGTGGGTCACGCTGCGGGCGTGCGCTGGGGAGCCGTAGTGGCGGAGGGCCCACTCGGCGCGCTCGCGCAGAGATGCGGTGTAGGGGGCTTCCAGCACTTCGATGAAGGTAGGGCCGCTTTCGGTGGCCACGTACATGAGGCCGTCGTTGCTGCTGACGAGGTCTGCCAGCCCGGCCCGGATCAGCACGAGAAGCCCCTGTTCGAGAAGTTCTCGTTTCCTGCCGAGCTCGCCCTCCCGGGCTGGCAGGTCGGGGTGGAGGCTGCGCGGGCCGTCGAACTCGCCGCTGTGGAGTACGAGGTAGTCCAGTGCGACGAGCTGGGCGAGGTCCAGGGGCCGGGGGTGGCTCTCAGCCAGAAGGACAAGGGCGCGGACGCCAACCTCAAGTGGGCTGTTGAGCGGGGTCACTGTTCTCCCTCCCGGCACCAGATAAGGCGGTTGTCGTTCGCGAGGTGGTGACATACCCCTTTGCGGACCTCCGGCCCAACGTAGGGCTTGAGGATCGTCTCGGTCACTGCCACGGTTCCCGCGCAGATCGCGACGGCTGCGTGGCGTTCCCAGCCGTTCGGGTGAGACCGCTCCGCTTCTTCCACGACAATTGTGTAGATATCCTCTTTAACCTGGTCGAAGTATTCCGGTGTGGTTGAGTCTCGCGCGAACAGGCGCACGGACTCGGCGGCGAAGAAGGCCACCCGCTGCCGCAGGAGGTGCCCCTTGGCCTCGGTCACGTCCTCGACTTGCTCCAGGCTGCTTATCTTGTCGGGAAACCGCTCCCGGTAGACGTCGACGAGGCGCTGCACATACCGTGCCTCGTCGTGGCGGGGCCGCTCGGGAGGAGTGAGCTTGCTCGGCCCGTTTGCTGGCGGAACGTGCGGGAAACGCGCGAGCCAGTGCGGCGTGGTCATGTGCTCTTCGAGCACATGGTCAAGATCGATGCACGAGAACATGCCGAAGTCGGTGCCTTCTGCCAGCTCCTTGACCTTGCGGCGGTCGTCATCATCCAGCTTGCTCACGAGCTTGTCCCTGGTCGTAGACAGCTCCTCCAGGAACTTTGCGCGGCATTCGGACGGCTTGGAGAGGATGCGCTTCAGGCTGGCAGCGAAGGTGAGAGCAACGAAGACGTAGCGGCTGGAGACGGTGAAGTGACCGGCCGCGGCGGCCACGAACATCTTCCGAATCTCCTGGGCCGCAGTGGTCCAGGACAGATCTCGCTTGTACTGCTTGCACTGGTAGTTGTGCCATTCCCCCTCCAGCTTCGCCTGTGTCAGGAAGCCCGCCACGTCGATTCCGTGGTCCCCCGCGCCCCCCTGCCGTTCAACGAGGTCGTACTTCGCCCCCTGCGTCGGAACCCATTCCTTCACGAACTCCTCGAATTCGTCGGGGCCCATCAGGAAAGTGACCGTCTGCTTCGGCGTCGCCATCCTCGGCATGCTGAGCCTAGTGTCCTGAGTCGGTAGTCCGCTTGCGGTTATAGGGTGGGGTTATGCCTGGTCCGAAGCCGCTGCCGTTGGAGTTGTCCGATCACGAACGCC
>NZ_JBEYCF010000037.1:0-74843 GCF_040632605.1 Streptomyces sp. NPDC019224 | reverse complement strand
GGTCCCCGCTGCCTCCAGAACGGGAGCAGCACGAGCCCGGGGATGAGCGAGGACTGCCTGTGCCGCTTTGTCACTCCGGGTAACGGCCCGACCCTCCGCGGCAGGGTCGGTGCCGGGACAAAGTAGTCTTGAGTCCATGCCCGAACGCCGTACCGTCGCCCTTGTCACTCTTGGCTGCGCCCGTAACGAGGTGGACTCGGAGGAGCTTGCAGGCCGCCTGGCAGCGGACGGCTGGGAGCTCGTCGAGGATGCCTCCGATGCCGACGTCGCCGTCGTCAACACCTGTGGGTTCGTCGAGGCCGCCAAGAAGGACTCCGTCGATGCCCTGCTCGAAGCCAATGATCTGAAGGACCACGGCCGCACCCAGGCCGTCGTCGCCGTCGGCTGTATGGCCGAGCGCTACGGCAAGGACCTCGCAGAGGCCCTGCCGGAAGCGGACGGCGTCCTCGGCTTCGACGACTACGCCGACATCTCCGACCGCCTCCAGACCATCCTCAGCGGCGGCGTCCACGCCTCCCATACCCCCCGCGACCGTCGCAAGCTGCTGCCGATCAGCCCCGCCGAGCGGCAGAACGCCGCGGTGTCCCTGCCCGGTCACGCGCAGGAGGCGGCCCCCGCCCCCGCCGACCTGCCGGAAGGTATCGCCCCGGTCTCCGGGCCGCGCGCGCCCCTGCGCCGCCGGCTGGGCACCAGCCCCGTCGCCTCGGTCAAGCTGGCCTCCGGCTGCGACCGCCGCTGCTCCTTCTGCGCCATCCCGTCCTTCCGCGGCTCCTTCATCTCCCGGCGCCCCTCGGACGTGCTCGGTGAGACCCGCTGGCTGGCCGAGCAGGGAGTGAAGGAGGTCATGCTCGTCTCCGAGAACAACACCTCGTACGGCAAGGACCTCGGTGACATCCGTCTCCTGGAGACGCTGCTGCCGGAGCTCGCGGAGGTCGACGGGATCGAGCGCATCCGGGTCAGCTACCTGCAGCCCGCCGAGATGAGGCCGGGCCTGATCGACGTCCTCACCTCGACGCCGAAGGTCGCGCCCTACTTCGACCTCTCCTTCCAGCACTCCGCGCCCGGCGTGCTGCGGGCGATGCGCCGCTTCGGCGACACCGACCGCTTCCTGGAGCTGCTCGACACGATCCGGAGCAAGGCCCCGCAGGCGGGAGCCCGCTCCAACTTCATCGTGGGCTTCCCCGGCGAGACCGAGGACGACCTCGCGGAGCTGGAACGGTTCCTCACGGGCGCCCGCCTCGACGCCATCGGCGTCTTCGGCTACTCCGACGAGGAGGGCACCGAAGCGGTCGGCTACGAGAACAAGCTCGACGCCGACGTCATCGCGGAGCGCCTCGCGCACATCTCCCAGCTCGCCGAGGAACTGACCTCGCAGCGGGCCGAGGAGCGCATGGGCGAATCGCTCCAGGTGCTGGTCGAGTCGGTCGAACCCACCGAGGACGAGCCGCGCGCCATCGGCCGTGCCGCGCACCAGGCGCCCGAAACGGATGGCCAGGTGCTCTTCACCACACGCGAGGGTCTCGTCCCGGGCCGTATGGTCGAGGCAAAGGTCGTGGGCACCGAAGGCGTGGACCTGATCGCCGAGTGCAGTGAGCGTGTGGAGGTAGCCAGATGACCGGAGCCCCGGCATCCACGCCAGGCGGCTCCGGCGCGACGCCGGTCCGCGGCGGAAAGCTGGGCGCCGCTGCGGTCGACCAGGCCAGTCTGTGGAACATCGCCAATCTCCTGACGATGGCCCGGCTCGTGCTCGTCCCCGGCTTCGTGGTGCTGCTGCTCCACAACGGCGGGTACGACCCGGCCTGGCGCTCCTTCGCCTGGGCCGCCTTCGCCATCGCCATGATCACCGACCTCTTCGACGGGCATCTGGCGCGTACGTACAACCTGGTCACCGACTTCGGGAAGATCGCCGACCCGATCGCCGACAAGGCGATCATGGGGGCGGCGTTGATCTGTCTGTCGTATCTGGGCGACCTGCCCTGGTGGGTCACGGGCGTGATCCTCTTCCGCGAGCTGGGCATCACGCTGATGCGGTTCTGGGTGATCCGGCACGGGGTCATTCCGGCCAGTCGCGGCGGCAAGTTGAAGACGCTGGCGCAGGGGACGGCCGTCGGGATGTACGTCCTGGCGCTGACCGGTCCGCTGGCCACCCTGCGCTTCTGGGTGATGGCGGTGGCCGTCGTGCTGACGGTCGTCACGGGGCTCGACTACGTCCGCCAGGCCGTCGTGCTGCGACGCCAGGGGCTGGCGGCGGAACGTGCGGCCGAGGGCCGCGAGGGGGCTTCGCGGGCCTCGGTGGAGGGCGCATCGAAGAGCACCCCCCAGGCGGGGCCTGAGCCGGAGGGCGCCTCGGAGGAGGCTGACACGATCGCCGGGGCGGCCTCGGTCCGTGGCGCGGCGGAGTCCGAGCGGTGACGACCGCCGACCGGGTGCTGCGGCTGCTCGTCGAGCGGGGGCAGACCCTCGCCGTCGCGGAGTCACTGACCGGCGGCCTGGTCGCGGCCGAACTGACGTCCGTACCCGGTGCCTCACAGGCATTCCGCGGCTCGGTCACGGCTTATGCGACCCCCCTCAAGAGTGAAGTCCTGGGGGTCGACGCCGACCTTCTGGCGGAGCGCGGGGCGGTCGACGCCGAGGTCGCGCGCCAGATGGCGACAGGCGTACGACGCGCTCTGGGCGCAGACTGGGGAGTGGCGACCACCGGCGTCGCCGGCCCCGAACCACAGGACGGCCAACTCGTCGGAACGGTCTTCGTCGCGGTCAGCGGGCCGCACGGCACTGGGAAAGTGGCCGCGCTGCGGTTGAACGGCGACCGGGCGGACATCCGTAAGGAGAGCGTACGGAGCGCGCTCGACCTGCTCTCAGGCGAACTCGACGAGAATGCGAGCGCACAGGATACGGAAGAGAACGGGGGGAATTGATGTTTGCAGCCCTGAGTGAACACGACATCGCTCCCCGCACGGCCGCAGCGCTAGGCGGTACGGTGGGGCGTGAAGGATGCGGCTACGCGGTCCGAGGAGGGAGCCACCGATGATTCTGCTCCGTCGCCTGCTGGGTGACGTGCTGCGTCGGCAGCGCCAGCGCCAAGGCCGTACTCTGCGCGAAGTCTCCTCGTCCGCCCGAGTTTCGCTCGGCTATCTCTCCGAGGTGGAGCGGGGGCAGAAGGAGGCATCCTCCGAACTGCTCTCCGCCATTTGCGACGCGCTTGACGTACGGATGTCCGAGCTCATGCGTGAAGTGAGCGATGAGCTGTCCCTGGCCGAACTGGCCGAGTCGGCAGCGGCCAGCGATCCGGTACCTGTACCGGTGCGCCCCATGCTCAACTCCGTCTCCGTTACCTCGGTGGCGGGTGTACCGACGGGGCGGGTGACCATCAAGGCGCCCGCGGAAGCGGTGGACGTCGTCGCCGCCTGATCCGATCGGTTCGGTGTGAAGCCGAGGCCCCGGTTCTCCCCTTTCGGGGGAGGACCGGGGCTTTCGTGTGCGGCGGGCACTTTTTCGGGGGCGGATTCGTGTGTCAGCGGAGCGATGGGGGGCAGGCGCGTGGATGAGAGACCGAGGAACGCTCCGGAACGAACTCGTTCTTGGTCACCGGACTCGTCCGGGCCGCCGAGCGCCTTCAGAGCCGTCGAGCTCATGGGGGTACCGGAGACTTCCTCGAATGACCGTTTTGCTTCCTTTGTGCCATCGTGGGTGGTGCTGAACGGAACGGATTCCAGATCGGAGACGTGCATGTCTGTGGTGAAGAGCCCACTGTCCGAGACCGACCTCAAGACCGTCGGCGACGCGCTCCAGGGTGCTCTGGTGGATCTCCTCGACCTTTCTCTGGTGGCCAAGCAGGTCCACTGGAACGTGGTCGGGCCGCGGTTCAGGTCTGTGCACCTCCAGCTCGACGACGTCGTCGACACCGCCCGCCAGCACTCCGACACGGTCGCCGAGCGGGCATCCGCGCTCGGCGTCAACCCGGACGGCCGGGCCGCGACGATCGCCAAGAGCACGGCCATCGCCTCCGTGTCCGAAGGCTGGATCAAGGACGTGGACGCGGTGAAGAGCCTGATCGACGCCCTTGGTGTGGTGATCGGGCGGATGCGCGAGCGCATCGAGGCGACCGAGACCCCCGACCCGGTCAGCCAGGACATCCTGATCACGCTGACCGCCGACCTCGAGAAGCACGCGTGGATGTTCCAAGCCGAGAACGCCTGATCGGATACCGCGACACCGCGGTGCCCGCACGGGCACCCAACGATTCTCTCCAATGGAGGAATGACATGAAGAACGAAGGCGCGAAGGACAAGGTCACCGGTAAGGCGAAGGAAGCCATGGGCAAGATGACCGGCGACCGTCGCAAGGAAGCCGAGGGCAAGGCGGACCAGGCCAAGGGCAAGGCCAAGGACACCATGGACGGTGCCCGTGACCGGGCGGGCGGCGTCAAGGACTCCCTGTCCGACGACAAGGGCTGACCCGTCCGCGGCGGAGCCCCCACCTGCGCGGTGGGGGCTCCGCGCTGAGAGGGGCCGGTGACCCGAGGTGGTGCGGTGGAGGTGTACGGCCGTGGCGCGACCGGGTCGGGCTCGGGGGTTGTGTGACTGGGGCTGGGCGGCAGGGGTTGTGCGGCAGGGGTGTGCGACAGGGGTTGTGCGACCGCCCCGCGCGCGCCGGTGGTGCACCGGTGCGCCCTCGTCCCGGCAGAGCGGACGCGACTAGGTTCGGCCGGAGGAGGCAGCCATGGTAAGGCGATGGGTGCCGGCGCTCGTTCTCTGTGGGGTGTGGTGGTGGGCTGTCCTGCGGCTGGTCCTGGAACCGGCGCACGCCGGGGTGGTCGAGGGAGCGGTGGCGGCGGGTGGATGGGGGTTGAGCCTTCTGCCGGTGCACGTGGCCGCGACCGCCCGGCCCCTTGGCATCTTCGACGCCGGAACGGGTCTGCTGCGGCGCGGCACGGCCTGGGTACGGAGATCGGCGCGGTCTTGGCGACGGTGGGTCGTCAGGTAGTCGTCAGGTAGGGGGCCGTCGGCCGATTCGGGGCCGGGCCTGCCGGGTGAGGGCTGGGCGGCCCTGGGAGCAGCGGTTCTCAGGCGGGGACCGGACCGGACTGGCAGCGGGGACACGTCAAGCGGGGACCGGACCGGACTGGCAGCGGGGGCACCAGTAGGCGGGGCGGCCGTCCTGCTCGGCCGCGCGGATCGGAGTTCCGCAGCGCAGGCAGGGTTGGTGGGTCCGTCCGTAGACCCAGAGGTTCTCGCTCCGTCTCCGGGCGCGGGCGGCCGCGTCGGCGGCGGTACGGGGCCGGGCGCCGACGGTCGTGATGCGGCGCGGGCGGTCGCGGTTGGCGTCGAGGAGCTGGTGCGCCGTGCTGACGAGCAGGGCGGCCGTCGGGGCGGGCAGCTCGCCGATGGGGAGCCAGGGAGTGGCGTGGGCCAGGAAGCAGAGCTCCGCCTTGTAGATGTTTCCGATGCCGGCCAGGTTGCGCTGGTCGAGCAGTGCCTCGCCGAGGGGGCGGGCGGGGTCGCTCAGAAGATTCCGCAGTGCTGTCTCGGCGTCCCAGTCCAGGCCCAGTAGGTCGGGGCCGAGATGGCCGACCGCCTGCTCCTCGTCCCGGGTGCGCATGAGCTCCAGGACGGGGAGGCGGTAGCCGACGGCGGTGTGTGCCGCGTTGCCCAGGACGGCCCGGATCTGGTGGCCGGGGCCCCCGCGCCAGCGCTCGCCGGGGGCGTAGATCCGCCAGCCTCCGTCCATCCGGAGGTGGCTGTGCAGGGTGAGACCGCCCTCGATCCGGGTCAGCAGGTGCTTGCCCCGCGCCGTGACGTCCAGGACGGCCCGGCCGGTGAGGTCGGCGGTGGCGAACCGGGGAACGCGCAGGTCGGAGGTGGTGAGGACCTGGCCGGCGAGCGCTTCGTGCAGCCGCCCGGCGGTCTGCAGGACGGTGTCTCCTTCGGGCATGCCTCCATGATGCGTGAGGGGGAGGGGTGAGGGGCGGCGTGGGTGAGTGGTGGCGCGGCACCGGAGGGGACGGTGCGGGGCAGCGGTGTCTCGGGGTTTTCCGCGGGAGGGGCGCGGCGCTCCGTCCGGGGTGACGCCGCGTGCGGGGCACGGGGCGCCCGGTCCTGGGCGCGGCGGCGTGGACGCGCCGCCGCCGTCCCGTCCTGGGCTACGTCGCGCGGAGGCGCAGGCCCCTCGGGGTGGCGAGGAAGCCGGCCGCCTCCAGCGTGCGGCCCAGGGGCGAGGTCAGGGCGGAGGCGCCGTTGGTGCGCTCGACGGTCACCGTTCCGAGGGTCCCGGCGCGTGCGGCGGAGGCCAGCGCCCCGGCCGCCGCCCGGAGCGCGGGGTCGTCCGGATCGGTCGGCCAGGCCAGCAGGGTCTTGCCGCCGCGCTCCATGTACAGCGTCAGCTCGCCGTCGACCAGCACGACGAGCGAGCCCGCCTTGCGGCCCGGCTTGTGCCCGGCTCCCTCCGGCGGCTCCGGCCACGGGAGAGCGGCGCCGTACGCATTGGCCGGGTCGGCCGCCGCGAGGACGAGGGCGCGGGGGTCGGCGCCCGGCCCCGTACGGTCCCGGGCGGTGGATACGGCGCGGAGCCGGTCGACCGCGCCGTCCATCGCGAACTGCGCGGCCCCCAGTCCTTCCACGACATAGCCACGCCGTGCCTGCCCGTTGTCCTCGAAGGCCGACAGGACCCGGTAGGCCGCCGAGAAGCCGCCCTCGACGCCCTCCGCCTGGACCGCGCCCCGGGTCACCACCCCGTGCCGGTCCAGCAGCGTGCGGGCCAGGGCGTGGGCGCGGTGTGTGGGCTCGGGCTCGATGGCCGGCAGCAGGGACCAGCGGCCCGAGACCGTGGGCGGCCCGGTGCGTGAAGCGGGGCGTGCGGCAGCGGTGAGGGTGCCGTAACGGCCGCGCGGGACACTCCGCCGGGCGCGGTGCGCGGTCGACCCCGCCGTGCGGCCCGAGCCCATGAGGGAGCGCAGCGGCGCGAGGGTGTCGTTGGTCAGCCGGCCCGACCAGGCGAGGTCCCACAAAGCGTCCGCCAGTTGCGGGTCGGTGCAGTCGGGGTGGGTGGTGGCGCGGACCTGGTCGGCGATCTGGCGGAAGAACAGGCCGTAGCCGCCTCCGAGCACGGTCAGCACGGACTCGTGCAGCGCGCTGAGCTCCAGCGGGCGGGGTGGCGGGAGGAGCAGGGGTGCGCTGTCGGCGAGGTACAGGGAGAGCCAGCCGTCCTTGCCGGGCAACGCTCCGGCGCCCGCCCACACGACCTCTCCGGTGGTGGTCAGCTCGTCGAGGAGCGCGGGCGTGTAGCCGGTGACGCGGCTGGGCAGGACGAGCCGCTCCAGCGCGGAGGCGGGGACGGGAGCACCCTGCAACTGCTCGATGGCGCGGGCCAGTCCGTCGAGCCCGCGCAGGGTGTTGCCGCCGAGGTGCTGCCATTGCGGCAGGAACCCGGCGAGGGCGGCGGGCGGGACCGGCTCCAGCTCATGGCGGAGGGCGGCCAGCGAACGGCGCCGCAGTCGTCGCAGCACCGTGGCGTCGCACCACTCCTGGCCGATTCCGGCGGGGTGGAACTCGCCCTGCACGATTCGGCCCGAGGCCGCGAGCCGTTGCAGCGCCCCGTCGGTGACGGCCGTGCCGAGACCGAAGCGGGCGGCGGCCGTGGTCGAGGTGAACGGGCCGTGTGTACGGGCGTACCGGGCGAAGAGATCGCCGAGGGGGTCCTTCACCGGTTCGGTGAACGCTTCGGGTACGCCGACCGGGAGCGCCGTGCCCAGGGCGTCGCGCAGCCGGCCCGCGTCCTCGATCGCCGCCCAGTGAGCCGCGCCGGCGATCCGGACCCGGATGGCCCGACGGGCGGACTCCAGCTCCTTCGCCCAGGCGGGCTCGGCCCCGCGCTCGGCCAGCTCCTGCTCGGTGAGCGGGCCGAGCACCCGCAGCAGATCCGCGACGCTCTCGGCGTCCTTGGCCCGGCGGTCGTCCGCCAGCCACTGGAGCTCCCGCTCCAGCTCCGTCAGGACGTCGGCGTCCAGCAACTCGCGCAGCTCCGCCCTGCCCAGCAACTCGGCCAGCAGCCGGGAGTCCAGGGAGAGCGCGGCGGCTCGCCGTTCGGCGAGCGGAGAGTCGCCCTCGTACAGGAACTGGGCCACATACCCGAACAGGAGCGAGCGGGCGAACGGGGAGGGCTCCTGTGTGGTGACCTCGACGAGACGGATGCGGCGGGCCTCCAGATCGCCCATCACCTCCGTGAGTCCCGGGACGTCGAAGACGTCCTGGAGGCACTCGCGGACCGCTTCGAGAACGATGGGGAAGGAGCCGAACTCGGAGGCGACCTGGAGGAGCTGCGCGGCGCGCTGGCGCTGCTGCCAGAGCGGAGTGCGTTTGCTGGGGCTGCGGCGGGGAAGCAGCAGCGCCCTGGCCGCACACTCGCGAAACCGGGAGGCGAACAGGGCGGAACCACCGACCTGGTCGGTGACGAGCTGCGCGATCTCGCCCTTGTCGAAGGCCACGTCGGCGGCCCCGACCGGGGGCTGGTCGCTGTCGAAGGCGGTGTTGGCCGGGGCGAGCGGTGCCGTGCCGCCCCCGGCCGGCGCCGGATCCTGTGCCGGGTCGAAGTCGAGGAGGTCCAGGCCCATCATGTCGGCGTCGGGCAGCCTCAGCACGATGCCGTCGTCGGCATGCATGACCTGCGCATCCATCCCGTACCGTTCGGCGAGACGGGCGCTGAGCGCCAGGGCCCACGGCGCGTGCACCTGCGCGCCGAACGGGGAGTGCACGACGACGCGCCAGTCGCCCAGCTCGTCCCGGAAGCGCTCGACCAGGACGGTCCGGTCATCCGGGACATGACCGCAGGCCCGGCGCTGTTCGTCGAGATACGCCAGGACGTTGTCCACGGCCCAGGTGTCCAGGCCGGCGGAGAGCAGGCGGTCACGGGCATCCTGCGCGGAGAGCCCGCCGAGCTCGCGCAGGAAGGCCCCCAGTGCGCGGCCCAGTTCCAGGGGCCGGCCCAGCTGGTCGCCCTTCCAGAACGGCAGCCGCCCGGGGACGCCGGGCGCGGGGGAGACGAGGACCCGGTCGCGGGTGATGTCCTCGATCCGCCAGGAGGTCGTGCCCAGCGTGAAGACGTCGCCGACCCGGGACTCGTAGACCATCTCCTCGTCCAGCTCCCCGACCCGGCCGCCGCCCTTCTTCGGGTCGGTGCCGGCGAGGAAGACCCCGAAGAGGCCGCGGTCGGGGATGGTCCCGCCCGAGGTGACGGCGAGGCGCTGGGCGCCGGGGCGGCCCGTGACCGTACCGGCGACGCGGTCCCAGACGACGCGGGGGCGCAGCTCCGCGAAGGCGTCGGACGGATAGCGGCCCGCGAGCATGTCGAGAACCGCGGTGAACGCCGATTCGGGCAGCGACGCGAAGGGGGCGGCGCGGCGGACCACCGCGAGCAGGTCGTCCACCTGCCAGCTGTCCAGCGCGACCATCGCCACCAACTGCTGGGCCAGCACGTCCAATGGATTGGACGGGACACGCAGCGCCTCGATGGAGCCCGTGCGCATCCGCTCGGTGACCACGGCCGCCTGTACCAGGTCGCCGCGGTACTTCGGGAAGACGACGCCGGTGGAGACCGCGCCCACCTGATGGCCGGCGCGGCCGACCCGCTGCAGCCCGGAGGCGACCGAGGGCGGCGACTCGACCTGGATCACCAGGTCGACCGCCCCCATGTCGATGCCCAGCTCCAGACTGGAGGTGGCGACCACCGCGGGCAGCCGGCCGGCCTTGAGGTCCTCCTCGACCTGGGCGCGCTGCTCCTTGGAGACCGATCCGTGGTGGGCCCGGGCGAGCAGGGCGGGAGCGCCCTTGGCCGTTCCGGACTCCGCCATGATCTCGGCGGGGGAGTGGGCCTCCGGCATGGTCTCGCCGGTGGCTCTCTCGTACGCGATCTCGTTGAGCCGGTTGCACAGGCGCTCCGCGAGGCGGCGGGAGTTGGCGAAGACGATGGTGGAGCGGTGCGCCTGGACCAGATCGGCGATCCGCTCCTCCACATGCGGCCAGATCGACGGCTTCTCGGCCTGCCCGGAGGTGTCGTCGGTGGCGGGCGAGCCGCCCAGCTCGCCGAGGTCCTCGACCGGTACGACCACCGACAGGTCGAACTGCTTGCTGGACGGCGGCTGGACGATCTCCACCTTGCGTCGGGGGGAGAGGAAGCGCGCCACCTCGTCGACCGGCCGGACCGTGGCCGAGAGGCCGATGCGCCGGGCCGGCCGAGGCAGCAGTTCGTCCAGGCGCTCCAGCGACACGGAGAGATGGGCACCGCGTTTGGTGCCCGCCACCGCGTGCACCTCGTCCAGGATCACCGTCTCGATGCCGGACAGGGCCTCCCGGGCCGAGGACGTCAGCATCAGGAAGAGCGACTCGGGGGTCGTGATCAGGATGTCCGGCGGGCGGGTCGCCATCGAACGGCGCTCGGCGGCGGGGGTGTCACCCGATCTGATGCCCACCCGCACCTCGGGCTCGGGCAGACCCTGGCGCACGGACTCCTGGCGGATGCCGGTCAGGGGTGAGCGCAGATTGCGCTCCACGTCGACCGCGAGTGCCTTGAGAGGTGACACGTACAGCACGCGGCAGCGCTTCCTCGCCTCAGCGGGCGGCGGGACGGCCGCCAGCCGGTCCAGTGCGGCGAGGAAGGCGGCCAGCGTCTTGCCTGAGCCGGTCGGCGCGACGACCAGCACGTCCGCCCCCTCACCGATCGCCCGCCAGGCGCCTTCCTGTGCGGCGGTCGGCGCGCTGAAGGCCCCCGTGAACCAACTGCGGGTGGCGGGGGAGAAGGAATCGAGTGCGGAGCCGGTCATGCCCCCATCGTGCACCCCGCCACTGACATCGATGCTGATACTCAGGTCCCGGTGGCCGTGGCTCTGCCACTGACTGATGCCCTGCGGGGCTGTCAACGGCCGCGACAACCGTTGGGCGGGCCGTCGTACCGACGGTCGGGAGGCCCACGGGCTGGGACAATCCCCCCATGGCAGGAGCACAGCAACCGGCGGAGTGGGCGAGGCACTGGAGTTACGCCGAGCTGCCCGACCTCGACCTGCTGCGGGCCCGCTACATCCGGCACACCTTCCCGCGCCACAGCCACGAGGGCTACGTCCTCGCCACGGTCAGCCAGGGCGTCGAGGACATAGGAACACCCGGCGGCACCCTGCACGCGGGCCCCGGCACCGTCGTCATGATCAACCCGGAGGTCCCGCACACCGCCCGGGCCGGTGTCCCCGAAGGCTGGGTGTACGACACGCTCTACCCGTCCGCGCAGGTGGTCAACGACATCGCCGCCGATACGACGAACCTGCGCGGCACCGTCGGCTTCACCGAGACCGGGGTGGCCGATCCGTACGCGGCCCGGCTGATAGGCGAGGTTCACCGGGCGGCCGAGGAGGGCAACGCCCTGGCCGCCGACAGCGTGCTGCGCGTCGTCGTCACCCGCCTGCTCACCCGGCACGGCAGCGCCTTCCCCACCCGGGAGCCCCGTGCCGGAGGGGCACGCGACGCGGCGCGCGCCCGGGCCCTCCTGGAGTCCCGGATGGCCGACCCGCCGACCCTGGAGGCGCTGGCCGGCGAGCTGGGCACGAGCCCCTTCGCCCTGCTGCGCGCGTTCAAGAAGCAGTACGGCATGCCTCCGCACACCTGGCTCACCGACGCCCGGGTGCGGCGTGCGCGCAGGATGCTCGACGCGGGCACAGCCCCCTCGGTCGCGGCGACGGAAGTCGGCTTCACCGACCAGCCGCATCTCAACCGTCATTTCACCCGGATCGTGGGAGTACCACCCGGCGCCTACCAGCGCGAACGTGCAAGAACGTACAAGACCGGTCGGGAGCGGTCCCGGTAGCGTGCGGGACGTGGCAGAACAGACAGCACCCCTTCGCACCACCGCCGAACCGACCGGCGGCAGCACGCTCGCCGCCGGGGCCGAACCGGACGCGGCCGTGGTACGCGACGCGCTCGGCGTCGGCATAGCCGTCGGCCTCTCCGGCTTCGCCTTCGGCGTCACCTCGGCGGGCTCCGGCCTGAGCCTCCTCCAGACGTGCGCGCTCAGCCTGCTCGTCTTCACGGGAGCCTCCCAGTTCGCGCTGGTCGGCGCGCTCGCCGCCGGCGGCAACCCGTACACCGCGGCCGCCGGAGCCTTCTTCCTCGGCGTCCGCAATGCCTTCTACGGCCTGCGCCTTTCACAGCTCCTGGCCCTGCCGCGGGCCCTGCGTCCGCTCGCCGCCCAGTGGGTCATCGACGAGACGACCGCCGTGACGCTGCCCCAGTCCACCCGGCGAGCCGCGCGGATCGGCTTCACCGTCACCGGGCTCACCCTCTACGTGCTGTGGAACCTGACCACCCTGGCGGGCGCACTGGGGGCCGAGGCGCTCGGTGACACCGACGCCTGGGGGCTCGACGCGGCCAGTCCCGCCGTCTTCCTCGCCCTGCTCGCCCCGATGCTGAGGTCCACGACGGAGCGTGTCACCGCCGGGCTCGCCGTCCTGCTCGCCCTCGGCCTCCTGCCGGTGCTGCCGGCCGGGGTGCCCGTGCTGCTGTCCGCACTCGCCGCCCCTGCTGTTCTGTTCCTGATGGGACGGGCCAAGGGCGGCGGCGCGGACGGAACCGGATCGAAGGGCGCGGGCGCGACCCGGGCGGAGGAGGGCCGATGAACGTCTGGATCGCCATCGCCCTGACCTTCGTCGGCTGCTACCTCGCCAAACTGCTCGGTCTCCTGGTGCCCGCGGGCGCTCTGGAACGCCCGCTCGTGCAGCGCCTCGCCGCCCTGCTGCCGGTGGCTCTGCTGGCCGCGCTCACCGCCCAGCAGACCTTCGGCGACGGACAGCATCTGGCCCTGGACGCCAGGGGTGCGGGCCTGGCGGCCGCAGCCCTCGCCCTCGTCCTGCGAGCCCCCTTCCTGGTGGTCGTGGGCGCGGCCGTGGTCGTCACTGCCGGGGTGCGCGCGCTGGGCTGGAGCGCGTAGGGGGGCAGGCGCCGTGGCCCCTGCCCCTTACCGGCGCCCTTCCCCGTCGCGCGCCTCTCAATCCAGCGCGCGTCCGTGGGCTCGCAGGGTCTCCAACGCCCTGAGGGTCACCAGGGGCCGCCCTTCCAGCGCCGTCCCGGGTGCCCATTGCCGCCAGGTCACCGGCCAGCCGCCGTCCTTCTCCTGCGCGGCGGCGAGGTGATCGAGCGCGCGCTCCATCTCGGCGTCGGTGAACCACCGCCGGGCGAGCGATTCAGGTGTACGGGCGTAGTCGTACGGGAAGTGCTGCTCGCCCGGTGCGTACCCGGCGGCCACCGGGTATTCCGCGCGCCGCTCCGGATCGAGCACGGCGAGCCGCTGGTCGCGTACCAGCCATCCCAGCCGTTCGGCCGCGGCCTCCGCCCGGGGCCGGTCCGGCACACCGTCCAGGAAGGCGACCGCCGCCTCGATCTCGTAGGGATGCGACACCTCCAGGGCATCCACGGCCGACCAGCAGAAGTCGGTGGCCCGGAAGAGCCAGGCATGCCACACGGCGTTGCGGTGGAGCAGGCCGACGACGGGCCCGGTGGCCAGCAGCTCGGCGGGCGGGTCGTCGACGACGGGGATGAAGGGGGCAGCCGGATAGCCGCGTTGCGAGGGGAGCAGCGCGGGCAGGGCGCCCTCTCTGGTCGACACCTCGGTCAGGTACCGGCAGATCCGTTCCACCCGCAGACCGTTGCAGCGGCCGATGGAGTCGAGGACGCTGAGCGCGTGGGCCGTGTGCAGCGGCTGACTGACGGGGCCGCGGAGATCGGGTTCGAGGGCGTGGCCGTAGCCGCCGTCCTCGTTGGCGTACGCGGCGAGGGCCGTCTCCACCGGCTCCGCGCCTCCCGCCAGGTATTGGTGGGCGAACCGCCGCTGTTCGAGGACACGGGCCGTGAGCCAGATGAACTGCTCGGCCCGGGCGAGGGGACTTGTTCCAGTTGCAGCCATGGACCGACCGTAGGGCTTCGGGTGCCCCGAGCAGGGCCGGGGCGCCCGGGCTGCACTCTCAGGAGCGGGATACTGAGGGCATGCGGTTGACGATTTTCTGGGAACGGATGGCGGACCACTTCGGCGCGGCCTACGCGGACTCCTTCGCACGCGACCATGTGATGGCCGAGCTGGGCGGACGCACGGTCCACGAGGCGCTGGCGGCGGGCTGGGAGGCCAAGGACGTCTGGCGCGGGGTCTGCCTGGCGATGGACGTCCCCGCCGACAAACGCTGAGACTCGCGGCAGGCGGGCCGTCTTCCGGAGTGCCGCGGACCTCGACCGGAGGCCGGCCGCCTTCCGGGGTGCGCGACGGATCGTCACCCACATAGGCGAGACTTGCTCCGTGGCACCCACAGACGAGACCGCTCAGATCCAGCCGCCCCGCACGCCGCCCGCACCACCGGCCCCGCCGTCCGGCGCCGAGCCCGCCCGCATGCCCGCCTGGCTGCCGCGTGCCATGGTCCTCGCCCTCGCGCTCTACGCCTGCTTCCGGCTCGGCAGCTGGGCGTTCGACCAGCTCATCGGCCTGCTGATCAATGTGCTGATCGCCTTCTTCCTGGCGCTCGCCATCGAACCCGCCGTGAGCCGGATGTCGGCCCGCGGTATGCGCCGGGGCTTCGCCACCTTCCTGGTCTTCCTCGTCGTGCTGATCGGCGGGGCCGGTTTCGTCGTCCTGCTCGGCTCGATGCTCGCGGGCCAGATCGTCGACATGGTGGAGGACTTCCCGAATTACCTCGACTCGGTGATCAACTGGGTCAACCAGACCTTCCACACGGAACTCTCCCGCGTCGAGGTCCAGGACAGCCTGCTGCACTCCGACTGGCTGCAGAAGTACGTCCAGAACAGCGCGACCGGAGTGCTCGATGTCTCGACGACGGTCCTCGGGGGCCTCTTCCGACTGCTGACGATCTTCCTGTTCTCCTTCTACTTCGCGGCCGACGGCCCCCGGCTGCGCCGCGGGCTGTGCTCCGTACTGCCCCCCGCCCGCCAGGCCGAGGTGCTGCGGGCGTGGGAGATCGCGGTCGACAAGACCGGCGGTTACCTCTACTCGCGTGGCCTGATGGCGCTCATCTCCGGCATCGCGCACTACGTCCTGCTGGCCGCCCTCGGAGTGCCCTACGCGCCGGCGCTCGCGGTCTGGGTCGGACTCGTCTCCCAGTTCATCCCCACGATCGGCACCTATCTGGCGGGCGCCCTGCCGATGCTGATCGCCTTCACCGTCGATCCCTGGTACGCGCTGTGGGTCCTCGGCTTCGTCGTGGTGTACCAGCAGTTCGAGAACTACGTGCTCCAGCCGAAGCTGACCGCGAAGACGGTGGACATCCACCCCGCGGTGGCGTTCGGCTCTGTCATCGCGGGCACGGCCCTGATGGGCGCAGTCGGCGCGCTGATCGCCATCCCGGCCGTAGCCACCCTCCAGGCGTTCCTCGGCGCCTATGTGAAGCGGTACGACGTCACGGACGACCCGCGCGTCCACGGCGGCCGCCCCGGCGTGCGGGGCGAGCCCCTGTGGACGCGTCTGAGGCGGATGCGCACCATCCTGGCGGGGGAGGACGCCGGGGAGGCGGACGGCGGCGGGCCGGAGGACCCGCGGCGGCCGGAGGGGCCTTCCGGGCCGAGTGCCTGAGGGGCCGCCCCGGGGTCGACTGCGCGGTCCCGCCTGGCCGCCGGGCCGTCCGCGCCGGGCGGTGTGGCGTGCTTGACACTAAAATCGAACATCCATTCTTATGGGATTCCGGCCGGGTTTTCCCGGGCCCGACCGTGGAGTTGTCCACAGGCCGGGAGGACGTCGAGGCCCATTGTCAGTGGCAGGGGTTAGCGTCTTTGACGTGAAGCGATCGACTCAAGCAAATCGGGTGGAACCCATGGCAGGAACCGACCGCGAGAAGGCGCTGGACGCCGCACTCGCACAGATTGAACGGCAATTCGGCAAGGGCGCGGTGATGCGCCTCGGCGAGCGGCCGAACGAGCCCATCGAGGTGATTCCCACCGGATCCACCGCGCTCGACGTCGCGCTCGGCGTCGGCGGCCTGCCGCGCGGCCGTGTGGTGGAGGTGTACGGACCGGAGTCCTCCGGTAAGACGACGCTGACGCTGCACGCGGTGGCGAACGCACAGAAGCTCGGCGGCTCGGTGGCCTTCATCGACGCGGAGCACGCCCTCGACCCCGAGTACGCCAAGAAGCTCGGCGTCGACATCGACAACCTCATCCTGTCCCAGCCGGACAACGGTGAGCAGGCCCTCGAGATCGTCGACATGCTGGTCCGCTCGGGCGCTCTCGACCTGATCGTCATCGACTCCGTCGCGGCCCTGGTGCCGCGCGCGGAGATCGAGGGCGAGATGGGCGACTCGCACGTGGGTCTCCAGGCCCGTCTGATGAGCCAGGCGCTCCGGAAGATCACCAGCGCGCTCAACCAGTCCAAGACCACCGCGATCTTCATCAACCAGCTCCGCGAGAAGATCGGTGTGATGTTCGGCTCGCCGGAGACCACCACCGGTGGCCGCGCGCTCAAGTTCTACGCCTCGGTCCGCCTTGATATCCGCCGGATCGAGACGCTCAAGGACGGCACCGACGCGGTCGGCAACCGCACCCGCGTCAAGATCGTCAAGAACAAGGTCGCGCCGCCCTTCAAGCAGGCCGAATTCGACATCCTCTACGGCCAGGGCATCAGCCGTGAGGGCGGTCTGATCGACATGGGCGTGGAGCACGGCTTCGTCCGCAAGGCCGGCGCCTGGTACACGTACGAGGGCGACCAGCTCGGCCAGGGCAAGGAGAACGCGCGCAACTTCCTCAAGGACAATCCCGACCTCGCCAACGAGATCGAGAAGAAGATCCTGGTGAAGCTGGGCGTCGGGGTCCGGCCCGAGGACGTCTCCGCCGAGTCCGGTGCGGACGCGGCAGAGGCGGCGGCTCCGGCCGAGGCCGCGGCGAAGCCGGCGACGGCTGCGGCGGGCAAGAGCAAGCCGGCCAAGGCGGCCGCGGCCAAGAGCTAAGCCGTGACGCGTCGTACTCAGTGGCCGGACAGCGCCGCCGACCCCGGCGCGGCCTCCGGATCCGGTGAGGGGGCGGGGCACCGCTCCCGCTCCCGGCCCAGTGACAGCGGTTCCCCCTCCTCGTCGAGGGCCGAGAAGGGGGAACCGCGCGACCCGCTCGAGCAGGCACGCAACATCTGCCTGCGCCTGCTGACCGGCACACCGCGCACCCGCAAGCAGCTCGCGGACGCCCTGCGCAAGCGGGAGATCCCGGACGAGGCGGCCGAGGAGGTGCTGTCCCGCTTCGAGGACGTCGGACTGATCGACGACGCCGCGTTCGCCGAGGCATGGGTGGAGTCCCGGCACCACGGCCGCGGGCTCGCCCGCCGCGCGCTGGTCCGTGAGCTGCGGACCAAGGGCGTGGACGCGGCGGTGATCGACGAAGCCGTCGGGCAGCTCGACTCCGAGCAGGAGGAGGAGACCGCCCGGGAGCTCGTCGCCCGCAAGCTCCGGTCCACCCGGGGCCTGGAGCGCGACAAACGGCTGCGCCGCCTTGCGGGCATGCTCGCCCGCAAGGGGTACGGCGAGGGCATGGCCCTGCGCGTGGTGCGCCGGGCGCTGGAGGAAGAGGGGGAGGACACGGAGGGTCTGGACGAGCCGTTCTGACCACCGGGCGGTGGTCCGCCCGGCGGTCCGTCGGGGGAGACGCCGACCGTTACTGGCCGGCGCGGGCCGCGCGGCTGATGGTGGCGTCGATCAGGGCGAGGGCGTCCGCCGCGGTGCGTCCCGGACAGCGGTTCCACGGCCCGATCAGCCCGGTCCAGCCCTGGGAGCGCAGTTCGGCGATCAGCCAGGCGCCGGCCCGGTCGACCGTCTCCGCCGAGCCGTAGCCCAGGCGGTGCGCGGTGAGCATGGCGCCGCAGATGCAGCGCGCGCCTCGGATGTTGCGGAGCCGGTACGGCGTGTTCTGCCACCCCCACGTGGTCAGGATCTGCCGGGCATGGGCGAGATGGACGGACGGCCGCACCTCGGGCCGCCCGATGCGACGCCACGCGTGAAGCCGGTCGGGCAGCATCGCACCGATGCGCCCGGGAAGCGGACGCTCGTGCGGTGCGGCGGGGGGTAGCGCGCGGACCGTGTCGGCGATCAGCTGATCCACCGGCACGGAGAGCAGGGCGCGCCAGTTGGCAGCAGCGTCCGGTGCCGCTTGCGCGACGGCGGGGGCGGGGGCGGGGTGCGCGTCGGCCGGTGTGGTGGGCTGCGTCTCGACCGGGGCGACCGGGCGGGGGGCGGCAGGGGAGTCTTCGGGTACGGGGGCCGGGGCGGTCAGGTCCCAGCCCGTGACGATCTGCTGCCAGGCATCCGTGTCATGGAGGCGCGCGGCCTGGGCGTCGAGTTCGTCGGGGGTGAGGGTGGTGGTCGGCATCGGTGCGTGCTCCCCGTCGTAGCGGTGGTCCGGCGCCCTAATGGCGCTACGGCGTCACGGTGGGCGGGCCGGGTTCGCCGTGAGCGTCCGTGCTCGCCGTGAGGCGAATGTCCGTCCGGTGACGGGATCGCTCCACCGGAGCGGCGCCATACGGGTGTGTCGTGACGCATTCAGGTCGAGGGGACGCTCGTCGTCGGCGGTATACGGAGGCGTGCGGGGGCGAACCCCGTAGGGAGACGCTGGAACGCTCCAGTGCACAGGTGTCTGTGCGCGGGCGCCTGCGGACAGACACCTGTGCGCAGGCGCCCGCACACAGAGCAGTGTGTGACGCATGCCAGAGCAGCCCTGTGGAACAGCCCACGGCGCTGCCCGGCCGGTTCGCGCTGCGCACCCGGCCGGTGGAGGTCGCCATCAGCCGGTGAAGGGGAAGCAGTGACGGGACCTCGGCCTCTCGTTCCCAGGGGACGGTGGAAGCCGCGCCCCTCACCTCATAGCTGGACCGGGAGACCCGCCGCGCGCCAGGCCTGGAAGCCGCCCGCCAGATCCGTCGCCCGGCGCAGTCCGAGCCGGTGCAGGGAATCGGCGGCCAGGCTCGACGCGTACCCCTCGTTGCAGATCACCACCACCCGGAGGTCGTGGTCCACCGCCTCCGGGACCCGGTGGCTTCCCCGCGGATCCAGCCGCCATTCCAGCTCGTTGCGCTCGATGACCAGCGCCCCCGGGATCAGCCCGTCCCGCTCGCGCAGTTCCGCGTAGCGGATGTCCACGAGCAGAGCACCCTCGGCGGCCGCCGCCCACGCCTCCTGCGGGCCGAGCCGTACATAACCCGCCCTGACCCGTTCCAGCAGCTCGTCGATCCCGGGCGGAGCGCCGTCGCCCTCGTGCGGTCCGTGGCTCACTGCCAGTCCTCCGGCCCCTCGGTCTGCTCCAGGCGGAGTACCGCGCCGGTGCGGCTGTAGCGCCGGATGCGCGGCAGCGGCGGGTAGTACGCGTGGACGGAGACGGCGTGCTCCGTGGCGGACTCGTTCAGCACCTCGTGGACGTGGTGGCGGCCGAAGGCCCTGCCCCGGCCGGGCGTCAGTTCCCGGGTCCGGTCGATGTCCTCGGTCAGCTCCAGGGTCTTCCAGCCGTCGGTGGGCAGCCGGGCGGCGAGGGAGTGCTCCCTGAGCGTGCCGGCCGCGGTGAGGAAGGCCCCGATCGAATCGGCGTGGTCGTGCCAGCCGGTGCCGGTGCCCGGCGGCCAGCCGATCAGCCATGCCTCGCTGCCGCCGGGACCGTCGAGCCGGATCCAGGTCCGCCCCTCGGGGTCGAGGGGGAGGGAAGAGATGAGTGCGGTGTCCTCGGCAGTGCAACGGACGAAGTCGAGCAGTTCCGCGACGGTCGGGGCCGCGGCGGAGGTGTGCGTGGGCACGGGGAAGGAGGAGGCAGACACGGAGACCGTCCTGAGAGTTCGCGCGGACGCCCCGCCGTACGGCACAGCACACGGCGAGGACAGGTGAAGGCGATTCAGCAGGACGGGCGACACACGCAGCCCGCATAGCGGAGCAGATCCATATGGACCCTCCGCCACAGGCGCACATCGGTGTCGGTCATGACCGGGAGTAGACCATGCGCGCCCGCGACGGTCAATTGACCTCTACGGTCCTGTCGGCAGGCGCCGACGTCCGGGCGTCGCCGCCGCGCGCCGCGTCCGCAGCCGTGAACAGCTCCGCCGGCCGCACCCCGCCGAACGCCTCGACGAGGTGCCCGTCCGGCCTGACCAGCAGAACCGTGTGCGCGGAGGCCCCCGGATAGCTCTCGGCCACCAGCAGCTCGGCCTTCACCGGCAGCGTGGCGACCGCCTCCGCCAGACGGGGCATCACTCCGGCGCGCATCCAGTGGCGCCGGTCCCACACTCCGGTTCCCGGCGCCACGAGCACCACCAGCAGCTGCCCCTGACCCAGCCGCTCCCGCAGCCGCACCGCGGTCCCGTCGGGCGCCGTGACCCGTACATCGGCCACCGGCGCACCGGGGGGCGTACCCACAGAGGTGTGCGCCTCGGCGCGCGGGGGCGCAAGGGGGGACAGGGCGTAGGAAGGGGGCGCACCGAGCGGGCCGCAGCCCAGATGCGCGTCCATGAGCAGCGAGTCGTGCCCCCGTGCGCTCCCCGGTACGAGCGTCCGCAGACCCCCGCCGCCGCGCAGTATCGGCAGCGACTGGTCGGCGGCGCGCAGCCGCGAGGCGACGGCGGCCCGGCGTTCGGCCTGGTAGCTGTCGAGGAGAGCGTCGGACGCCCCGTGATGCCAGGCCAGGGCCAGCTTCCAGGCCAGGTTCTCCGCGTCACGCAGCCCCTCGTCGAGCCCCTGGGTGCCCAGGGCGCCCAGCAGATGGGCGGCGTCCCCGGCAAGGAAGGCATGCTTCACCCGCCAGCGCCGGGCCAGCCGGTGGTGCAGTGTGTAGACCCCGGTGTCCAGCAGCTCGTACGGCGGTGTCTCGCCGCACCAGCCGGCCAGGGTGTCCCGGACCCGCGTGACCAGCGCGTCCGGCGTGACCAGTTCGCCGCGCGCGGGCAACAGCCAGTCCAGCCGCCACACGTCGTCGGGCAGCGGGCGCGCCGTGACCTCGGCGCCCCCGGTGCGCCAGGGCGGCGACCGGTGCAGCACGGCCTCACCGGGCCGGGGCAGCTCGGCGCGCAGTGCGGCCACGGCGTGCCGTTCCACCGCCGTACGCCCGGGAAACCTGATGTCGAGGAGTTTGCGCACGGTGGACCGGGCCCCGTCGCAGCCGACCAGGTAACTCCCGCGCCACCAGGTCGAACCGGGCTCCCTGGTGTGCACGGTGACCCCGGCCGGGTCCTGCTCCAGCGTGTCGATCCTGCTCGGCCCGGCGGTCTGCACCAGTTCCTGGGCGGCCACCGCGTCGCGCAGACCCCGTACGAGCGCGTGCTGCGGTACGTGCACGGGGGCGGCGGGCACACCGCTGCCCGGGACGGGATCCTCGCCGAGCTGCAGCTCGCGCACCAGCTGCCTGCGCCGCACCGACCGCCAGCCGGACCAGCGCAGCCCCTCGTCCCGCAGCGCCTTGCAGCCCAGCCGCTCCAGGAAGGCCGCGGTGTCCTCGCGCAGGACGACCGTGCGGGCGGGGCGTGTCTCGTCCTTGGCGGGGTCCTCGTCGAGCAGCACGGACGGCACGCCCTGAGCGGCGAGGGCGAGCGACAGCGCCAGGCCGACCGGCCCGGCACCGACGACGATCACCGGGTCCACGGCGCGTCCCCCGTCGGAAGCGCAGCGAAACATGACGGTCCGGTGAATCGGAACGGAAGGTGCGCGGGCGTCGAAGGGGGTGCTGCGGCGTCGGGGACTCGGTGCGCGATCACAGAACGTATGCAACCTACTGCCGGTGCTTGCGTCAAGCGACGCCGGAACGCGGCGAGGGGCGGTGGCAGGTGTGCCACCGCCCCTCGCGGGCGTCGTACGACGAGCCGTCAGGCGGCGCTTCCGTCGTCCACCTTGAGCGACGGCGCACCGATCGTCTCCAGTTCGCCCCCGGGCCCGGTGCCCACGACCGCGCCCGTGCTCTTCTTCCCGCGCCTGAGCCACCGCTCCAGCCAGCTCGCGAAGGACGTCAGGGCGAAGTTCAGAGCGAGGTAGATCACCGCGATGATCGTGAAGCACGCGATGGTGTTCGACCCGTAGTTCGCGGCCATCGGACGGACGGAGGCCAGCAGCTCCGGGTAGCTGAGCACGGCGCCGCCGAGTGCGGTGTCCTTCACGATCACCACGAGCTGACTGACGATGGCCGGCAGCATGGCGGTGACCGCCTGCGGCAGCAGCACGAAGACCATCGTCTGGCCCTTGCGCATGCCGATCGCCTTGGCGGCGTCCGTCTGCCCGCGCGGCAGCGTCAGGATGCCGGCCCGCACGATCTCGGCGAGCACCGAGGCGTTGTAGAGCACCAGACCCGTCACGACGGCGTACAGCAGGCGCGTGTCCGGTTCGAGGTCGGTGTACTCGGAGTACGCGGCGTTGGCGATGATCATCAGGAGCAGCACGGGGATGGCGCGGAAGAACTCCACGACCACCCCGCCCGGAACGCGCACCCAGCGGTGGTCCGAGAGCCGTCCGATCCCGAAGAGCGCGCCCAGCGGCAGGGCGATGATCAGTGCGTAGAACGCTGCCTTGATCGTGTTCTGGAAGCCCGGCCAGATGTATGTCTCCCACGCCTGGGTGCCGGCGAAGAACGGCTTCCATTTGACCCAGTCGAGCTGGTGCTTCTCGGCGAGGCCGTCGTACACCCACCACAGCACCGCCGCGGCGGCCAGCACGAAGAGCACGGTGTACAGGATGTTGCGCCGTTTGGCGCGGGGCCCCTGCGCGTCGTAGAGGACGGAGCTCATCGCTTCACCGCCACCTTCTTGGCGACCCAGCCGAGGATGAGACCGGTCGGGAGGGTCAGGATGATGAAGCCGAGGACGAACACACCGGAGATCAGCAGCAGCTGGGCCTCGTTCTCGATCATTTCCTTCATCAGATACGAGGCTTCCGCGACCCCGATCGCCGCTGCGACGGTCGTGTTCTTCGTCAGCGCGATGAGCACGTTGGACAGCGGGTTGACCACCGACCGGAACGCCTGCGGGAGCACGATCAGCCGCAGTACCTGGGTGAAGCTGAGCCCGAGTGCCCGGGCCGCCTCCGCCTGGCCGACCGGCACCGTGTTGATGCCCGAGCGCAGGGCCTCGCACACGAACGACGCGGTGTAGACGGTGAAGGCGAGCACCGCGAGCCGGAAGTTGATGACCTTGAAGTCACCGCCGCCCCCGAGCGTGACCTGAAGGGTCTGGAAGAGGCCCAGCGAGGCGAAGACGATGATCACGGTCAGCGGAATGTTCCGGACCACGTTCACGTAGGCGGTCGCGAAACCGCGCATCAGGGGGACCGGGCTGACCCTCATGCCGGCCAGCAGCGTTCCCCATATGAGGGAGCCGAGGGCTGAGAAGACGGTGAGCTTCACCGTCACCCAGAAAGCCCCCAGCAAGTCGTAACCATCAAGAAAGTCGAACACGATCTCCCGTGCTTCCGCGTGTAGGAGGGCGCGGCGCGCCGCCGTTCAGCGGCGGCGCACCCGGTCAGCCCTGCTTCACTTGACGACGTTGCCGATCTTCGGGGCGGGCTCGTTCTTGTAACCGGCGGGACCGAAGTTCGCGTCCACGGCCTTCTGCCACGAGCCGTCCGAGACCATCTTGGTCAGCGCGTCGTTGATCTTCTTCTTGAGGTCGGCGTCGCCCTTCTTCAGACCGATGCCGTAGTTCTCGTTGGTCATCTTGAAGCCGGCGAGCTTGAACTTGCCCTTGTTGGCGTCCTGCGAGGCGTAGCCGGCCAGGATGCTGTCGTCCGTGGTCAGCGCGTCGACGGCCTTGTTCTCGAGGCCGGTGAGGCACTCGGAGTAGCCGCCGTATTCCTGCAGCTGCGCCTTCGGGGCGAGCTTGTCGTGGACGTTCTGCGCCGAGGTCGAACCGGCGACCGAGCAGAGGTTCTTGTTGTTCAGGTCCTCGGGCTTCTTGATCGAGTTGTCGTCCGCGCGGACCAGGATGTCCTGGTGGGCGAGGAGATACGGGCCGGCGAAGTCGACCTTCTGCAGGCGCTCGTCGTTGATCGAGTAGGAGGCGGCGATGAACTTCACGTCGCCGCGCGAGATCGCCGTCTCGCGGTCGGCGCTCTTCGTCTCCTTGAACTCGATGTCCTTGGCGTCGTAGCCGAGTTCCTTGGCGACGTACGTGGCGACGTCGACGTCGAAGCCGGTGTACTTGCCGTCCGGGGTCTTCAGGCCGATACCGGGCTGGTCGATCTTGATGCCGATGGTGATCTTCTTGCCGCCGCCCGAAGCCGAGTCGTCCTTGTCGTCGGAACCACAGGCGGTGGCGGTGAGGGCGAGGGCGAGCACGGCGGCCGAGGCGGCGGTGACCTTACGAAGCTGCATGGTGAGATTCCCTAGAGTTGACGCGAAGTGAGTGATCAGCAGATACGGGAGCCGGGGCTGAGGCACCGTCAGTGGTGAAGGATCTTCGACAGGAAGTCCTTGGCCCGGTCACTGCGCGGGTTGCTGAAGAACTGGTCGGGCGCGGCCTCTTCGACGATCTTGCCGTCCGCCATGAAGACGACCCGGTTCGCCGCGGAGCGCGCGAAGCCCATCTCGTGGGTGACGACGACCATGGTCATGCCCTCGCGAGCGAGCTGCTGCATGACCTCGAGGACCTCGTTGATCATCTCCGGGTCGAGTGCGGAGGTCGGCTCGTCGAAGAGCATGACCTTCGGGTCCATCGCCAGGGCCCGGGCGATCGCGACACGCTGCTGCTGGCCGCCGGAGAGCTGGGAAGGGTACTTGTCGGCCTGGGTCCCGACGCCCACCCGGTCGAGCAGCGAACGCGCCTTGTCCTCGGCCGCCTTCTTGTCCGTCTTGCGGACCTTCAGCTGGCCGAGCGTCACGTTCTCCAGGACCGTCTTGTGGGCGAACAGGTTGAACGACTGGAAGACCATGCCGACGTCGGCACGCAGCCGCGCCAGCTCCTTGCCCTCCGCGGGCAGCGGCTTCCCGTCGATCGTGATCGCGCCCGTGTCGATCGTCTCCAAGCGGTTGATCGTGCGGCACAGCGTGGACTTACCGGACCCGGACGGCCCGATGACGACCACGACCTCGCCGCGGGCGATCGTCAGGTCGATGTCCTGGAGCACATGCAGCGCGCCGAAGTGCTTGTTGACGTTGCTCAGCACAACCAGATCGCCGGCGGGCGCGGGTGCAGCGTCCTCGGCGCCCTTGGTCACTGAAACTCCGCTCATCGGCTTCTTGCTCCGTCCTCCTCGGTTGGGAAGGACCCTAGTGACGCAGTGCTACCAACGTCATTACATCTGAGCGGAAATTGAGCATAACGATCCGGCGGCAACCGGACACTCCGCGTGAACGGGACGTCACGCCGGTCGCGCCGGGCGTACCGGGTGCATAACGGAAACCCGGATACATCGGACAGGCCCTTGACTGTCCACCCCTGATCGGCGTGGATTCCCTGGTACACCCCTACGTGAAACACCCCGGAACGGGGAAGTGACCGGGGGCGTACACGACCGTACGGACCGACCGCCGACACACGCCACTGCCAGAGGGGGGCCATGAGACTGCTGCTCGTCGAGGACGACAACCACGTCGCCGCCGCCCTGTCCGCGATCCTCGCCCGGCACGGCTTCCAGGTGGTCCATGCCCGGAGCGGCGACGAGGCCCTGCAGGCGCTCCTGCCCGCCGACGCCGAGCCCTTCGGCGTCGTGCTCCTCGACCTCGGGCTGCCCGACCAGGACGGTTACGAGGTGTGCGGCAAGATCCGCAAGCGCAGTTCCGTACCGGTGATCATGGTGACCGCCCGGGCCGACGTGCGCTCCCGCATCCACGGACTCAACCTCGGCGCCGACGACTACGTGACCAAGCCGTACGACACCGGCGAGCTGCTGGCCCGTATCCACGCCGTCAGCCGGCGCAAGGCGAGCGCCGAGGACACCGTGTCCACACCCGCCGCGGCCCTGCGCCTCGGGCACGTCCACATCGAGCTGCCGACCCGCCGGGTCAGCGTCGACGGGACCGAAGTGCAGCTCACCCGCAAGGAGTTCGATCTGCTCGCCCTGCTCGCCCAACGGCCCGGCGTGGTCTTCCGTCGCGAACAGATCATCAGCGAGGTGTGGCGCACCAGCTGGGAGGGAACGGGCCGCACGCTGGAGGTGCACGTCGCCTCGCTCCGTTCCAAGCTGCGGCTGCCCGCCCTGATCGAGACGGTGCGCGGGGTCGGCTACCGCCTCGTCGCCCCGTCCGCGTAGAGGTGTACGTCCCCGGTGCGTACCCGGCTGCTCCCGCTGCTCATCGTCCTGATGGCGAGCGTTCTGCTCGCGCTCGGCTTCCCGCTCGCCGTCAGCGTGGCCGCCGCCGAACAGCAGCGCGTCGTGATCGACCGCATCGACGACACGGCACGCTTCGCCGCGCTCGCCCAGTTCATCACCGAACGCACCCGCGGCTACGACGAACGGCGCCGTACCCTCCAGACCGAGCTGGAAACGTACAACTCGGTGTACGGGATCCGGGCCGGTGTCTTCTATCGCGACGACTCCGCCATGGCGAAGGCCCCGGACACCTGGCGGCTGCCCGTCGAGGGCGAGGGACGCGCCGCGTTCAAGGAGGCGCTGCTCGGCCGCCGCAGCCACGACCCGCCCCAGGTCTGGCCCTGGCAGGACGGCCGTGTGGTCGTCGCCTCACCCGTCGTACGCGACGGTGACGTCATCGCCGTCGTCGTCATCGACTCGCCCACCGGCCAGATGCGCGGCGACACGATCCGCGGCTGGCTGCTGATCGCGGCGGGCGAGGCGGTCGCGATGCTGGTCGCCGTCGGCGCCGCGATCCGCCTCACCGGCTGGGTCCTGCTGCCCGTCAAGACCCTGGACGCCGCCGCCCACGACATCGCCAGCGGCCGGATGCGCTCCCGCGTCGCGGCGTCCGGCGGGCCCCCGGAACTCAGGCGGCTGGCCCGCTCGTTCAACGAGATGGCCGACAACGTCGAGGACGTGCTGGAACAGCAGCGCGCCTTCGTCGCCGACGCCTCCCACCAGTTGCGCAACCCGCTGGCCGCCCTGCTGCTGCGCATCGAGCTCCTCGCCCTCGAACTCCCCGAGGGCAACGAGGAGATCGCCTCCGTGCGTACCGAGGGCCGCCGCCTCGGCCAGGTTCTCGACGACCTCCTCGACCTCGCGCTCGCCGAGCACGCCGAGAGCGACCTCCGGCTCACCGACATCGGTGCGCTCACCGCCGAACGGGTCGCCTCCTGGCGGCCGGTGGCCGAGGAGAAGGGCGTACGGCTCCGAGCCGAGGGGACGCCCGCCGTCACCGCCTGGGCGGACCCCATCGCCCTGTCCAGCGCGCTCGACGCCATCATCGACAACGCCCTCAAGTTCACGCCCGCCGACGAGGAGGTCCGCGTCACGGTCGCCTCCGGCAGCCAGGACGTCACGGTGGTCGTCGCGGACGGCGGGCCCGGCCTCACCGACCAGGAGCTCGAACGGGTCGGCGACCGCTTCTGGCGCAGCTCCCAGCACCAGAACATCCAGGGCTCGGGTCTCGGCCTCTCCATCTCCCAGGCGCTCCTGGCGGCGGGCGGTGGCTCGCTCTCGTACGCCCGCAAGGAGCCGTACGGGCTGAGCGTGACGGTCTCCGTACCGCGCCACGACCCGAAGGGCTGAGGAGCGCGTCCGCACCCCCGTAGCCGTCCCGCGCGGCCGGGAAGGCCGCTACGGCTTGACCGAGCGGTAGTAGCGCTTCGCCCCTTCGTGCAGCCGGAGCGGATCGGTGTAGATGGCCGTCCGCAGGTCCACCAGCTGCGCCGCGTGCACCTCGCGCCCGATGCGGTCACGGCTGTCGATCACGGTACGGGTGAACGCCTCGGTCATCTCCGCGTCCGTGCGGTCCGTGGTGACCAGCACATTGGCGACCGCCACCGTGGGGACGGCCTGCCCCTGCTGCGCGCTGTGGTAGGCGTCGGCGGGTATCAGGGCCGAGCGGTAGTAGCGCGTGGGGCCGCCCGCCGCCTGCAGTCGCTTGATGAGCGGCTCCTCCAGCGGGACCAGCCGGATCGAGAGCCGGTCCGACAGATCGGCCACCGCCGTCGTGGGCAGCCCGCCCGACCAGAAGAACGCGTCGAGCCTGCCCTCCTCCAGCAGCTTCGGCATCGTGTCGATGCCCACCGGCAGCGGCGTCACGTCGTTGACCGGGTCGAGACCGGCGGCCGTCATCAGCCGGTCGGCGACCAGCTTCACGCCGGACCCCGGCTGCCCCACCGCGACCCTCCTGCCCCGCAGGTCCGCCACGCTCCGGATGTCCGAGTCCCGCTTCACGATCAGCTGTATGTAGTCGTCGTAGAGCCGGACACAGCCGCGCAGCCGCTGGTAGCCGGGCTTGCGGGCGCGCAGATAGGTGGCCACGGCGTCGGTGGTGGCGATGGTGAAGTCCGCCTCGCCCGCGGCGACCCTGGCGAGGTTCTGCTGAGAGCCCTCGCTCGTCTGGAGCTTTATCGACACAAGAGGAAGGTCCTTGGCCAGGGCGCCCTTAAGCCGCTCCCCGTACTTTTGGTAGACGCCGCTGCGCACCCCCGTACTGAACGAGAGGGTGCCGGTGGGCGCCGGGTCGCCGAGCGGGAGCAGCCACCAGAGCAGCATCCCGAGCACGACGGCGAGGGCGGCGCCCGCCCGCAGAGAGCGACGCCGGCCGGTTCGGGACAGGGCCGGGAGCATGGCGGCGATCCTGCCAGGTGATTCCCGGCCGTGGCCAGGGGCGCTGCTGGATCGCCCGTCCGATGCGGGTGCCGGGTGCCGCCCGAGACAGAGGGGGTCCGGGCAGCGCCTACCCTTGTCGCATGAGCAGCGGCAACCGGAGCGAAGCAGTGGACGTCAGAAAAAGCTATGAGGTGCGCACCTACGGGTGCCAGATGAACGTCCACGACTCCGAGCGCTTGTCGGGGCTCCTGGAGGACGCCGGTTACGTCCGGGCGCCCGAGGGCTCCGACGGCGACGCCGACGTCGTGGTCTTCAACACCTGCGCGGTCCGCGAGAACGCCGACAACAAGCTCTACGGCAACCTCGGCCGGCTCGCCCCGATGAAGACCAAGCGACCCGGCATGCAGATCGCGGTCGGCGGCTGCCTCGCCCAGAAGGACCGCGACACCATCGTGCAGCGGGCGCCCTGGGTCGACGTCGTCTTCGGTACGCACAACATCGGCAAGCTGCCGGTGCTGCTGGAGCGCGCCCGGATCCAGGAGGAGGCGCAGGTCGAGATCGCCGAATCCCTGGAGGCGTTCCCCTCCACGCTGCCCACTCGCCGCGAGTCCGCGTACGCGGCGTGGGTCTCCATCTCCGTGGGCTGCAACAACACCTGCACCTTCTGCATCGTCCCGGCCCTGCGTGGGAAGGAGAAGGACCGCCGCACCGGCGACATCCTCGCCGAGATCGAGGCCCTGGTCGCCGAAGGCGTCTCCGAGATCACCCTGCTCGGCCAGAACGTCAACGCGTACGGTTCCGACATCGGCGACCGGGAGGCCTTCTCCAAGCTGCTGCGCGCCTGCGGGAAGATCGAGGGCCTGGAGCGCGTCCGCTTCACCTCGCCGCACCCGCGCGACTTCACCGACGACGTCATCGCCGCCATGGCCGAGACACCGAACGTGATGCCGCAGCTGCACATGCCGATGCAGTCCGGTTCGGACAAGGTCCTCAAGGCGATGCGCCGCTCGTACCGGCAGGAACGCTTCCTCGGCATCATCGAGAAGGTGCGCGCCGCGATGCCCGACGCGGCGATCTCCACCGACATCATCGTCGGCTTCCCCGGGGAGACCGAGGAGGACTTCGAGCAGACCATGCACGCGGTCCGCGAGGCGCGCTTCGCGAACGCCTTCACCTTCCAGTACTCCAAGCGGCCCGGCACACCCGCCGCCGACATGGAGGGGCAGATCCCCAAGGAGGTCGTCCAGGAGCGCTACATGCGCCTGTCCGCCCTCCAGGAGGAGATTTCCTGGGAGGAGAACAAGAAGCAGGTCGGCCGCACCCTGGAGGTCATGGTCGCCGAGGGCGAGGGCCGCAAGGACGGCGCCACCCACCGGCTGTCCGGCCGCGCCCCCGACAACCGCCTGGTCCACTTCACCAAGCCGGACCAGGACGTGCGCCCCGGTGACGTGGTGACCGTCGAGGTCAGCTACGCCGCCCCGCACCACCTGCTGGCCGAGGGTGCCCCGATCGCGGTGCGCCGGACCCGCTCGGGCGACGCCTGGGAGAAGCGCAACGCGGCCGCGGCCGCCAAGCCCGCCGGCGTCATGCTCGGCCTGCCCGGAATCGGCGCCCCCGCGCCCCTGCCGGCGACGGCGGCCCCGGGCTGCGGCTGCGACTGAGGTACGGAGGGGGCGGGCCGGGGTACACCTGCGGCGGGTCGCGGCCGGACGCGTAGGCACGCGGGCCGCCGGCGGGCGCCGGGTCGCGTACGCGGGCGGGCCGCGCGGAGTCGTTGTGTACGGGGCGGGCCGCGCGGAGTCGTTGTGTACGCGGGCGGGCCGCGCCGGAGCCGATCGCGGACGGTCGCGCACGCGGGCGGGAGGGTCCGCAGTACGCTGCCGATCATGCTTGTCGCCGCTGCAGTCTGCCCCTGCCCCCCTCTGCTCGTTCCCGACGTGGCCGCCGGTGCAGCGCCCGAACTGGATGCCGCCAGGACGGCGTGCACCGATGCCCTGGGTGTCCTCGCGGCCTCCCGGCCCGACCTGCTCGTGGTGATCGGCCCGGCCGAGGCGCCCGGGCGCGGCACCCACCCCGAAGGGGCCGTCGGCGACTTCCGGGAGTTCGGCGTCGATCTGGAGGTTCGGCTCGGCCAGGACCGGGGAACGCGGGCCGGCCTCCCGCTCCCGCCCTCGCTCGCGGTGGGCGCCTGGCTGCTGGCCCGTACGGGCTGGGCGGACGCCCCCGTCGAGGGCTTGGGCGTGGGCGAACCGTGGGAGACCGCTCGCTGCACGGAGACCGGGCGGGAGCTGGCGCGCCGGGCGGACCGGGTCGCGCTGCTGGTGATGGGCGACGGCAGCGCCTGCCGCACCGTGAAGGCCCCGGGCTACCTGGACGAGCGTGCCGCGGCGTTCGACGCGGCGGCTGCGCGCGCCCTGGGCGCAGCCGACCCGGAGGCGCTGACCGGGCTCGACGAGGCGCTCGCGTACGAACTCAATGCCGCGGGGCGTGCCCCCTGGCAGGTGCTGGCGGGGGCGGCCGGGGGGGCCGGACTGGCGGGCCGGCTGCTGTACGAGGACGCGCCCTACGGGGTGGGTTACCTGGTCGCCACCTGGTCCTGACCGAGGACCGGGCGGACGCCTCGGGACCCCGGAGCGGCATCGCGCCGGGGTCCCGTGCGTCTCCGGCTGTCAGGCAGCGGGGGGCGGCGTCGTGCCGCCGTCCTTGTGCGCCAGCTTGTCCACCGCGTCCTTGGCTTTCTGCCGACCGGTCACGATCTTGTCGCTGTATTTGCCCTTGGTCTTCTCGTCCACCGTCCGGGCGGCCTTCTCGAGCCCTTGGTCGATCTTGTCGCCGTGCTGCTGCGCGAGGTCGCTGACCTTCTCCTTCGCCGGGGCCAGCTTCGCCTTCACACTGTCCATGAAGCCCATCGGGCACCTTCTCCGCTCGGAAACTGTGAGAAATAACCCATATGTACAACTACTGTACGGGGAAGACCGCACTGTCGCGTCACCTTCCCCGTCCGGGCTTCCCTCATTCGGGATGCCGGCCGCCGGTTTGGGGGAGACTGGGCCGGTGACAAGCACAGTTCCCGCACCTCGGGTCATCACCGTCGTCGGCCCCACCGCAGCAGGAAAGTCCGACCTGGGGGTGTACCTAGCCCAGCAGCTCGACGGCGAGGTGATCAACGCCGACTCCATGCAGCTCTACCGGGGGATGGACATCGGCACCGCCAAGCTGACGCTCGCCGAGCGCGCGGCCGTCCCGCACCTGCTGCTGGACATCTGGGACGTCACCGAGACCGCCAGCGTCGCCGAGTACCAGCGCCGCGCCCGCGCCGAGATCGACCGGCTGCTCGCCGAGGGCCGCACCCCGATCCTGGTCGGCGGCTCCGGGCTGTACGTGAAGGGCGCGATCGACGCCCTGGAGTTCCCCGGCACGGACCCCGGAGTCCGGGCCGCGCTGGAGGCGGAGCTGGAGGAGCACGGCTCCGGGGCACTGCATGCGCGGCTCGCCGCCGCCGACCCGGAGGCCGGCCGCGCGATCCTGCCGAGCAACGGCCGGCGCATCGTCCGGGCCCTGGAGGTCATCGAGATCACCGGCAAGCCCTTCACCGCCAACCTCCCCGGCGACGACGCGGTCTACGACGCGGTGCAGATCGGCGTCGACGTGGACCGTCCCGAACTCGACGAGCGCATCACCCTGCGCGTCGACCGGATGTGGGAGGCGGGACTCGTGGACGAGGTGCGTGCCCTGGAGGCGCAGGGGCTGCGCGAGGGGCGCACCGCCTCCCGCGCGCTCGGCTACCAGCAGGTGCTCTCCGCGCTCGCCGGCGAGTGCACCGAGGACCAGGCGCGCGCCGAGACCGTGCGCGCCACCAAACGCTTCGCGCGCCGCCAGGACTCCTGGTTCCGCCGCGACCCGCGCGTCCGGTGGCTGAGCGGTGCCGTGGAGCACCGGGGGGAACTGCCGGGCCAGGCGCTGGCGTTGGTCGAACGGGCGGTTACAGCCTGATCACGTGATGGCATCGGGACGCTCCGCCCGTCATTTCGGTGAGCCCCGCCGTGCCATCATCGAGCATCGATCGACTGGAGTCCGAGTTGGGAGGGCGCGTGGCGATGGAGGCCGGCCCTCGCGACACGGAACATGACGTACCGGAACATGACGTACCGGGACACGACGTACCGGGACACGACGTACCGGGACACGACGTACCAGGACACGGCGCACCGGAAACCGGGCGCGAGGCGGGAAGTCTCAGCCCGGACGGGCCCGACGAACTCGACGTGACCCCCGAGGTCGAGGTCGAGCTGCGTCCCGCCCGCCGGCTGCGCATCTGGCAGCTCGCGCCGATCGTCACGCTCGCCGCGGTGGGTTCGCTGATGTTCGCCTTCCCCCTCGCCTTCGAGTTCGGCGACGGCGGCGCGGTCGTGGCCATGCTGGGCCTGCTGATCAGCTGCTGCGCCGCGGGCTGGTCCATGATGGCCGCCCGCCGCGTCGGCCACACCTGGCCCGGACTGCCGTCCAGGGGCTCGTCCCAGCGCCCCGACTGGCGCGTGGTCGCGCTCTACGCCGTGGTCTGCGCCGTGCTCGTCGCGCTCGCCGTCTGGCGCGTGGCGCGACTGCGCTGACGCGGCGGGGTTTCCGCGGCCGGACGACCGTCGGCGCGGCGGGCCGGTTTCATCGCCTGCCGGCGCCGCCTCGTACAGTTGTCCCGTGACCACCTCGCAGCTCGCCTTCCTCAAGGGCCACGGTACCGAGAACGACTTCGTGATCGTTCCGGACCCGGACAACGCCGTCGACCTGCCCGCCTCCGTCGTCGCCCGGCTCTGCGACCGCCGCGCGGGTATCGGCGGCGACGGCCTGCTGCACGTCGTGCGCTCCGCCGCGCACCCCGAGGCGAAGGCCATGGCGCAGGACGCCGAGTGGTTCATGGACTACCGCAACTCCGACGGCTCCGTCGCCGAGATGTGCGGCAACGGGGTGCGGGTCTTCGCGCGCTACCTCCAGCGCGCCGGCCTCGTCGAGGAGGGTGACCTCGCGGTCGCCACCCGGGGGGGCGTGAAGAAGGTCCACCTGGCCAAGAACGGCGACGTCACCGTCTCCATGGGACGTGCCCTGCTTCCCGTCGCCGGGGTCACCGTCACCGTCGGCGGCCGCGCCTGGGAAGCCCGCAACGTCAACATGGGCAACCCGCACGCGGTCGCGTTCGTCGAGGACCTGGCCCACGCCGGTGATCTGTTCACCGAGCCGTCCTTCGCCCCGGCCGCCGTCTACCCCGAGGGCGTCAACATCGAGTTCGTCGTGGACCGCGGCCCCCGCCACGTCGCCATGAGGGTCCACGAGCGAGGCTCCGGCGAGACCCGCTCCTGCGGCACCGGAGCCTGCGCGGTGGCCGTCGCGGCGGCCCGCCGCGACCAGGCCGACCCGGCGAGGACCGGCGAGCCGGTCACGTACACCGTCGACCTGCCGGGCGGCAGCCTCGTCATCACCGAGCGCCCCGACGGCGAGATCGAGATGACCGGACCGGCCGTCATCGTGGCCGAGGGCAAGATCGATCCGGCATGGCTCGAAACGCTGAACGGGTAACGCTTCGCTCGAATGGGTGATCCGTTTCACGCTGAGCGAGAGCGTGACTCCGCCACGTGGTGGGCTCGGTAGCATCAAGCACCGGCCCGGAGGCGCGCCGCACCTCCCCACCGCCGGTCGACGTCGCCGGAGGTGCCCCCATGAGTGCAGAGGCCACCAACCCAGGTGCTCCCATCCGCAGGCGGGGCCGTCCCAGGATCGACCTCCGCAGGCTCGGCAGGGCCGCACTGTTCGGCCCGGTCTCCCGTGACCGGCTGTCCGACGCCATCGCACACGTCGTCGAGGCACACCGGGCCCACCACCCGGACGCCGACGCAGCCGTCCTGCACCGCGCCTACCGGCTCGCCGAGACCTCGCACCGGGGCCAGATGCGCAAGAGCGGCGAGCCCTACATCACCCATCCGCTCGCCGTCACCCTCATCCTCGCCGAACTGGGCGCCGAGACGACCACGCTGACCGCGTCCCTGCTCCACGACACGGTCGAGGACACCGAGGTGACCCTCGACCAGGTGCGGGAACAGTTCGGCGAAGAGGTCTGCTACCTCGTCGACGGCGTCACCAAACTCGAGAAGGTCGACTACGGGGCCGCCGCCGAACCCGAGACCTTCCGGAAGATGCTGGTCGCCACCGGGGACGACGTCCGCGTCATGTCGATCAAGCTCGCCGACCGGCTGCACAACATGCGCACCCTCGGAGTGATGCGCCCCGAGAAACAGGCCAGGATCGCCAAGGTCACCCGCGATGTGCTGATCCCGCTCGCGGAACGGCTCGGTGTCCAGGCGCTCAAGACCGAGCTGGAGGACCTGGTCTTCGCCATCCTCCACCCCGAGGAGTACGCCCGCACCAGCGCGTTGATCGCCGCGGCGGCGGACGGGCCCGACCCCCTCGGCGCCATGGCGGGGAACGTGGCCGCGGTCCTGCGGGAGGCGGGCATCTCCGCGGAGGTCATGGTCAGGCCCCGGCACACCGTCTCCGTCCACCGCGTCCGGATCAAACGCGGCGAACTGCGCGGCAGCGACTTCGGGCGGGTCCTGGTGCTCGTCGGTGAGGACGCCGACTGCTATGCCGTCCTCGGCGAGCTGCACACCTGCTTCACACCGGTGATCTCCGAGTTCAAGGACTTCATCGCCGCCCCCAAGTTCAACCTGTACCAGTCGCTGCACACCGCGGTGGTGGGCCCGGACGCCGAGGTCGCCGAGGTCCTCATCCGCACCCACCGGATGCACAAGGTCGCCGAGGCCGGCGTCGTCGCCCTCGGCAATCCGTACGCCTCCGAGGGCACCCCCCAGACCGCCGAGCCGTCCGACGGCGAACGCGCCGACCCCACCCGCCCCGGCTGGCTCTCCCGCCTCCTCCAGTGGCAGCAGTCCGCGCCCGACCCCGACACCTTCTGGACCACCCTGCGCGCCGACCTCGCCCAGGACCGCGAGATCACCGTCTTCCGCACCGACGGCGGCACGCTCGGCCTCCCCGCCGGCGCCAGCTGTGTCGACGCGGCCTACGCCCAGCACGGAGACGCGGCCCACGCCTGTATCGGAGCGCGGGTGAACGGCCGGCTTGCCACGCTCAGCACCGTGCTGAAGGACGGCGACACCGTGCAGCCGCTGCTGGCCGAGGACGCCGCGTCCGGCCCCTCGCCGGACTGGCTCGACCACGCGCGCACGCCCGCCGCCCGCATCGCCATCACCGGCTGGCTCGACACCCACCCGCAAGCGGCGGAGGCCGGGCAGCCGGGCGTGGCGGCGGACCACGATCCGCAACCGGTCCCGTCCGCCGTGCCCGAGACCGCCAGGGCCCGTACCGCGACCGCCATGGCCGAACGGCCGGACACCGCGGTACGGCTCGCCGGCTGCTGCACGCCCGTCCCCCCCGACGAGGTCACCGGCTTCCCCGTGCGCGGCGGCGCCGCCGTCACCGTGCACCGCCTGGAGTGTCCGGCGGTGGCCCGCATGGAGGCCGCCGGCCGGGCGCCGGTCGCGGTGAGCTGGGGCGAGGAGCAGGCGTGCCGGGTGACGCTGGTCGCGGAATCGTTCGGCCGGCCCCGGCTGCTCGCCGACCTCACCGAGGCGATCGCCGGGGCGGACGCGGCGGTCATCTCCGCCACCGTGGAGCCCCCGAGCCAACAGCGCGTACGGCACACCTACACGCTGCGGCTGCCGGACGCGGCCGGTCTGCCCGCGCTGATGCGCGCCATGCGCGAGGTGCCCGGCGTCTACGACGTGAGCCGCGCCCAGCACCCGGCCGAGGCGCTCTGAGGGCGCCCACGACGAGCCGCGGCCGGGCACCGTGCCGGGCCGCTGTGGCGAGGCCCGGAGCCGTAAGCCGCGTTCTCGTTCGGGTGGCGCGGCGCGCGCCGCGCCCGTCCGGCGGGACGACGCTGATAGCCGTAGTCCATGCCGTTCCTCTCCCGCCGCTCGCGGGCCGCCCTGCTGGCCGCCGCGTCGGCCGCGCTCGTCGCCGCCACCCTGCCCGCCGCCCCGGTGCCCCTCGGCATCGGAGACCCGCTCTTCCCGCACCTCGGCAACCCCGGGTACGACGTACTCGCCTACGACATCGGCCTCACCTACAAGGGCCGCAACGACGAGCCGCTGGACGCCGTCACCACCATCGAGGCACGGACGACCGAGCCGCTGGACCGGATCAACCTCGACTTCACCCGTGGCACCGTCCGCTCCGTAGCCGTCAACGGGCTGGGCGCCGGCTTCGAGACCCGGGGCGAGGACCTCATCGTCAGGCCGACGGGCCCCATCCCGGCCGGAATCCCTCTGCGCATCACCGTCCGCCACACGAGCGACCCCACCGGTCAGCGGGACAGCGGCGGCTGGGTGCGCACCGCCGACGGGCTCGCCATGGCCAACCAGGCCGACGCCGGACACCGGGTCTTCCCGAGCAACGACCACCCCGCCGACAAGGCGTACTTCACCTTCCGCGTCACCGCGCCGAACGACCTGACCGTGGTGGCCAACGGCCTGCCCACCGGCCGCACCAGGCACGGCGACAGCACCACCTGGACCTACCGCACCGAACACCCCATGGCCACCGAACTGGCCCAGGTCAGCATCGGCGGCTCGGCCGTGGTGCGGCGGACCGGGCCGCACGGACTGCCGCTGCGCGACGTCGTACCGGCGGCCGACCGGGACCGCCTGGAACCCTGGCTGAAGAAGACCCCCGGCCAGCTGGAGTGGATGGAGCGGCAGGTCGGCCGGTACCCGTTCGAGAACTACGGGGTCCTCGTCGCCGACACCGAGACCGGGTTCGAGCTGGAGACCCAGACCCTCTCCCTCTTCGAGAAGCGCCTGTTCACCGACTCGCGCTTCCCCGAGTGGTACGTCGAGTCGGTCATGGTCCACGAACTGGCCCACCAGTGGTTCGGCGACAGCGTCTCCCCGCGGACCTGGTCCGACCTCTGGCTGAACGAGGGGCACGCCACCTGGTACGAGGCGCGGTACACCGAGGACCACAGCGGCGCACCACTGGAGGCACGCATGCGGAACGCCTACACCCGGTCGGACACCTGGCGCGTGGCCGGAGGACCGCCTGCCCGGCCCGCGGCCCCGGAGGCCGGCGAGAAGATCAGCCTGTTCAGGCCGGTCGTCTACGACGGCAGCGCCCTCGTCCTGTACGCGCTGCGCCAGGAGATCGGGCGCGACGCCTTCGACCGGCTGGAACGGCTCTGGGTGCGCAAGCACCGCGACTCCAACGCCGCCACGGCCGACTTCGTCCGGCTCGCCTCGCAGGTGTCCGGACGCGACCTGACCGCGTTCTTCGACGGCTGGCTGTACGGGGCGAAGACGCCGCCCATGCCGGGACACCCCGACTGGCACAGCACCGCGCCGGCCGGGTGAGGCGGGCTCTCGTAAACCCGGGTGACGCCCCGCACGGACCGTGCCACTATCGACGGGTCGCCACGGCGGCCGGAGCGGGGGATTTCCGGGACGGGAATCATCCGGACAGGTCACGCGTTGCGACTGATGCAAGCACTTCTATCGACGTAAGGATCCAATGACCTCCTCTTCTTCCCTTCCCCAGGACGCGCGCGACGCGCAGAGTGCCACGGAGAACGCGACCGAGAGCCTCACCGAGGGCCGGCGGGCCGACGCCCTGATGGAAGAGGACGTCGCCTGGAGCTTCGAGATCGACGGAGAGCGGGACGGCGACCAGCTGGACCGTTCGGAGCGTGCCGCGCTGCGACGCGTGGCCGGTCTCTCCACCGAGCTCGAGGACGTCACCGAGGTCGAGTACCGGCAGCTGCGCCTGGAGCGTGTGGTGCTCGTCGGTGTCTGGACCTCGGGCACCGTGCAGGACGCGGAGAATTCGCTCGCCGAGCTGGCGGCGCTCGCCGAGACGGCGGGAGCCCAGGTGCTCGACGCCGTCTTCCAGCGCCGTGACAAGCCCGACCCGGCCACGTACATCGGTTCCGGCAAGGCGCTCGAACTGCGTGACGTCGTCGTCGAGACCGGGGCCGACACCGTCGTCTGCGACGGTGAGCTCAGCCCCGGCCAGCTGATCCACCTCGAAGACGTCGTCAAGGTCAAGGTGGTCGACCGGACCGCCCTGATCCTCGACATCTTCGCCCAGCACGCCAAGTCCCGCGAGGGCAAGGCGCAGGTCTCCCTGGCGCAGATGCAGTACATGCTGCCCAGGCTGCGTGGCTGGGGACAGTCGCTGTCCCGTCAGATGGGCGGTGGCGGCACCAGCGGCGGCGGGGGCATGGCGACCCGCGGTCCCGGTGAGACCAAGATCGAGACCGACCGGCGCCGGATCCGCGAGAAGATGGCGAAGATGCGCCGGGAGATCGCGGAGATGAAGACCGGCCGTGACCTCAAGCGCCAGGAGCGCCGACGCCACAAGGTGCCGTCGGTCGCCATCGCCGGCTACACCAACGCGGGCAAGTCCTCGCTGCTCAACCGCCTCACCGGGGCGGGCGTGCTCGTGGAGAACGCCCTGTTCGCCACCCTCGACCCGACCGTGCGCCGGGCCGAGACGCCGAGCGGCCGGGTCTACACGCTCGCCGACACCGTCGGGTTCGTACGGCATCTGCCGCACCACCTGGTCGAGGCGTTCCGCTCCACCATGGAGGAGGTCGGCGAGTCCGATCTCATCCTGCACGTGGTGGACGGTGCGCACCCGGTGCCGGAGGAGCAGCTCGCCGCGGTGCGCCAGGTGATCCGCGAGGTCGGGGCGACGGACGTGCCCGAGATCGTCGTGGTCAACAAGGCGGACGCGGCGGACCCGCTGGTCCTCCAGCGCCTTCTGCGCAACGAGAAGCACGCCATCGCGGTCTCCGCGCGCACCGGTGCGGGGATCGACGAGCTGCTCGCGCTGATCGACAGCGAGCTGCCCCGTCCGTCGGTCTCGATCGAGGCGCTCGTGCCGTACACCCAGGGCGGACTCGTCTCCCGGGTGCACGCCGAGGGCGAGGTGGTCTCCGAGGAGCACACGTCGGAGGGCACGCTGATCAAGGCGCGGGTGAACGAGGAGCTGGCCTCGGAGCTGGCCGAGTTCGTCCCCGCCGTGCACTGAACCCCACCGCACCGGAACAACCGGAGGCCCGTTCCCCGCGAGGGAACGGGCCTCCGGCCGTCGTGCCGAGGCCCCCTGCCGGGCGCCCTGCTTTTCGCTTGTGCCTGACCAGGCTTTTCGCTCGTGCCTGATCAGACCGCCGGGCGGAGCCACCGGGTTGCCCACGCGCTCATCGCGCTGAGCTGAGCGCCAGGGGCCCCCGAAGCGGACCGCGCCGCTCCGAAGGCCCCTGACCGCTGCTCGTCCGCGCCCTTGCGGGCGCGGACCCGTTGTCACTTGTCCGCGTACTTCTTGCTGACCTCGTCGTAGACGCCCTTGGCCTCCTCGCCGAGGCGCGGTCCGGCGAGCCACCCCGCCCTCACCGGGCCGATGGAGGTGTTCGAGACCAGCGCGGGCTTGCCGTCCTGGCCGGTGGCGACCCAGCCGCCGCCGGAGGAACCACCGGTCATCGAGCAGCCGATGCGGTACATCGTCGGGTCGCCCTGGGCGAGCGAGAGGCGACCCGGCTTGTCCTGGCACTGGAACATCTTCTGGCCGTCGTACGGGGCCGCCGCCGGGAAGCCGGTGGCCGTCATGCCGGAGATCTTGGGCACGGCCGGGGCGTTGAACTCAACCGGCAGGGCCGAACCGACCGTCTCCTCCAGGGACTTGCCGCCGGCGCCCTCCTCGGGCGTCACGTGCAGCACGGCGAAGTCGTACGGGGCGCCCAGGCCGCCGACCGACGCGCCCTCGGCGATCCACTGCTGCGAGGTCTGCGCCCAGGTGCCCCACCAGATGCCGTAGGGGGCGACCTTCTCCTTGGGCGGGTTGTTGCGCAGCTCGGCCGTCGACAGACCGCTGTTGTTGTACGAGGGGACGAAGGCGATGTTGCGGTACCAGCCACCCTTCTTGCCCGCGTGCACACAGTGGCCGGCCGTCCACACCATGTTGGACTTGCCGGGGTGCGCCGGGTCCTTCACCACGGTCGCCGAGCAGACCATCGAGCCCTCGGGACCGTCGAAGAACAGCTTGCCCGACTCCGCGGCGTTGTCGTGGTACGGCGTCTTCACGCCCACGGCCCGGACCGGGGCGGGCGTCGGGTCCGTCACGCCCTCGTCGCCCGAGATGTCGTTGTCGACTGGGTTCTCGGGCGTCTTGTCGGCGTCCTGCATGCGGTCCGGGTCCCAGAGGCCCGCGATGATCGGATTGATGTAGTCCTTGGCCTCACGCAGCCACTTGTCCTTGTCCCAGTTCTTCCACTCGCCGTTCTTCCACTTGTCGATGTCGATCCCGTGTTCCTTGAGCCGGTCCTTCAGATCGTCCGGGACGGAGATCTTGCCGTCCGACGTCGCACCTGCGGAGCTGTTGCTGCTCGGCGCGGTGCTCGCGTCGTCCTCGGTCGGCCCGCAGGCGGTGGCCGTGAGTGCGAGGACGGCGGCGAACGCGGCGGTGGCGAGCACGGGGGAGGAGGCGCGACGCGCACTTCCCCGGCGGCGTGCGGTGATTCCTGGTCGAACAAGACGCATCTGCTGATCCCCCTGGGACTTCGTAACTCAACGCTTCTGTACTGCACTTGTGCGCGGCGCACCGAGTGGTGCCCCGAACGGGCAGGGTGCGCCGCGGCCTTCGGGGGGTGCCCGAGCCCGGCGCGGCCCCCCACTATGCCGGTGCCGCCGACGGCGGCGTGCGGCAGGGTTGCGCTCCGCAAGGATCTTCGGATTTACCCGTGATCCTTTGCCCCCTCGGTCGTTGGTACGTGCGGGGGCACGGAGACAGCGTTCACCCTCGCAGGCCGTCCTTGCGAAATCGTACTGACGTGCAACGCAACTGTTACAGCGGGAGGATCAAGAGCCGTGGCCGTGACCGAACCAGCTCCGGCGCCACCCCTCGCCGCCCACGAGGGCATTCTGCGCCGCCAGGCGCTGCGTGAATCGGCCGCCCGCACCTACGCCAGGTCGCTGCCGATCGTGCCGGTGCGGGCCCGGGGGCTGACCATCGAGGGCGCGGACGGGCGACGCTATCTCGACTGCCTTTCCGGGGCGGGGACGTTGGCGCTCGGCCACAACCACCCGGTCGTCCTGGAGGCGATCAAGAAGGTCATCGACTCGGGTGCCCCGCTGCATGTGCTGGACCTCGCGACCCCGGTCAAGGACGCCTTCACCTCGGAGCTGTTCGCCACCCTGCCGCGGCAGTTCGCCGACGACGCCCGCATCCAGTTCTGCGGACCCGCCGGGACGGACGCGGTCGAGGCGGCGTTCAAACTCGTCCGCGCCGCCACCGGTCGCAGCGGCCTGCTGGCCTTCACCGGCGCCTACCACGGCATGACGGCGGGCGCCCTCGCCGCTTCCGGCGGTGCCGAGGACGTACGGGTGACCAGGCTGCCCTTCCCGCAGGACTACCGCTGCCCCTTCGGTATCGGCGGCGAAGCCGGTGCGCGGACCGCGGCCCGCTGGACCGAGAGCCTGCTGGACGACCCCAAGAGCGGGACGCCCGCACCCGCCGGAATGATCCTCGAGCCGGTCCAGGGCGAGGGCGGGGTCAACCCCGCGCCAGACGGCTGGATGCGCCGGATGCGGGAGATCACCGAGACCCGGTCCATCCCGCTGATCGCCGACGAGGTCCAGACCGGCGTCGGCCGGACCGGTGCCTTCTGGGCCGTGGAGCACAGCGGGATCGTGCCCGATGTGATGGTGCTGTCCAAGGCCATCGGCGGCTCCCTCCCGCTCGCCGTGATCGTCTACCGCTCCGAGCTCGACACCTGGCAGCCCGGTGCCCACGCCGGCACCTTCCGCGGCAACCAGCTCGCCATGGCCGCCGGCACGGCCACCCTCGCGTACGTCAGGGAGAACGGCCTCGCCGAACGGGCCGGGGTCCTCGGCGACCGCATGCTGACGAGCCTCAGATCGCTCGCCGCCGACCACCCGTGCATCGGCGACGTCCGGGGGAGGGGCCTGATGATCGGCGTGGAGGTCGTCGACCCCGAAGCCCGACCGCTGGGCACGGGCACCGAGCCGCCGCCCGACCCGCTCCTCGCCGTCGCCGTCCAGCAGGAGTGCCTGAGCCGGGGGCTCATCGTCGAACTCGGCGGCCGCCACTCCACCGTCGTACGCCTGCTCCCGCCCCTCACGCTCACCGACGAACAGGCGACAGCGGTCGTCGACCGCCTCGCCGACGCCCTGGCAGCCGCGGAGCGCTCACCGCACCGCCGCCTGCCGACCGGATCGATCCGCTGACCCCGGACACCATTACAGGAAGACCGCCGTGAACCCCACCCCCGCGCCCGAGGGCGACGGCCCTCCCCCCCACCACCTCCCCGAGGCCGCCCCCGGACAAGTCGCCGTCGAGGCGACGACCGTGCCGCGCCAGAAGGAGACGCCGCACGAGCTGTGGCACGCGTCGAGGTCCGCTTCCCCGGCCCCGGGGGCCGTGCACCCGGCCGCTTCCGCCGACCCCCTCGACCATCCCGACCCGCTCCGCGCCGCCGACGCGGCGGGCACCGAGAACCTGCTGCGCTGCTGGGTCCGCGAGCGCGACCTGCTCCGGCCGGCGGGGGAGACCCTGCGCATCCCGCTCCCCGCGAGCGGCACCGCGCTCCTCGTTCCCGTCCTCCACTGGTCCGCCACGGGCTGGCACCGCTTCGGGCCGCCCGCCCTGGAACAGGCGCCCGTCACCGCACCCACCGCCGACGCCGTCACCGTGGCCGCCCTGCTCGGCCGGGAGGCCGACCATGACGACGGTGCCGACATGGCCGGCCGGGTCGCCGACTCCGTACGGCGTACCGCCGCATTCATCGCGGAGCGGCGCCGCAGGCCCCACGCCCCCGACGAGGCGGATCTCTTCCTCACCGCGGAACAGTCGCTCCTGCTCGGACACCCGCTGCATCCCTCACCGAAGAGCAGGGAAGGGCTCACCGACGCCGAATCACGGCTTTACTCACCCGAGTTGCACGGCTCCTTCCCGCTCCACTGGATGGCCGCCGACCGCTCCGTACTGGCGACCGACTCCGCGTGGACCGACCAGGGCCGTCCCGTCCCGGCCGCCGACCTCGTCGCCCGGCACGCCCCGGGCCTGCTCTTCCCCGAACACACCGCGCTCATTCCCCTCCACCCCTGGCAGGCCCGCGAGCTGCGGAGCAGGCCCGAGGTCGCCGCCCTGCTCGGCTCCGGCCTCCTGCACGACCTCGGTCCGTACGGCGCCTCCTGGCACCCCACTTCGTCGGTGCGCACCGTGCACAGGCCGGGCGCCGACCTGATGCTGAAGCTCTCCCTCGGCATCCGTATCACCAACTCCCGCCGGGAGAACCTCCGCAAGGAGCTCCACCGGGGCGTGGAGGTCCACCGGCTGCTCCGCACCGGCCTCGCCCGCGAGTGGCACGCGGCGCACCCCGGCTTCGACATCGTGCGCGACCCCGCCTGGCTCGCCGTCGACAACCCGGACGGCACGCCCGTGCACGGCCTGGACGTCATGCTGCGGCACAACCCCTTCGAACGGTACGACGACGCGGTCTGCATCGCCGGACTTACCGCCCCGCGCCCCTGGCCGGGCCGGACGAGCCTGCACTCCCGTCTCGCCGACATCGTCCACCGCCTCGCCGCGGCCACCGGGCGGACCACGACCGCGGTCGCCGCCGAGTGGTTCCTGCGCTACCTGGAACGCGTCGTGCACCCCGTGCTCTGGCTCGACGCCCACGCCGGTGTCGCGCTCGAAGCCCACCAGCAGAACACCCTGGTCCTGCTCGACGCCGACGGCTGGCCCGTCGGTGGGCGTTACCGTGACAACCAGGGCTACTACTTCCGCGAATCCCACCGCGCAGCGCTCGACCACAGGCTCCCCGGCATCGGAACGGTCAGCGACACCTTCGTCTCCGACGCCGTCACCGACGAACGCTTCGCCTACTACCTCGGCATCAACAACGTATTCGGACTGATCGGCGCGTTCGGCGCCCAGCTCCTCGCCGACGAGCAGATGCTCCTCGACGCGTTCCGGCGCTTCCTGAAGTCGGCGAGCGAACTGGGCTCGCCGTTCCCCGCCCACCTGCTCGAAAACCCGCGCCTGCGTTGCAAGGCCAACATGCTGACCCGTCTGCACGGACTCGACGAACTCGTCGGCCCCGTGGACACCCAGTCCGTCTACGTCACCATCACCAACCCCCTTCACGGCTGAGGGCCGGGGGCCGACTGCCGAGAGCCGACCGCCGAAAGCCGAGAGAGGAGCGCCACCCGTGTCTCCCCCCGACGCGCACGCCGGTTCCGTCCCCCAAGCGGACTGGGCCCCCGTCGCCACACCGGCCGGGGTGTTCCAGCTCGTCCCCGTCCGCCCGGAGCGCGATCTCGCGACGATCAGCCGCTGGATGAACGACCCCGTCGTCGCCGCCTTCTGGGAGCTGGCCGGCGACGAGACCGTCACGGCCCGGCACCTCACCCCCCAGCTCGACGGCGACAGCCACAGCACCCCGTGCATCGGGGTGCTGTCGGGCACGCCCATGAGCTACTGGGAGCTCTACCGCGCCGATCTCGACCCGCTCGCCCGCCACTACCCGGCTCGGCCGTACGACATGGGCGTCCACCTCCTCATCGGCGAGGGACGCCATCGGGGCCGCGGTACCGGCACGACGCTGCTGCGAGCCGTCTCCGACCTCATGCTCGCCCACGTCCCCCTCTGCACCCGGGTCGTGGCCGAGCCCGACCTCCGCAACCTCCCCTCCGTCTCCGCGTTCCTGGGCGCCGGATTCCGCTTCTCCGCCGAGATCGAACTCCCGGAGAAGCGGGCCGCCCTGATGGTCCGCGACCGACCCCACCGCACCCGGCCATGAACGCTTCCCCCATCCGTCCGCACCGCTCGAACCCCATCGGTTCCCTCCCGAGGAGTCCCCGTGCCGAAATATCCTGCGCACCACGACGCAACGGAGCCGCCCGCACTGCTCAGCACCCCCGAACTGAACCGGGCCGCCTGGGACCGGGCCGCCTCCCGGATGCTCGCGAAGATGCTCGGTGAATTCGCCTACGAGGAAGTCATCGAGCCGACTCCGCGAACCGCCGGCGGCAGCACCTACACACTCCCGCTGGACGACGGCGGCAGCCTGACCTTCACCGCCCGGCGCGGCGTGTACGGGAGCTGGCGGGTGGATCCCGAATCGATCCGGGCGGCGGACTGTGCGGCCACGGAGAACGCCGAAGCGGCCGCCACGGCGAACACCGACGCCCCCGCCGGGGACAGCGCCCCGTTCCGCGATCCGCTGCTGTTCCTGACCCGGGCCCGCCGCCTCCTCGGTCTCGACGGCGCCACGCTCGGCCACCTCGTCCGCGAGCTGACCACCACGCTCACCGCGGACGCCCGTCTCGACCACACCGCGCTCACCGCCGACGAACTGGCCGGCCTCGGCTACGCGGAACTGGAGGGCCATCAGACCGGCCACCCCTGGATCGTCGCCAACAAGGGCCGCCTGGGCTTCTCCGCCACCGACGCCTCCCGCTACGCCCCCGAGGCCCGTGAGCCGGTCCGGCTGCCGTGGCTCGCCGTCTCCCACCGGATCGCCGCGTACCGGGGCGTGCCCGCCCTGGCCGCCCCGGACCAGCTCTACACCCAGGAGCTCGACCCGGGCGTCCGCGCTTCCTTCGCCGACGTCCTGCGCGGTCGCGGCCTCGACCCGGACGGCTACCACTTCCTGCCCGTCCACCCCTGGCAGTGGGACGAGTGGATCGTGCCGCTGTTCGCTCCTGCCATCGCCGCCGGCGACATCGTGCCCCTGCCCGCCGATCCGGACGTACGGCTGCCGCAGCAGTCCATCCGTACCTTCGCCAACATCGCGCGGCCCGACCGGCACACGGTCAAGCTCCCGCTGTCGATCCTCAACACCCTGGTCTGGCGCGGACTGCCGACCGAGCGCACCGTCGCCGCGCCCGCCGTCACCGGCTGGGTGCAGGGGCTGCGCGACAACGACCCGTTCCTGCGCGACACCTGCGGTGTGATCCTGCTCGGCGAGGTCGCCTCGGTCACCGTCGAGCACCCGCTGTACGACCACCTCCCCGAGGCGCCGTACCAGTTCAAGGAGATCCTCGGGGCGATCTGGCGCGAGCCGCTGCTGCCGCGCCTGGCCCCGGGGGAGCGCGCCCGTACGCTCGCCTCCCTGCTGCACACCGACCCGCGGGGGCGCGCCTTCACCGCCGAGCTGGTCGCCCGCTCCGGACTGGAGCCCACCGTCTGGCTGACCCGGCTCTTCGGCGCCCTGCTGCCGCCGCTGCTGCACTTCCTCTACCGCTACGGCACCGTCTTCTCCCCGCACGGCGAGAACGCGATCGTGGTCTTCGACGAGCAGGACGTGCCCGTGCGGCTCGCGATCAAGGACTTCGTGGACGATGTCAACGTCAGCGCGCAGCCGCTCCCCGAGCACGACACCATGCCGGAAGAGGTGCGCCGCGTCCTGCTGACCGAGGAGCCGGCCTTCCTCACCCAGTTCATCCATTCCGGCCTCTTCACCGGCGTCTTCCGCTTCCTCTCCCCGCTCTGCGAGGAACAGCTGGGCGTCCCTGAGGGCGAATTCTGGTCACTCGTCCGGACGGAGATCCTGCGCCACCACGCCCGGTTCCCCGAGCTGAAGGAGCGGTTCGAGATGTTCGACATGCTGGCCCCGCGCATCGCGCGCCTCTGTCTCAACCGCAACCGGCTGCACCTGGACGGCTACCGCGACCGGCCCGTACGCCCGCACGCGGCGGTCCACGGGAGCGTGGCCAACCCGCTCCATCTCTCCGCGTGAGGCCGGGAGTGACCGCCGATGTCAGTGGCGCCCCGTAGGCTGGCCGGGCTATGACGAAGCCATCTCTCCCCGAGCTCCTGCACGCCGCCGTGACCGCCGTCGGCGGTACGGAGAGGCCCGGCCAGGCCGCCATGGCCGAGGCCGTCGCCGAGGCCGTAGACGACCAATCCCACCTGCTCGTCCAGGCCGGCACGGGGACGGGCAAGTCGCTCGGCTACCTGGTGCCGGCCCTGGCACACGGCGAGCGCGTCGTCGTGGCCACCGCGACGCTGGCCCTTCAGCGCCAGCTCGTGGAGCGCGACCTGCCGCGCACGGTGGACGCGCTGCATCCGCTGCTGCGCCGCCGCCCCCAGTTCGCGATGCTCAAGGGCCGGTCGAACTACCTCTGCCTGCACCGGCTCCACGAGGGCGTGCCGCAGGACGAGGAGGAGGGGCTGTTCGACCAGTTCGAGGCGGCTGCTCCGTCCAGCAAGCTCGGTCAGGACCTTCTGCGCATGCGGGACTGGGCCGACGAGACCGAGACGGGCGACCGGGACGACCTCACCCCCGGCGTCTCGGACCGGGCCTGGGCACAGATCTCGGTCTCCTCGCGGGAGTGCCTGGGCGCGAGCAAATGCGCGTACGGCGCGGAGTGCTTCGCGGAGCAGGCCCGTGAGCGGGCCAAGCTGGCCGATGTGGTGGTCACCAACCACGCGCTCCTGGCGATCGACGCCATCGAGGGTGCCCCGGTGCTCCCGCAGCACGAGGTGCTGATCGTCGACGAGGCCCACGAGCTGGTCTCCCGGGTCACCGGTGTGGCCACCGGCGAGCTCACCCCCGCCCAGGTCAACCGCGCGGTGCGCCGCGCCGCGAAGCTGGTCAACGAGAAGGCGGCCGACGCGCTGCAGACCGCGTCCGAGGGCTTCGAGCGGGTGATGGAGCTGGCGCTCCCCGGCCGCCTGGAGGAGGTGCCGGAGGACCTGGGGTACGCGTTGATGGCCCTGCGGGATGCCGCGCGCACGGTGATCTCCGCGATCGGCTCCACCCGGGACAAGTCCGTTCAGGACGAGGACGTGGTCCGCAAGCAGGCGCTGGCCTCGGTCGAGTCGGTGCACGCCGTCGCGGAGCGCATCACGCAGGGGTCCGAGTACGACGTCGTCTGGTACGAGCGCCACGACCGGTTCGGCGCCTCGGTCCGTGTCGCCCCGCTCTCCGTCTCCGGGCTGCTGCGCGAGAAGCTGTTCTCCGAGCGCTCCGTCGTCCTGACCTCGGCCACGCTCAAACTCGGCGGTGACTTCAACGGCGTGGGCGCCTCCCTGGGGCTCGCCCCGGAGGGCAGCGCGGGCGACGACGTCCCGCAGTGGAAGGGCCTGGACGTCGGCTCACCGTTCGACTACCCGAAGCAGGGCATCCTGTACGTCGCCCGGCATCTGGCGACCCCCGGCCGGGAGGGCTCCCGCACGGACATGCTGGACGAGCTGTCCGAGCTGGTCGAGGCGGCCGGCGGGCGTACGCTGGGGCTGTTCTCGTCCATGCGGGCGGCCAAGGCGGCGGCCGAGGAGCTGCGCGGCCGGCTGGACAAGCCGATCCTGCTGCAGGGCGAGGAGACCCTGGGCGAGCTGATCAAGAACTTCGCCGCGGACCCGGAGACCTGTCTCTTCGGCACGCTGTCGCTCTGGCAGGGCGTCGACGTCCCAGGGCCGAGTTGTCAGCTGGTGGTCATGGACCGCATTCCGTTCCCCCGGCCCGACGACCCGCTGATGAGCGCGCGCCAGAAGGCGGTCGAGGAGGCCGGAGGCAACGGCTTCATGGCGGTGGCGGCCACCCATGCCGCTCTGCTGATGGCTCAGGGCGCCGGCCGTCTCGTACGGGCCACGGGGGACAAGGGTGTCGTCGCCGTGCTCGACCCGCGCCTGGCCAACGCCCGGTACGGCAGCTATCTGCGGGCCTCGCTCCCCGGTTTCTGGTACACCACCGACCGTAATCAGGTACGCCGCTCGCTCGCCGCGATCGACGCGGCGGCCAAGGCCGACGGACGGTAGCCCCCTCGGGGAGGTACACCCTCCCGGAAGGGCGTACACGGAGAGGGGCCAGGGGACCGACTCGAAGTCGGCCCCCTGGCCCCTACCTGCCAGAGAGCGTGGAGCGCGGGTCTCAGACCCGGCGCAGCACCGCGACGACCTTGCCGAGGATCGTCGCCTCGTCGCCGGGGATCGGCTGGTACGCGGCGTTGTGAGGGAGCAGCCAGACGTGGCCGTCCTCGCGCTTGAAGCGCTTCACGGTGGCCTCGCCGTCCAGCATGGCGGCCACGATGTCGCCGTTCTCCGCGACGGGCTGGCGTCGCACGGTGACCCAGTCGCCGTCACAGATCGCCGCCTCGATCATCGAATCGCCGACGACCTTCAGCACGAAGAGCTCGCCGTCGCCGACAAGCTGGCGGGGAAGCGGGAAGACGTCCTCGACGGACTCCTCGGCGAGGATCGGCCCGCCGGCGGCGATCCGGCCCACCAGCGGCACGTACGAGGCGGCGGGCTTGCCCGTGGTGTCCGTCGGCTGCATGCTCGGCTGGTCGGAGCCGCGCACCTCGTATGCCCGGGGGCGGTGCGGGTCGCGGCGCAGGAAGCCCTTGCGCTCCAGAGCCATCAGCTGATGGGCGACGGAGGAGGTGCTGGAGAGGCCCACTGCCTGACCGATCTCCCGCATCGACGGCGGATAGCCGCGCCGCTGCACGGAATCCCGGATGACTTCGATCACCCGCCGCTGCCGGTCCGTGAGCCCCGAGCTGTCCGCCCGGATCCCGGGAGGTCGTCCGGGGAGCGAGCGCGCTGGGCGCCCGGGCTCCGGCCCCTCCGTGTTCGTGACTGAGTCATTCATGGCATGCACCGGCTCGAGTCGGCTCTGGGAGCGGTCCTGGGCAGTGATGATGGCACTGTCTGCGGTGGTGGTCACGTCGGCGGCCCCTCTCGAATGGTCTCCCTGGCTGGCACAACGGTAGTAGCTTTCGAAAGGTTGCGCCAAACACACGTTCGAGTGAAAAACGAATAAAAGACTGCCGAGGCTTCACTGCGGGGTGTATGAGGCTGTGTACGGTGCGCGACGCCGCGAGCTGCGCCGCCCCTCGGGCGAGCCTCGGCGGGTGGCTTCCGTTGCCGCCTCCGGGGACTCGCGGGGTGCGCGCGAGGTGGCCGCCCGGTCGTCCGCCGCCCGGACGCTTCCCGTACCCTCTTGGTCGGCCGTACGCTGCCTTCCGGCCGCCCTCCGGTGCGACACGCGCTAGGGCCCAATGCGCGGCCGAACCCAAGATCTAGTGGTTGGATTGCTTCGGCCGCCCAGAAGTTGTGGTTCCCCCGTCCATCGGGGGTGCGGTCATCGCCTATGCTTGAGACCGCTTCGAGGGCCCCGAACGGGCCCGAAGAGGCTATTCAGTCGTGCTGTGAAGGAGGGTTGGGAGCCATGCACTGCCCCTTCTGCAGGCACCCCGACAGCCGGGTCGTCGACAGTCGCACCACCGACGACGGGACCTCGATCCGCCGGCGCCGCCAGTGCCCCGACTGCTCCCGCCGCTTCACCACGGTGGAGACCTGTTCGCTCATGGTGGTCAAGCGCAGCGGAGTGACCGAGCCCTTCAGTCGCACCAAGGTCATCTCGGGTGTGCGCAAGGCGTGCCAGGGGCGGCCCGTCACCGAGGACGCCCTCGCCAAGCTCGGCCAGCGGGTCGAGGAGGCGGTGCGCGCGACTGGGAGCGCCGAGCTGACCACGCACGACGTGGGCCTGGCCATCCTCGGCCCGCTGCAGGAACTCGACCTCGTCGCCTACCTGCGGTTCGCGTCCGTGTACCGGGCGTTCGACAGCCTCGAAGACTTCGAGGCCGCCATCACGGAACTCCGTGAGCGGCGGCCCCCCGTGGAAGGAAGCGGGAGCGGCGAGACCCTGACGGTCCCCGTTCCCGCCGTCGCTGCCGACTGAGCGGCAGCCGCCGGCCGCGCCGATCCGGGGATCGGGCGCGGGCCGGCACCTGGACCTTGTTCCGGACGGCGTATGACGAATGCGGCGGCCGAAGCATCAGACACACACTGTGCCCGGGGAAGTTCTCGGCACTTCAGGGCGTTTTTGCCCACATATGGGAGGCGGCATGACAGAGACGGCGAGCGGCCCGGCACGGGGTTCCCGCAGCAAGGGGACCAAGTCGACTGCGTCCAAGCAGGGCCTGCGTATCGAGCGCATCCACACCACCCCCGGCGTGCATCCGTACGACGAGGTGGCCTGGGAGCGCCGTGACGTCGTCATGACCAACTGGCGCGACGGCTCGATCAACTTCGAGCAGCGTGGCGTCGAGTTCCCCGACTTCTGGTCGGTGAACGCGGTCAACATCGTCACCAGCAAGTACTTCCGGGGCGCCGTCGGCACCCCGCAGCGCGAGACCGGTCTGCGGCAGCTGATCGACCGGATCGTCAAGACGTACCGGAAGGCCGGCGAGGACTACCAGTACTTCGCCTCCCCCGCCGACGCGGAGATCTTCGAGCACGAGCTGGCGTACGCCCTCCTGCACCAGATCTTCAGCTTCAACTCCCCGGTCTGGTTCAACGTCGGCACGCCCCAGCCGCAGCAGGTCTCCGCCTGCTTCATCCTGGCCGTCGACGACTCCATGGAGTCGATCCTCGACTGGTACAAGGAAGAGGGCATGATCTTCAAGGGCGGCTCCGGTGCCGGCCTGAACCTCTCCCGTATCCGTTCCTCCAAGGAACTCCTCTCCTCCGGGGGCAACGCCTCCGGGCCCGTCTCCTTCATGCGGGGCGCGGACGCCTCCGCCGGAACGATCAAGTCCGGTGGCGCCACCCGCCGTGCGGCCAAGATGGTCATCCTCGATGTCGACCACCCCGACATCGAGAACTTCATCGAGACCAAGGTGAAGGAGGAGGAGAAGATCCGCGCCCTGCGCGACGCGGGCTTCGACATGGACCTGGGCGGGGACGACATCACGTCCGTCCAGTACCAGAACGCCAACAACTCGGTCCGCGTGAACGACGAGTTCATGAAGGCCGTCGAGTCCGGCGGCAAGTTCGGGCTGCGTGCCCGGATGACCGGTGAGGTCATCGAAGAGGTCGAGGCCAAGGCCCTCTTCCGCAAGATGGCCGAGGCCGCCTGGGCCTGCGCCGACCCGGGCATCCAGTACGACGACACGATCAACCACTGGCACACCTGCCCCGAGTCCGGCCGGATCAACGGCTCGAACCCGTGCAGCGAGTACATGCACCTGGACAACACCTCGTGCAACCTCGCCTCGCTGAACCTGATGAAGTTCCTCAAGGACGACGGCAAGGGCAACCAGTCCTTCGAGTCGGAGCGCTTCGCCAAGGTCGTCGAGCTGGTCATCACCGCGATGGACATCTCCATCTGCTTCGCCGACTTCCCGACCGAGAAGATCGGCGAGAACACGCGCGCCTTCCGCCAGCTCGGCATCGGATACGCCAACCTCGGCGCCCTGCTGATGGCGACCGGGCACGCGTACGACAGCGACGGCGGCCGCGCGCTCGCGGGAGCCATCACCTCGCTGATGACCGGCACCTCGTACAAGCGCTCCGCCGAACTGGCCGCCGTCGTCGGTCCGTACGACGGCTACGCCCGCAACGCCGAGCCGCACCAGCGCGTCATGAAGCAGCATGCCGACGCCAACGCCGTGGCCGTCCACGCCGACGACCTGGACAACCCCATCTGGGCCGCCGCGACGGAGGCCTGGCAGGACGTGATCCGGCTCGGCGCGAAGAACGGTTTCCGTAACGCGCAGGCCTCGGTCATCGCGCCCACCGGCACCATCGGTCTCGCCATGTCCTGCGACACCACCGGCCTCGAGCCCGACCTCGCCCTGGTCAAGTTCAAGAAGCTGGTCGGCGGCGGCTCGATGCAGATCGTCAACGGCACCGTCCCGCAGGCCCTGCGCCGCCTGGGCTACCAGGAGGAGCAGATCGAGGCGGTCGTCGCCCACATCGCCGAGCACGGCAACGTGATCGACGCCCCCGGCCTGAAGACCGAGCACTACGAGGTCTTCGACTGCGCGATGGGCGAGCGTTCCATCTCCGCGATGGGTCACGTGCGCATGATGGCGGCCATTCAGCCGTGGATCTCCGGCGCGCTCTCCAAGACGGTGAACCTGCCGGAGACGGCCACCGTCGAGGACGTCGAGGAGGTCTACTTCGAGGCGTGGAAGATGGGCGTCAAGGCGCTCGCGATCTACCGCGACAACTGCAAGGTCGGCCAGCCCCTCTCCGCCAAGACCAAGGAGAAGGAGAAGGAGGCCGTCGCGGCCAAGGCCGAGGACACCATCCGCACCGCGGTCGAGAAGGTCGTCGAGTACCGCCCGGTCCGCAAGCGTCTGCCCAAGGGCCGGCCCGGCATCACCACCTCGTTCACGGTGGGTGGCGCCGAGGGCTACATGACCGCCAATTCCTACCCGGACGACGGCCTGGGCGAGGTCTTCCTGAAGATGTCCAAGCAGGGCTCCACCCTCGCGGGCATGATGGACGCCTTCTCCATCGCGGTCTCGGTCGGCCTGCAGTACGGCGTCCCGCTGGAGACGTACGTCTCGAAGTTCACCAACATGCGCTTCGAGCCGGCCGGCATGACGGACGACCCGGACGTGCGGATGGCGCAGTCGATCGTCGACTACATCTTCCGCCGCCTGGCGCTGGACTTCCTGCCCTTCGAGACCCGCTCGGCGCTCGGCATCCACTCCGCCGAGGAGCGGCAGCGCCACCTCGACACCGGTTCCTACGAGCCGACGTTCGAGGAGGAGCAGCTGGAGGCCGAGACCCTGGCCCAGACCGCCCCGGTGCGGACGGAGCCCCTGAAGGCGGTCGCCCCGGTCCAGGAGACCGAGAAGGCCGAGCCGAGGACGGCGCACACCTCGGCTGAGCTCGTCGAGATGCAGCTCGGCATCAGCGCCGACGCGCCGCTCTGCTTCTCCTGCGGTACGAAGATGCAGCGCGCGGGCTCCTGCTACATCTGTGAGGGCTGCGGCTCCACCAGCGGCTGCAGCTGAACGGTGAACCCGGTGTCGTGAGACACCACGGGTGACAGCGAGTGCGGGCAGGTCTTCCCCGGAAGACCTGCCCGCACTCCTGTTTCGTACGTGTACGGGCTGTGCTGCCGCACGCGGCTACGCGCCGAACTCGCGCCCGCCCATCGCGGCGGCGAACGAGTCCGGGTCGCCGTCGAAGCCCCGGACGACGTCGTGGAAGTGCCAGACGCCGGAGGCATCGCGTACGAATTCGGCCACGACGGCCGCCGTGGCGGTGCCCACGGCGGAGAAGTCGTCCTCGGCCAGGGTCGTGTAGCCCTCGCGGACCTGGACCCCGGTGTTCTGTATGGCGCCGAACGTCTTGCGGCCGTCGCGCTGCTGGATGGCGACGCCGACGACGACCCGCGCGTAGGCCTCGGAGATCCGGTTCAGCTCCAACGTCATCACCTCGTCGTAGCCGAACCCCTGACCGGTCCTGCTGTCGCGTTCGAGCGTGATCGTGCCGTCGGGCGCCCGGCTGTCGAAGTGCACGAGGTACGCGGGGCTGCCGTACGGCTCGTCCGCCGGGTAGGTCGCCGCGATGATGTCGAGGTCGTTGGGCGCCTCACCCCGGTCGCTGGGGTCCCATTTGACCCGCACCTCGACCTTCTCGAAATCCTTGTTGGGCGTGCTCATCGGACTTCCCTCCTGCGTGCGGGGCCGGCGCTCCTGGTTCCTCCTCCGATCATCTCGGCAACTCCTGCCCGAACCAACCGGCTTGGGGGCGAGCGGCTGAAACGGGCCAGGATCGGGTGCGAGACGGCTGGTTTCGGCGCACTCCGTGGGAGCGTGACCCACGCCACGTCCGGCCGCCGTACCATGGCGCCGTGCTGGTCAAGTGGATTCGCTGCAGTGTGTCGGACCGTCGGGGTTTCGAACGGGGGCAGCGGAAGTGGGCGGAGCTGCGGGGTGAGCCGGGGTTCAGGGGGCAGGGCGGCGGCTGGAGCCGTGGCCGGCCCGAGGTGGCGCATGTCTTCGCCTTCTGGGAGAACCGGGTCTTCTACGACTCCTTCATGGCACGCGGCCACGACGCCCTGGCCGCAGCACAGGCCGGTACGTACAAGGATCTGCAGGTCAAGCTCTTCGAGTACCGCTTCGACGTGAAGACCGGATTCGAACCCCGCTTCACGGACGCCGACGTGCTCAGAGTGGCCCACAGCCGGGTCCGCGAGGACCGGGTCGAGCATTTCGCGCTGATGCAGCAGCGGGTGTGGAACCCGGCGATGGCGGGATCGCCCGGCATGCTGCGGGGGGTCTTCGGCGAGGCACCCGGGCACGAGTTCCTGGTCCTGTCGATGTGGCAGTCCAGCGCGGAACGCGGAAAGTACCGTCCGGGAAGCGTCGACCGGCTTTCGCAGCGCGCGGGGACCGAGGAGGACGTGGCCGCACTCGCCGGCGACGTGGTGCAGCTCGAACCGTCCTGGACGGTGTGACGGCCCGGAGAGCGGGGTACGCCGACCTATGTGCCGACGAATTCCGGACAGGTGCTCGAACGGCGGCGACTCGATCTAGGGTCGATGTATGGCACGACCGCAACGCATCGTTCTTGTCCGGCACGGCGAGTCGGAGGGCAACGCCGACGACACCGTGTACGAGCGCGAGCCCGACCACGCACTGAGACTCACCCCCGCGGGACAGCGGCAGGCTCGCGAGACGGGGGTGCGGCTGCGCGGGCTGTTCGGCGAGGAGCGGGTCAGCGTGTACGTCTCCCCCTACCGGCGCACCCACGAGACATTCGCGTCCTTCGGCCTGGACGCCGGGCGCATACGGGTACGCGAGGAGCCGAGGCTGCGCGAACAGGACTGGGGAAACTGGCAGGACCGCGACGACGTCAGGCTGCAGAAGGCCTACCGGGACGCCTACGGACACTTCTTCTACCGCTTCGCGCAGGGCGAGTCCGGGGCGGATGTGTACGACCGGGTCGGCGCCTTCCTGGAGAGCCTGCACCGCAGCTTCGAGGCGCCCGACCACCCGCCGAACGTCCTGCTGGTCACCCATGGTCTGACCATGCGGCTCTTCTGCATGCGCTGGTTCCACTGGTCCGTGGCCGAATTCGAATCGCTTTCCAACCCCGGAAACGGGGAATCGCGGACGCTGCTCCTTGGCCAGGACGGGAGGTACACGCTCGACCGTCCCTTTGAGCGCTGGCGTACTCCTGAGCCGTACGGCATCACCGGATAGAGTGGAAGCGATGACCGAATCCGCTTCCGACCAGCGCCTCGAACGCGCCCTTGCCAGCCTGCGCGGCCTGTCCGTGGGAGACGCCCTGGGCTCCCAGTTCTTCGTGCCCGCCAACTACCCGCTCCTCAAGGACCGCGCCCTCCCGCCCGGCCCGTGGCAGTGGACCGACGACACGGAGATGGCCTGTTCCGTCGTGGCCGTACTCCGGGAGCACGGCCGCATCGACCAGGACGCCCTCGTCCACTCGTTCGCGCACCATCACGACTTCGACCGGGGGTACGGCCCCGCGGTGAACCGCATGCTCCGCCTGGTCCGCGAGGGCGGCGACTGGCGTGAGCTCGCCTCCTCCCTGTTCAACGGACAGGGCAGCTGGGGCAACGGTTCCTCGATGCGTATCGCGCCGCTCGGCGCCTGGTACGCGGACGACCCCGAGCAGGCCACACACCAGGCCGAGATCTCCTCGTACACCACACACCAGCACCGGGAGGCCGTCGTCGGCGCGATGGCCGTCGCGGCCGCTGCGGCGCTCGTCGCCTCACCGGCCGGGCCGCCCGCTCCGGCGGACCTGCTGGACGGGGTCGTCGCGCTCGTCCCGCGCAGCGCCGTCGGTGCGGGCCTGCGCCGGGCCCGCGACATGCTGGACTACGAGGACGCGGGCACCGTCGCGGCGGTCCTCGGCAACGGGCGCCGCACCAGCGCGCACGACACCGTTCCGTTCGCCCTGTGGTCGGCGGCGCGGAGTCTCGGCGACTTCGAGCAGGCCTTCTGGGTGACCGCTCAGGCCGGCGGCGACGTCGACACGACCTGCGCGATCGTGGGCGGAGTGATCGCGGCGGGCATCGGGGGTGCGCCTCCCGCGCACTGGACGGCCCAGACAGAAGCCCTGCCGGACTGGACGGCCCCCACGGAGCCCCTGCCGGACCGCACGACGCGATAGCCGGACCCGGCCTGGCGGATCCCGGCGCCGGCCGCCGCATGAGCCGGAGGTACCGCTGCCGGCCCCGTCCAGGGCCGCCGCAGCCGGGCCGCCGCGCGACCGCGATGCGGTAGCCGGGCCGCCCAGCCAGGGGCTGTTGGTGCCGGCGCCGCGCGACCTGGCGACTCGGGTCCCGGACCACCGCCCGACCGAGCGGTGTCGTAGCCGAATCCCCGCCTCAACTGTCACGGTCCTGCCACAGCACGGTCTCTCACGGCTGAGGGCTGTGACACGGGGTTACTCTTTCGGCCACGCCGCCCTCGGTGATCATGACGACGGGCGCGCACCGAATGAGACGCCGGGGGCGCGGGCTGCCCAGGGCACGCGTGAGCGGACCCCGGTGGGGAGGGGTCCCGTGTCCGAAATACCGTCAGATTCATCCAGGCCCGAACCCGCGCCGGAGGAACCCGCCTCGCCCCGGAACGCGCCGGACACCTCGAGACCTGCGTCCCCGGAGGACCATTGGCCCGGGACGGCGGGCGCTTCGGGCCGCCCGGCCCCGGGCGCGGGGCCCCGGGCCGTGCCCTCGGAGGCCGCGTCGCCCGGGCGGGACTCCGGGGCCGGCGGCGGGCCGGCGGCCGGGTGCATCCCCGCGCCGACCGTGGCGCCCGAAGCCGGGGCGGAGCCTGCACACGCCACCGTCGGCGCGACCTCGGGCCAGAGTGCAGGCGGCGCGTCGCCCGAGCCGCCGAAGATCCCCGCTTACGCGGCGCAGCGGCCCGGCGGGCCGAGGCCGTCCAGCCCCCGGGGAACGCCGCCTCCCTCGGTGGTCACGCGGCTTCGGGCCATGAAGCCCGGGCCCGTCCGCACCGGCACCCTCGTGGCCGCCCTTGCGACGGCACTGCTCAGCATGGCGCTGCTGGGGGACGGCATCGGGCTGAACCTGCTGATCGTGGCGCTGCCCGCCTCGGCCGGTGTGTACATCGCCGCGCGGGCGGCCGGCCGCAGTCTGCGCCCCTGGACCGCAGGCTGGGGGATCGGCGGACTGGCGCTGCTGGCCGTTCCGGCGCTCCGGGACGCCGGCTGGCCTACGTTCCTCGCCCTGGTGTCCGCTCTGGCGCTCGGCTCGCTGGCGCTGCACGGCAGCAGGAGCTGGCTCGGTGTCTTCCTCGCTTCCCTGGGCCTGTTCACCTCCGTGTTCGCGTCGCTGGGCTGGGGCGCCCGGGGTGTGCGCGACCGCATGTCGGGGACCCGGGGCCGGTTCGGTGTGCTGTTCCGCTCCGCGGCCGTGGCCGCCCTCCTGCTCATCGTGTTCGGTGCGCTCTTCGCGAGTGCCGACGCCGCCTTCGCGGACCTGCTGGGCAGCCTGACCCCTGATGTGTCGGTCGGTGACAGCCCGTGGCGGATCTTCCTGGGCCTCCTCGGTCTCGTCGGTGCGCTCGCCGCCGCTTACACCGCCGCCGCCCCGGTCCGCTGGGACGGGGTGACCGTACGCCCGGGCAAGGCGCGTGGGCGGTTGGAATGGGCTCTCCCGCTGATCGTTCTGAACCTCCTCTTCGCTGTCTTCCTCGCCATTCAGCTGACGGTGCTCCTCGGCGGATACGACAAGGTGATGGCCGAGACGGATCTCAGCTACTCCGCGTACGCCCGCCAAGGCTTCTGGCAGTTGCTCTGGGCCACGGTTCTCACGCTCGGCGTCATCGCCCTGGCACTTCGCTGGGCGCCACGCGGCGGCGCCCGCGACCGCACCCTCGTCCGCGCCGTGCTCGGCACCCTGTGCCTGCTCACGCTCGTCGTGGTCGCCTCGGCCCTTCGGCGCATGGACCTCTACGTCGACGCGTACGGTCTGACCCGGCTGAGGATCTCCGTGGCCGCCGCGGAACTCTGGCTCGGCGTAGTCCTCGTCCTGATCATGGCGTCCGGAGTCTTCGGCCCCCGGCTGCTGCCGCGCGCCGTCGCAGCGAGTGCTGCCGTCGGCGTACTGGCCTTCGGCCTCGTCTCGCCCGATGGCCTGATCGCCGAGCAGAACGTCCAGCGCTACCGCAACGATCACTCGATCGACATCGAGTACCTCAAGGACCTGTCGGCCGACGCGGTACCCGCGCTCGACACCCTGCCCGAACCTTTGCGCTCCTGTGCGCTGCAGGACATTCAGCGGACGCTGCTGGACTCCGACGAGCCCTGGTACGCCATGAGTTGGGGAGAGAAGCGAGCCCGGGAGATCCTCGGCGACTGGGACCCCGGCTTCCGCACCCTCGACTGCCGGGGCCTGAGCTCGGGCGACAACGGCGACGAGCGCGGTAGCGGGACGGACGACGTCTATGACCCGTACGATCCGTACTGATCCCGGGGCCCGGTTCCGTGTGAGCGGAACCGGGCCCCGCACGCCGGCACCGACTTCCGGTGCCGGCGACGGCGATCGTGCAGGCCGTCCCCTCGCGGGCGGCTCGCAACCGGCATCGCGTCCGCGCGCTACGCCACCGGCCTCCCGGCAGCGACCTTGCCGCTCAGTGCGTCCAGGTCACTCTTGCGCACGCGGATGACCAGCAACGCGGTCAGCAGGGCGAGAACGGCCATGGCCACCGCCGCCAGGAACGCCGTGGATATGCCCTCGGTGAGCACCGCGTGGCCCCAGGTCCCGGGCAGCTCCTGGGTCTTGGCGAACTGCGCTTTCTGCTCCGGTGACGCCTGCGCCAGGAACTTCGGCACCTGCCTCTCGGCCTCGTTGCGACTGGCGGTGCCGAAGACCGTGACCAGGATGGACAGCCCCAGCGAACCGCCCACCTGCTGACTCGCGTTGAGCAGGCTGGAGGCCGCACCGGCTTCGTGCTGGGCGACTCCGGATACCGCGGTCAGGGTCAGCGTCACGAAGTTCAGCCCCATGCCGAAGCTGAACACGAGCATCGGACCGAGGACTCCGGCCAGGTAGGAGCTGTCGGGGGAGATGAACGTGAGCCAGAACAGGCCTGCACCGGCGAGTGCCGAACCGGTGATCATGAACGGTTTCGGTCCTAGAACGGGGAGGAATCGCTGCGAGAGTCCCGCTCCGATGATGATCGAGACGGTTACGGGCAGGAAGGCCAGTCCGGATTCGATGGGGCTGTAGGCCAGGACGTTCTGCACGAACAGCACGATGAAGAAGAACATGCCGAACATGGCAGCGGCCAGGCTGAGCATGATCACGTATGTGCCCGAACGGTTGCGGTCGGCGAACATCCGCAGGGGCGTGATCGGTTCCTTGGCCTTCATCTCCACGAGCACGAAGACGGCGAGCAGAACCACCGCGGCAGCGAAGGAGGCCAGCGTGAGCGAGTCCTGCCACCCTTCCTCGGAGGCCCGGATGAACCCGTATACCAGCGATGCCATGCCGAGGGTCGAGGTCAGGGCCCCCGAGATGTCGAAGCGGCCCGAGTGCCGGTCGGACTCGTTGATGTACATCGGAGCCAGGACCGCGATCAGCACACCGATCGGCACGTTGACGAAGAAGACCCAGCGCCAGTCCAGCCATTCGGTGAGCATCCCGCCCGCCAGCAGTCCGATCGCGCCGCCTCCCGCAGACACCGCGGCGAACACGCCGAACGCACGGTTGCGCTCGGGCCCTTCGGGAAACGTCGTGGTGATCAGCGCGAGCGAGGTCGGTGAGGCGATGGCGCCGCCGATGCCCTGGAGCGCGCGAGCGGTGAGCAACTGCCAGGGCTCCTGGGCGAACCCGCCCAGGAGTGAGGCGAGGGTGAAGACGAGGATGCCGGCCATGAACACCCGGCGGCGGCCGAGGACGTCCCCGGCCCGGCCGCCGAGCAGCAGCAGGCCGCCGAAGGTGAGCGTGTAGGCGCTGAGGACCCAGGACAGATCCGTGGTCGAGAAACTCAGGGCTTCCTGGATGTGCGGGAGCGCGATGTTGACGATTGTGGAGTCGAGCACAACCATCAACTGACAGGCGGCGATGACGGCCAGGGCGATCCCCGGGCGGCCGGGCCGACGCGCCGCGCCCGCCGTGCTCCGTGCATCTAACTGAGAGGTGGTCACTGAAGGTCCCCCACAAGAGAATTAGTGAACGACTCCGTTCACTGTCCGGCCGACGTTACCGAGTCCCTTCCAGTGAACGCAAGCGTTCACTGTGTTCTTGTTGCCGGATGGGTCCGGGGTCATCGGCTCCGGCCGGGAGTCGCTCGACCCCGCGCTGTCCCCCTCTGTCTCCGTGTCTGCTGGTTCCCGATCTCGGCAGGTTCGCGGAGGTGAATCACATCTGTTCGATGGAGAGAAGCTCATGGTCACTTCGCGATCGACTGCCGCCGCTCGGCAGCCGGTGGTGTCCCTGCGTCGCCGGGGGTCCGTGCTGGAACGCGCGATCCTCGAAGCGGCGCTGGAAGCGCTGAGTACGGTCGGCTGGAACGGTCTGACGATGGAAGGCGTCGCCGCCGGTGCCCAGACGGGCAAGGCCGCCCTCTACCGACGCTGGTCCTCGAAGGAGGAACTGGTCGCAGAGGCGCTGCGCAGCGCCATGCCGGCACCGGGGCGGGCCCCGGACTCGGGCAACGTCCGCGACGACCTCTACCAGCTGTGCCGGGGCATGCGCGACGCGATGCTCTCCACCTCCGGCTCTGCCTTGCGCTCGGTCATTCACGAATGCGATGCCGGAACGGCGGAACGCTTCCAGGCCGTGATCCTCGACGGAGTGATCCGGCCGTCGACCGAGCTCATCAGAGAAGTGGTGAGCCGGGGGGTCGAGCGAGGTGAGGTACGCCCTTGCGCCATGAGCGAACTGGCCTTCGACGTGATCCCCGCGATGATGATGTACCGCACCAAGGTGTGCGGCAGTGAGTGGGGCGACGCGGAGATCGAGGCGTTGATCGATCAGGTCGCGGTGCCGTTCTTCCGCTCCGGCCCACACTGAGAGCCGGCCCGGGGCCGCGCCTCACGAGCCGGAGGGCGGCCCGCCAGGATTGCGGGCGCCGGTGTGGAGGTCCGAGAGGCGCCCCGGGGTGTTCCTGGCGTTTCCTTCGGCGTACGCTGACAGACGCCATGCCGTACGAACCACCCACGCACACCGTCGAGCGCTCACTCCGCGCCACCACCGGTGCCAAGACCGTCGCCGGTGTCGACGAGGTCGGACGCGGAGCGTGGGCGGGACCCGTCACCGTGTGCGCCGCGATCACCGGTCTTCGCAAACCCCCCGCCGGACTCACCGACTCCAAGCTGATCAGCCCGAAGCGCCGCGCGGAACTCGCTCCGGTGCTGGAAAGCTGGGTGACCGCGTACGGCCTCGGTGACGCCTCGCCCCAGGAGATCGACGAGCTCGGCATGACCGCCGCACTCCGGCTCGCCGCCGTGCGTGCCCTGGAAGCGCTGCCGGTCCGCCCCGATGCTGTGATCCTTGACGGCAAACACGACTACCTGGGCAGCCCCTGGCAGGTCCGTACCGTCATCAAGGGCGACCAGTCCTGCATTGCGGTGGCCGCGGCATCGGTGATCGCAAAGGTCCGCCGGGACGCGATGATGGCCGAACTCGGCGCACAGAACGGCGACTATGCGGACTTTGCGTTCGAAGCCAACGCCGGCTATCCGTCCCCCGTGCACAGGGCCGCACTGGAGGAGCGTGGGCCCACCGCCCACCACCGTCTCTCGTGGTCCTACCTCGACGCGCTGCCCCGGTGGCAGCACCTGAAGAAGGTCCGTTTCTCCGCAGAGACGGCCGCACTGGAAAGCGGGGGCCAGCTCGGCTTCGACTTCTGATCGCGTACATGTGCCCACCCGCTGATGCCCGAGGCGTCGGCGTTTGATAGACAACCACCCATGCCTCTCATCCCCGAGGAGCCTCAGATTCACGAGAGCGCCCAGGGTCCCCGCGTCACCCCGGCCACCGGCCGTGCCGCGTCGACCCCTCGTCCCGTACCCGGTCCGCGTTCAGCGGCCACGCCGCGCCCCGGTCGTCCGGGTCCCGGCCCGCGGCCTGTGCCCCCGGCGCAGCGCCCGCACTCCACCTCCGGTCGGCCCCAGGCGGCGCGGCCGGAGAATCGTTCCGCGCCGCAGCTCCAGATCATTCCCGCATCGGCGGACGGCGCACTCGACGCCGCCGACGAGGCAGTGGACCTGCTGCTCGACTCGGGCCGCCAACCCGGCGACATCCTGGTGCTGACCACGGGCGGAGAGCACCCGTGGGCGACCCACGAGCTCTCCTTCGGTGAGACCGCCTACTGGGCCCACGAGGAAGCGGGCGACGACGTCTTCTTCGCCGCGGCCGCAGCAGCCGGCCGGGTCAAGCCCCGGCCCGTGGTGATCGTCGCGGTCAACGGCCCGGCCGACGACGCGGCCACGCGGGCGCTGACCAAGGCCCGGGAGTTCGCCGGTGCGCTGCTGATCGTCTGCGGCGACCCGCAGCGCATCAACGCCGTGCTCGGCGCAAGCGTCTGAGCCGCAGCGCACGCCGTTCTGCGGCGACTGGGTTCCCCGGCACGTGGTGACCCGTGCGCCTTCGGCGACCCGGCTGCCCGCGAGGGCGGCCGGGTCCGAGCGTGCTCAGCGAGCGGCGGAGCGGTGCAGTGCTTGCGCCGCGCCTCCACCCGTACGCGACGGCACCTGATCCAGGTCCAGCGAGGTGTCGGCGAGCGCGGAAGGCTGCGACGTGGAGTTCGGGCGACGGCCGCCCCGGCCCTCGCCCAGCACCTGCCAGCCATCGCGGGTCAGTGTGATGTAGGCGCCGCAACGCAGCCCGTGCAGGGTGCAGGCGTCCCGCAGTCCCCACATCCATGCCCCGTCCTCCTCCGTCCAACGCTCGTCGCCCTCACGGCAGTAGAGCAGTACCGCGGTGCGGACGGGCGTACGGCGGCGCAGATCGTGCGGGATGACGCGGCGTAGGTGCGCCAGCAGCGAGTTCCGGAATTCCCAGCCGTCCGCCGTCACCGAGCGGCGGGCGAACGAGGCGCTCGCCGTCAGGCGCTCCTCGTGGTCCAGGACGGCAACCACGGCGGTCGTGGGGGTCGGCCGGTGCCTGGCGTGCAGCCCGCTGACCACCTCACGCGGACTGCGCAGCAGTGGTATGCCGGCCGCCGCCCACTCGGCCGGTTCGAGCATTCGGGCAAAGCGGTTGGCGGAGTCGGCGGCTGCCGACATCGAAGTGGCTGCGGACGGAGCGAATCCGAAGGTCACGGTCCTCCCTTCGCATACGCGCCCACGATGCGGGCAGGGTCGGGTGAGGGCGCGCCGCGGCACAGCCCTTTTGGGGCCCGCGAAAGGACCGTGCGGGGAGCGAGCCCAATTCTTCCTGGCGTATCGGCAGGCGGCAACGAGCAATTGACGCGGCTGACGGTAATCAGCCGGAATGACACGGATATCCCTGCCCAGTCCTGCCCCGGCTGACGCCCCCTGTCACGCCTGAACAGCGAGGACCAGCGGAAACACCGCCTCCGCTCCTGCTCGCCGCAGCAACCGCGCCGCCACGGCGAGGGTCCAGCCGGTGTCCGAGAGATCGTCCACGAGCAGCACGGGTCCGCTCGCGGTCATCAAGGTCTCCGCGAGCTCGGTACCCACGATCAGCCTCTCGTGCAGGGCCCGGACCCGCTGGGCGCTGTTGGTCTGCGACATTCGGACATCATCGGTGCCCGGACCAAGGGCCACGCGCCCCAGCAGGGGCATCCGCCCCACTTCGGCGATGCGTCTGCCCAAGGATTCGATGAGCTGGGGTCTGTGGTTCGACGCGATGGTGACGACACCGACCGGGCGGGGCACGGCGTCCACGACCCCCGGTGCCCAGCCGCCGGGGCCCCTGGCCCAGTCGGCCAGCACCGACACCACCGCAGCGGCTACATCGTCCGGCACCGGACCGTCCGGTGCCTGGGTGGCCAGCATCGGGCGCAGCCTGTTGCCCCATCCGATGTCGGAGAGTCGGCCCAGTGCCCGGCCCGTACCGCAGAGCTCCGCCGCCGGGATCCGGCCCTTGAGATCGACACCGACCGACGCGAGGCCGGTCGGCCACATCTTGCGCGGCTCCACCTCCACGCCGGGCCGGCCGAGCTCACCCTTCGCGGTGTCCAGCGCGGCGGCGGACACGCCCTCGTCGAACCGCGCACCGGCACAGTTGTCGCAACGCCCGCACGCGGTCGCCTCCTCGTCGTCCAGTTGACGGCGCAGGAACTCCATCCGGCAACCGTCCGTCGTGGCGTAGTCGCGCATCGCCTGCTGCTCGGCCGCTCGCTGACGGGCCACCCAGGCGTAGCGCTCGGCGTCGTAGACCCAGGGCTCTCCCGTCGCTGTCCAGCCACCCTTCACCCGCCGGACCGCTCCGTCGACGTCGAGCACTTTGAGCATGGTCTCCAGCCGTGTGCGCCGCAGGTCGACCAACGGTTCCAGGGCGGGCAGCGAGAGCGGCCGCCCGGCCTGCGCCAGCGCGTCGATGGTGCGACGGACCTGCTCCTCGGGTGGGAAGGCGACCGACGCGAAGTACTGCCAGATGGCCTCGTCCTCCTTTCCCGGCAGGAGCAATACCTCGGCATGCTCGACGCCGCGTCCGGCGCGGCCCACCTGCTGGTAGTAGGCGATGGGGGAGGAGGGCGAGCCCAGGTGTACGACGAAGCCGAGATCGGGCTTGTCGAATCCCATGCCGAGAGCCGAGGTCGCCACCAGTGCCTTGACCCGGTTGGCCAGCAGATCGTCCTCCGCCTGCTGCCGCTCCGCGTTCTCCGTGCGGCCGGTGTAGGAAGCGACGGTGTGCCCGCACTGCCGGAGGTAGGCAGTGACCTCCTCGGCAGCCGCGACCGTCAGGGTGTAGATGATCCCCGAACCCGGGAGCTCCTTGAGGTGGTCCCCGAGCCATGCCAGTCGGTGTGCCGCGCTGGGCAGTCGCAGTACTCCGAGGCTCAGGCTCTCGCGGTCCAGCGGTCCCCGCAGGACGAGCGCGTCCGTGTCGGAGGCGGTGCCCAGCTGCTCCGCCACATCGGCGGTGACCCGGGCGTTGGCGGTCGCGGTGGTGGCGAGCACCGGGACACCGGTGGCGAGATCGGCGAGCATCGTCCGCAGCCGCCGGTAGTCGGGCCGGAAGTCGTGGCCCCAGTCGGAGATGCAGTGCGCCTCGTCGACAACGAGCAGCCCGGTGGCCGCGGAAAGCTGGGGCAGCACCTGGTCGCGGAAATCGGGATTGTTGAGCCGCTCGGGGCTGACCAGCAGCACATCGACCTCACCGGCGGCCACTTCGGCCTGAACGGTGGCCCACTCCTCCGTGTTGGACGAGTTGATCGTGCGCGCGCTGATGCCGGCTCGGGCCGCCGCCGCGACCTGGTTGCGCATCAGCGCCAGCAGCGGCGAGACGATGACGGTCGGCCCGCCGCCCCGGGCGCGCAGCAGGGAAGTCGCGACGAAATACACCGCGGACTTCCCCCAACCCGTGCGCTGGACGACCAGCGCTCTCCGCTTGTCCGCGACGAGTGCCTCGATGGCTCGCCACTGGTCCTCGCGCAGCCTGGCGGCACCGGAGGCGTCACCGACAAGTCGGGCCAGTACGGAATCGGCCGAAGCCCTGAGCTCTGCGCGATCTGCGTTGGTCATGCCTCCATGCAACCCGATGGGTCCGACAACCGCGAACAGCCGATTACCCCTTGTGGATAAGTTATCCACAGGGGTAGCGGAGATTGGTGAACCGCGAGACGGTCGGGCCATGAACAAGCACCCCGAACCCATCGGCCCTTCCGAAGAACAGCAGATCACCCTGCGGGGCCCGGCCGAGCTCGCCGACGCGCTCCCGTATCTCATGGGCTTCCATCCGAACGACAGCGTGGTCATGGTCGCCCTGCACGGTGGCCGGGGCCGGTTCGGAGGACGGCTCAGGCTCGGGATCCCGCAGTCCGCGCAGGAGTGGCCCGTGGTCGCCGAGCAGCTCGCCGAGTGCCTGATCAAGGGCAGCGAGCGACGGGGCGCGCGACCCGACGCCATCGTCGTCTTCCTCTGCCAGGATCCGGCGGACGGCGAGACGGGCAACCAGACCATGGAGCGCCTGCGGCCGTTCGCCCAGCGACTGCGTACAGCCTGCGGAGCGCTGGACGTGCCCGTTCTCGAAGCGCTGTGCATCTCGGACAACCGCTTCTGGTCCTACGTCTGCCCCGATGCCCGCTGCTGCCCGGCCGAGGGCAACCCCATGGCCATGCCTGGCACTTCGGTCATGGCGGCGGCGGCCACCTACGCGGGCATCCAGGTGCGGGGCTCGCTGCGTGAGATGGAGGCGAGACTCACCCCGCTCACTCGCACTTCGGACGACGCCCAACTGCGCGCCCTTGACTCGGCAGGCAGCGCGATGGTGCCCCTGCTGTTCGACCGGGAGCGTCGCAAGGAGGTCAGCGGCGCCACGCTGAAGCTCGCTCGCCGGCTCATGGACCGCCTCGGGCAGGCACCCGCGGCGGCACCTTCCCTGGCCGACATCAACGACGACCGGCTGATCAGCGACGAGGAGGCTGCGTCGGTGATTCTCGGCCTCCAGGACAGGGAGACCCGGGACCGGGCGGCCGAGTGGATGGAAGGGGCGGAAGCGGATGCGGCGTTGAGGCTCTGGCGCGCGCTGGCCCGCCGCTGCGTCGCCCCGTACGAGGAACACGCCGCAGCCCCTCTCACCCTGGCGGGCTGGGTCTCCTGGTCGACGGGTGACGAACCGGCCGCACGCGTCGCGCTGGGGCTCGCCCTGCGCCTCGATCCGCATTACACCTTCGCCCAGCTGCTGCACGAGGCATGCAACCAGGGCCTCGACCCGGAGACGCTGCGGCGCTGCCTCCGCGGTGAGCGCAGCACGCGGGCTGCCCGGCGCGACCGATGTGCGGAACGGGTCGCGGGGGCCCGTCCCGCACGCGTGCGACCGGCCGGGCGTGCCAGGACACGTTCCGGCTCCACCCGGCCCGGGCCGGCTGCGGCGGGCAAGCGCCGAACCGCCCGTCCCGGGGCGCAGGGGCGCCGGCGGACGGGAACCAGCCGTTGAGCCGCGTGCGGCGCCGGGGTCCGGCGCCGCACGCGGGACTGGACCGCATGCCTTTTCGGGGCGCCTGGGAGCCGGTTCCGGAAGATTGCGAAGAGTAGTGGGGAAGGGTGTGCTTATCGTCAGGAAGACGACTATGATCGCGGCATGCCGCCCTACGACCCGTCGACCTTTCCGCCGTTCGCCGTCACCGTCGACCTGGTCGTGCTCACGGTACGTCGGCATGCGCTGTGTGCGCTGGTGGTACGCCGGGGGGAGGCTCCGTTCCAAGGCAGGTGGGCGCTGCCGGGCGGCTTCGTCAAAGCCGACGAGGATCTCGGGGCCGCGGCGGCGCGGGAGCTCGTCGAGGAGACCGGCCTGTGCGCACAGGACCCGGCGGCCCCGGCCGTTGGTAACGGCGCTCATCTGGAACAGCTCGCCACGTACGGGGACCCGGCGCGCGATCCGAGGATGAGGGTCGTCAGCGTCGCCCATCTCGCGCTGGCGCCCGATCTACCCGCTCCCCGGGCGGGTGGTGACGCTAACAGCGCGCGATGGGCGCCTGTCGAGGATCTGCTCGGCCCGGAGGGCGGCTACGCCCCGGACGGGGAGCGCCAGGCGCCGCTGGCCTTCGACCATGCGAAGATCCTCGCCGACGGAGTCGAGCGAGCCCGTTCCAAGATCGAATACTCCTCGCTGGCCACTGCCTTCTGCCCACCCGCCTTCACGGTCGGTGAGCTGCGCCGGGTGTACGAGGCGGTGTGGGGCGTGGTGCTCGATCCGAGGAACTTCCACCGCAAGGTGACGGGTACGCCGGGCTTCCTGGTGCCTACCGGCGGAACAACCACCCGCCAGGGAGGCAGGCCCGCCCAGCTGTTCCGCTCGGGGACGGCGACGGTGCTCAACCCGCCGATGCTGCGCCCCGAGGTCTAGTACTGCGGTGGCCGGGGTTCACCCTGTCGCGATGCCATGCACGCACTCTCGCCGCCCCGGCCGAAACCCCGAGTACATCCAGTACGAGGGCTTCCGGCCGGCACACCGGGGAGTGGGGTCTCCCCTGTTCGAGCGGAGCCGAGAACTTGGAGTGGGGTCTCCCCTGTTCGAGCGGAGCCGAGAACTTGGAGTGGGGTCTCCCCTGTTCGAGCGGAGCCGAGAACTTGGGGATGTACCCGACGCCGCTCCTTCCGGGTGAACCCTGGCTGCGGCAGCACTGGCTGTACTGCCCTGTGAGGTTGGGGACGCGCCTGTCCGACGGTCGTGGCCGGCGAGGAGCGGGGCCGGGAGCCTCGCGGTTCGGTCGAAGTCGGCCGGCCGCCGGGCGTGAAGGGGCCTTCAAAGCGCCGAGCGCTCCGACTTGCGCAAAAAGTCAGATATGTCGGGTTATCGTGCTGCGGTACTCACTCGCCGCCGGGCGGCCCCGCTTGTGCCGTCCCATTTTCCTGCGAGAGAAGCGATGCTCCAGGCCATCGGATTAACCAGCACCCGCTCCCGTGGACAGCCCCCCGCCGTGGACGACCTCACCTTCGATGCCGAACCGGGCTGTGTCACCGCGCTGCTGGGGGCGGCGGGTTCCGGTAAGACCACGGCCCTCAGGTTGATGCTCGAGCTGGAGCCGGGCCGGGGTATCACCTACTTCCGGGGCAGGCCGCTGCACCGCGTGCCGCGCCCGGCCGGTGAGGTGGGAGTGGTGCTGGGGGACGTGCCGGGGCACCCCGCGCGCACAGTGCGCGGGCAACTGCGCATGCTTTGCGCCGTCGCGGGCGTCCCCGCGTCCAGGGCGGACGAACTGCTCGACCTCGTGGGCCTCGCCGGCCTGGGGGACCAGCGCATCGGCCGGCTCTCCCGTGGCATGGACCGGCGGCTGGCGCTCGCCTGCGCGTTGCTCGGCGACCCGCACACGCTCATCCTGGACGACCCGGCGGAGGATCTGTCCCCGAGGGAGGCTGCCTGGTTGCACGGCATGCTGCGCTCCCACGCCGAGGGGGGCGGGACCGTCCTGTTCGCCACCAGTGACCCCAAGGAGGCCGCGCGCTCGGCCGGCCATGTGGTGACCATCGACGGCGGGCGCCTGGTCGCCGATCAGGACGGGGCGGCTTTCTCCCGTACCCGCCTACGACCCCGCGTGGCCGTCCGCTCCCCGTACGCCGCTCGCCTCGCCGCGATCATCAGCCGGGAAGCGCGAGTCGCTCAGCGGTCCGTCGAGGTCGTCGCGGAGGCGGCCAGCAACCGGCTCGCCGTGTACGGCAGCAGCTGTGCGGAAGTCGGTGACGCGGCGTTCCGGCATGGGCTCCCCGTTCACCAGCTCGCCGACGAGCTGGGCGACATGGGCCCCGTCGGCGCTGCCGGGGCGCCGGCCGTTCACGGTGCTGAGGGCACGGTCGATGCCGCCGTCCCCGCAAGCGGGACCCACGGGACGGTGGCGCGTCCAGTCGGGACCGCCGGTTCCGACACACCATTGCGCAAAGCCGCGGCCGACAGCCCCGGCGCCGCTCCCCGCCCGGTCGCGCGGGGTGCGGTCCCGCCGCCGATCAGGCGGCGCCCGGCGCGGGGGCCACTGTGGCCGGTGCGTTACGAACTGCGTCGCTTGTTCGGGGTGAGGTCCACGACCGTGATCATGGCTGTGGTCCTGATTGCTTCCGTCAGCCTGTCCGTGCTGCTGGCCCGTGGCAGCGACGCCCCGCTGGTGCATGTGATCGCTGCTTGGCCCTCGTTGTTGCCGCTCCCGCCCACCGCGCTCGGGGCCGGGCTGCTCGGAGCGCTCTCCTTCGGCGACGAGTTCCGCTATCCGGCACTCGCCGCCGGCCGGGGAACGGTGCCCCGCCGACTGGGCCTGCTCCTCGCCAAGCTGGTGGTGTCCGGGGGTGTCTCGCTCCTGTTGGCACTGCTGGTCGCGCTGGCCTCGGCGGAGACCCTTCGCATCGTGTACGGAGGGGACTTGCTCCACGTCCCCTCGAATGCGGTCTCCCTGGCGGTGAGCTGGTCCGGCCTGACCGTCGGCTGTGCCTGGGCCGGGCTGCTGGCCGCCGGTGTCTTCCGGGTGACGGCCGCGGGCATTGCTGCCGTGCTCGCCGTACCCGTAGTGGTGGTGCCGCTCGTCGAGCGGATGCCAAAGGCGTCGACCACCCGTTCGATGACAGGGCTTCCCGGCCGGCTGCGGGAACTGGCCTGGCTCCAGTGGCCGGGGGAGGCGGACCGGTGGCTGCTGGCCGCGGTACGGATCGTGGCGCAGCCCGTGGGTGCGGCCCTGACCTTGTCGCTGTCGGCCCTCGTCTGCGCGTTTCTGTTCACCAGCCTTCGGGGCAGGGTCCGTTGGTGATCGCGAGGCAGGGCTGGGGAGGCGGGCTCTCACAACCTCTTTGAAACGTCCGGTTTATACCATTAAGCCGTCAATTGAGGGGCAAGTGCCGATCACCCTTTCGTGTGCTTTTCAGCAAAGACCTCAAGGGGCGGCTGGGAGCCGCCGACAAAGGATGCGTGAGTACCCTTGCGCACACCATGATGACCACCGCCCGCTCCGCCGATTCCGGCCTCGCCGGTCCGGGCGAACTCGACCGTTACCCCTATGCGGAGGCGCCGGCCGGCGAGCGCGCCGCCACGCGTCCCTGGGGTGGTTCCGATGCCGAGCTCGGCCGTGTGGGCCGACGGGGATCGGCCAGCCGTGGCCGTGGGCTGCACGGCCAACTTGTTCAGCAGTTGGGGCAGATGATCGTCTCCGGCGACCTCGGCGCGGATCGCCCCCTGGTGCCGGAAGAGATCGGCCAGCGTTTCGAGGTTTCCAGGACCGTAGTGCGGGAATCGCTGCGTGTACTGGAGGCGAAGGGGCTGGTCAGTGCCCGCCCCAATGTCGGGACGCGGGTGCGGCCGGTCAGTGACTGGAATCTGCTCGATCCGGACATCATTGAATGGCGCGCCTTCGGTCCGCAGCGTGATGACCAGCGCCGTGAACTGGGTGATCTCAGGTGGACGATCGAGCCGCTCGCCGCCCGCCTCGCCGCGGGACACGGGCGCGAGGACCTTCAGCAGCGCCTTGCCGACATGGTCGAGATCATGCGACACGCGCTTGGGCAAGGCGACATGATCACGTGCGCCCGTGCCGACTCGGAGTTCCACTCCCTGCTCATCCAGGCCGCGGGCAACCGGATGCTGGAGCACCTTTCCGGAATCGTCTCCGCCGCGCTGCAGGTCTCCGGCGGCCCGGCCACCGCCTGCGACCGCCCCAGCGAGGCATCCCTCGCTCTGCATGCGCGCATCGTCGACGCCCTCGCCTCCGGTGACTCCGCGGGCGCCGAGGCGGCCATGCGCCAGTTGCTGGTGGGCCACCACGAGGCGGAACGAGTGGTGCCGGCGCCGCGCGAACACTGACCCGGCACGGGCAGGGTGCACGCGCCATGTGTCGTCGGACCCGGCGGTCCGGCGGCACAGGGGCGGGGAGATGTCGCCTTGGTCGTGTTCATCGCAAAATGGGGTGTGACTCGGGCCACGCGGATCTGGCGTAACACTCCTCGAAACAGCGCGATGACTTAAGAGGTGACCGTCACAGAAGGAATACAGCAGTCGTTCAGGACGCTGTGCAGTTCTGAGGCCTAGCCCGCGCCGTCGGTGCATTCCCCGCCCGGCGGTCGTCGGTTCCAGCCCTCTCAGGGCCGGGCCGGAAGCCGTTTCCATCGTTCCGAGAGGTTGTTCGTGTCGGCCAGCACATCCCGTACGCTCCCGCCGGAGATCGCCGAGTCCGAATCTGTGATGGCGCTCATTGAGCGGGGAAAGGCTGATGGGCAGATCGCCGGCGATGACGTGCGTCGGGCCTTCGAGGCTGACCAGATTCCGCCAACCCAGTGGAAGAACGTTCTGCGCAGCCTCAACCAGATCCTCGAGGAAGAGGGTGTGACGCTGATGGTCAGTGCCGCGGAGCCGTCGAAACGCGCCCGCAAGAGCGTTGCAGCGAAGAGCCCGGCCAAGCGCACCGCCACCAAGACCGTCGCGGCCAAGACGACGGTGACGCGGACTGTCGCGGCGCCCGCCGCCCCGTCGTCCACCGACTCCGGGGACCCGGCGGTCGAGGGTGCCTCCGAGGCCGCGCCCGCCAAGAAGGCCGCAGTCAAGAAGTCGGCCGCCAAGAAGACCGCAGCGAAGAAGACGGCTGCCAAGAAGACGGCCTCGAAGAAGGCCGGCAAGCAGGACGACGACCTCCTCGACGGCGACGACGTCGTCGAGGAGGTCAAGGTCGGCAAGGGCGAGGAGGAGGAGGGCGAGGGCGAGAACAAGGGCTTCGTCCTCTCCGACGACGACGAGGACGACGCGCCCGCGCAGCAGGTCGCCGTCGCCGGTGCCACGGCCGACCCGGTCAAGGACTACCTGAAGCAGATCGGCAAGGTCCCGCTCCTCAACGCCGAGCAGGAGGTCGAGCTCGCCAAGCGCATCGAGGCGGGCCTGTTCGCCGAGGACAAGCTGGCGAATTCCGACAAGCTCGCCCCCAAGCTCAAGCGCGAGCTGGAGATCATCGCCGAGGACGGCCGTCGCGCCAAGAACCACCTGCTGGAGGCCAACCTCCGGCTCGTGGTCTCGCTGGCCAAGCGCTACACCGGGCGCGGCATGCTCTTCCTGGACCTGATCCAGGAGGGCAACCTCGGTCTGATCCGCGCGGTGGAGAAGTTCGACTACACCAAGGGCTACAAGTTCTCCACGTACGCCACCTGGTGGATTCGTCAGGCGATCACCCGCGCCATGGCCGACCAGGCCCGCACCATCCGTATCCCGGTGCACATGGTCGAGGTCATCAACAAGCTCGCGCGCGTCCAGCGCCAGATGCTCCAGGACCTGGGCCGTGAGCCCACCCCGGAGGAGCTGGCCAAGGAGCTCGACATGACCCCCGAGAAGGTCATCGAGGTCCAGAAGTACGGCCGCGAGCCGATCTCCCTTCACACCCCGCTGGGTGAGGACGGGGACAGCGAGTTCGGTGACCTGATCGAGGACTCCGAGGCGGTCGTCCCGGCCGACGCGGTGAGCTTCACGCTCCTCCAGGAGCAGCTGCACTCGGTCCTGGACACGCTGTCCGAGCGCGAGGCCGGCGTGGTCTCCATGCGCTTCGGTCTCACCGACGGGCAGCCGAAGACGCTGGACGAGATCGGCAAGGTCTACGGCGTGACGCGCGAGCGCATCCGTCAGATCGAGTCCAAGACCATGTCGAAGCTGCGCCACCCGTCGCGTTCGCAGGTCCTGCGGGACTACCTCGACTAGGTCGGCGGCGGTATTACACGCAGCGAGGGGGGGGGGGGCCCCCACGGGGGGGGGGGCCCCCCGGCGGGTGGGGATTTTTGTGGA